>JBBDYK010000184.1:0-5426 GCA_040901665.1 Pirellulales bacterium | reverse complement strand
GTCGTAGCTGGTGAGCGTGAACGGGGCAATCTGGCCGTCGCGGTGACAGAATACGCAGTTGTCATTCATGATCCGCGCGATTTGCTTCGAGTAGGTCACGTCACTGTCGACGACCGGCTCGAGATCGCGGCCGATCAGACAGCCCGCCGCAGCCACCTCGGCTTGTGCCACCGGCTTGCCGGCCAGCACGGCGTCGAGGGCCGACACCAGGTCGCGCTGCTTCGGCTCGGTCAACTGATAGTTCATGTTCTGTTTGATGCCGTACTGATCGTCGATGCGGCCGCGATAGCGAATCGTGCGATTCTTGTCGAGCACGACGACTTCCGGAGTGCGCGTGACGCCGAGCTGATCGGCCAGCCCTTGCTTGAGATCCTTGAGAATGGGGAACGCGATCTCATGCACCCGCGCATAGGCCGCGATTTCGGTCACCGCGTCTTGCCGATTGGGATCGATGCCTAGGAACACGACGCCCTGCGGCTCGTACTGCTTGGCCAATTCCATCAAGCGAGGCGCATAGATTTTGCACAGCGGGCACTCGGTGCCCAGGAACGTCAGCACCACGAACTTGTCCTTGCCCACCTGATCCAGAGAGTAGGGCTGGCCGTGGAAGTCGTTTAGTGTGAAGTTGTCGATTTTCTTGCCGATCGGAGCTTTCGACTCCTCGGCCACCAGGGGCGCTGCACACAGCGCCAACAGGGCAACCAGCGCGCTTGCTCGGGTTCGCATAACAATGACCTCGCGTTTGGGAGAATAATGAGCAGAGAACGAGCGCCAACGACTCTAGGTCCGGCACACGCTGGGGGGAGTGGACAGGACTGGTTAGTGTAGCCCAACGGCCAACATTTTTCCACGGGAGTAATGGGGAGCAAACATTCGGTACACGTTGGGCCGTGCTACCTGGGGATTCGTCGCCGGAACGAGAATATTGAAGTTGTGGCCCACGGTTTCGGGCGGAGAGACGCGTCGTACGTGGCGTGCGCGCGCGACCATTGCACCCCACCCTAGCGTTTACCCGTCGCTCGCCGGCCGGGTTTCGCCTTATTTCCCGATGCAGAACCGACTAAAGACACGATCCAAAATGTCATCGGTGTAGGTGGCCCCAACCACTTTGCCCAGCTCGTCCAACGCCAGGCGCAACTCGCTGCCAATGAGCTCTTCGCCTGCCGAGGCGCGATTCAGTTGCCCGGCCCGCTGGAGCGTCTCGCCGGCCGCGCGCAGGCTGTCGACGCAGCGATCGGCCGTGATTTGGGCCGCAGTTTCGCCGTTTGCCGTTTCACCGAGCTTCGCCCGGATTGCGGTGCGCAACTCTGCCAGCCCGCTGCCGGATAGCGCGCTGGTTGCGATCGCGCCTGGCGGAGCTTCAAGGCAGCCTGGCGCGTCCGACTTGGTCAACACGACAAGCCGCGGGCCGGCGTGGATCGTGGCCAGTTGCTCTCGCTCCCAGCAATTCAGATCTCGTGTGGCATCGAGACACACGATGCATAGCTCGGCACGCGCCGCTTGCGACGCACCTAGGTGTTGTGCCGACTGGCGGATGTCGGCATGCAAGCTGTCACCGGCGGCAGCTATCACAGTCTCGACGCCCGCCGTGTCGCACAATTGACAGACCACGCCGCCGAGATCGAGCGTGCCCGTCAAGTAGTCGCGCGTCGTGCCGGGCTGGTTCGCCACTAGTGCCGAACCCTCGGGCACGAGCCGGTTGAACAGGCTGCTCTTGCCGACGTTGGGCCAGCCCATCAGCGCGACCAGGGACAACGCGTCATGTCGCGTGCGTGTGGCCAATTGACTGAGCGTTTGTTCCACGAGCGCCATCGCGTCGTCTAGCTGGCGCTGGATCTCGTCGCGCTCGATGAACCGGATGTCCTCTTCGACGAAGTCAAGTCCGGCTTCGAGATGGGCCAACAAGTCCATGAGCCGATCGCGCAACGCATGCAGCGGCTGCGTCATTCCGCCGGCAAGTTGGCCCAAAGCCCAATGCAGTTCGGCCCGGTTGCGAGCATCAATCACGCCCAGCACGGCCTCGGCCTGGGCCAGATCGAGTCGGCCGGCCAGAAAGGCTCGCAACGTGAATTCGCCTGGTTGAGCCAGCCTCGCTCCATGCCGGCAAACCGTCGCCAGAACAGCGGCCAACAAAGGCGGCGAACCGATGGTGTGCAACTCGGCCATCGGCTGCCGCGTGTAACTGCGATCGGTGGGCCATAGCAACAGATCGACCGGTACTTCGTCGAAAGCCGACGACGCCAGCAGCATCGTGCCCGGGACAACGCGCGGTCGCACGATGGCCGAAAGCGGCGTCGGTTCAGATGGTCGGAAGCAGGCGTCGAGCGTCGCCACGACGCTCGGACCGCCAACGCGAACCACGCCCCGCGGCGCCGAGCCCGGAGGTGAGGCAATCGCGGCGATCGTGTCTGCGGTATGTAGCATGGCGGATCGGACGAGGGCAAAGAAAAGGGGGCTTACTTACGCCCCTTTTGCCGTTTCTTGCCTCTGGCCGCGCCATTGCCCGAGGTGCCACTGGGCAGCGGAGCGGGAGCGTCTGTGCCGCCGGGCTGTCCGTGCGATTTAGCTTTCGGCAGCAACTTGCGTTCGGTAATGCCCCAAATGCTTGAAGCGATGAAGTACACGCACAGACCACTGGCCACCTTGAAGAACAGCAAGCCCATGAAAATCATCATGTACTGCATCATTTTTTGCTGCAGCGCGGCTTGCTCGTCGGCTGCCGGAGGCATGAACATCTTTTGCTGCCAGATAAACAGGCCGATCGTGAATAGCGGCAGGATGTTCAAGTAAGGGCCCAGCCCGAAGAAGCCGGTTCCTTGATTGATGAACTGGGGCATCAAGTAGCTCCAATCCCAGAACATGTCCGGCGCGGCCAGGTTCGACGCCCAGCGAATGCTCTCCGAAATCAAGGGCGCTTGCCGCAGCGAGACATCGACGCTCAACGAGCGGTACAGACCCACGAAAATCGGCAATTGCACGAACGCCAGCATGCAGCCGCCCAGCGGATGATAATTGTGCTGCTTGAACAAGTCCTGCTGCGCGCGCATCTTCTTTTCGGCTTCGTTCTTGTACTTCTCGTTGAGGCGCTTGATCTCGGGCTGAAGCTCCTGCATCTTCTGCGCGCTCAGGGCCTGCTTGCGGCTCAGCGGAAACATGCACAACCGCACGGCCACCGTGAGCATGATGATCGCCAGGCCGTAGTTTCCCACCACGCCGTGAAACGCGTGCAGGATGAACAACATCGGCTTGGCCACGAAACCGAACCAGCCGTAATACACCAGATCGCTGAGCGTGACGGCGGGATTGGGCGTGGCATACTGCGCCAACAGGGCAGGCCGTTTCGGTCCCGCGAAGATTTGAAATCCATGCTCGATCGACGCGCCGGGCGCCAATTCGGCGGTCTCGCTCGTCAGGCGAAACGAAATGTCGGTCATCTTGATCAGGGCTTTGTCGTCCGGCACAGCGCCCACCCGAATTGGCTTCACCCGCGAGAACCAGACTTCGTCGGCCTTGGCCGCCTTGGGAACCAGCGCCACCGAGAAGTACTGGGCGTCGACCGCGATGTAGTCGAGCGGATTGTTGCTCCACGAAGTATCGAAATCCTCCGCGGCGATCGCCGCCGGCGTGACTTGCGTGGTAGCGCCCCCTTCGAACCTCGCGATGATGTCGCGCAATCCCGCTGAGCCCCAACTGCGGCTGACCTTGATGGCATACCACGAGCCCTCGGTGGGCAAACCCGTGGGACCATCCAACTGGTAGGCGACATCGTGGGCTTTGTCGCTCACGTTGGTCACCGCCACATCCAGCAGCAGGCTATAAGCCGGGTAGTCGTTGTCGCCGGATTCGTCGGCAGGCGCCTGCGCAAGCCGATAGGTCTTGGTCAGCTCGAGCCCCAGCGCCGGCAGCTTCTTGCGGAAGCGCGCCACCACCTCGTTGGCGGACACGATTTCCCACGCGCCGCGACGCAGGTCGACGTCTCGGAGTTCTTCGGCGCTGTCTCCCAGCAACTTTTCGTCGAACTGCTCGAGGGTCATCAGGAACGACAGCGGATCGTGCTTGCCGTTGGCGACGGACGCGATCGGTTTGGTCTCAAACTCGGGACGAATCACGGCCAACGGCTGCCGGGTCAGCGTGGCCTGTAACGTCTTGGTGGCATCGCCACGCAAAACCGTCAGCTCGATTGATGCGCCAGGCTTGGTCGGCGCCAGCGCGGCGGTCAGGCTGGCTGCGCTGTCGATCTTCTGCTTGCCGAGCGCCGTAATGACGTCGCCCGGCTCGAGTCCTGCGGCTGCGGCCGGACTTCCGGCTCCGACGACGCGGACCACCGCGCCGCCGCGCTTCGACGCGTCGGCCGGCGATAGATAACCCAGGTAACCGCTGCGATCTTCGAGGTCGAGATACTGCGGGCTATTCATCTCGAGCCGCTCGATGGCAGCGCCATCGTTGGTCAGATACACCAGCATGCGAAACGGGCTGGCCGGATCGCCCGAGCCAAGCGAAAGTCGCTGCGATTCGATCGTCGCTGGGGCGGGCGGCGCCGCATCATCCTCCGGCTTGGCGGCGGCGGCTTCCTGAGCAGCATCGTCGGGTTGAGCCTGGCCCTCGGCCTCCGCAGGGGCCGGCTCGGCGTCGGCCGCTTGTGCGGCGGCGCCCTTGTCGGCCGCGGGCTTGAGATCGCCCTGTTTGCCTGCGCCTTGCTTGGCATCGGCTTGGGCAACTTTTTTGGGCACAGGTTCGGGCGGGAAAAAGTACCCGACGATGAGCGTATTGGCCGCCATCACCGAGACCGCCAGCACCATGAATAGCACGAAACGTCTGTCCACGAGATCGATGTCCTTTGGCGGTCGAGAGCAGCCGGCGCGGCGGCGGGAGTCCGTCACAGGGGGGGCGGCCGGGGGAGCTATCCGTCATTGTTCCCCGGGACGCGAATCTTGCAATGCCAAGTCCCTGCCGTCGTGGGGGAAGAAACGCGGCGAAAACGGCCGCCCGCCTTCCTAAGCGACAAAAGTGGAGATCGAACGCGCAGCTTGCCAGCGCAACAGCCGCAGGGCCGGTGCGCTCAGCGCCCCTCGCGAAGTCGATCGCCCAGGAAGTTATCCAGCTCGGGCGTATCGTAGATCTGCTTGATGGTCCGTTCCAGGTCGTAGGGCACCCGGCGAAACGTAACCGAGTTCTCTTCCAGCACGACATAGCAACTGCGCGGGTCGCCGTCGCGGGGCTGTCCGACGGAGCCGACGTTCGTCATGGTCTTTTCGTCGCCCAGCCGGTAGACGCCGTTGATTTCCTCAGGGCTCAAGAAGTTCAAGCTCTGCGTAAACACGCCGGGCACGTGCGTATGTCCTTGAAAGCAGTGGTGCTCGATCAAGCCGAAGATCTTTTCCATCTTCCGCTGGTTGTAGATATCCTCGGGAAACACGTACTCGTTG
>JBBDYK010000183.1:0-5453 GCA_040901665.1 Pirellulales bacterium | reverse complement strand
TCAACCTTTGCCGCGATGCCGATGTCAAGTCGCAGACCATGCCGGGGATGTTCGAGCTGCTCACCGGCAAGGTCGGCGTCAATCGGCTGCGCAATGTCGAGATCAGCGACCTGCTGAGGCGCAATCCGGCGAACAGGAACACCACCGTCGACATGGTGCACGGCCGCATCGTGCTGGTGACCGGCGCGGGCGGGTCGATTGGATCGGAATTGGCCCGCCAGGTCGCCAAGGCCTCGCCGTCACGATTGGTGCTGCTCGGCCACGGTGAGAACAGCATCTTCGAAACCGAGGCGTCGCTGAAGCGGTCATTCCCGAACGTCCCGTTGACCGCGATCATCGCTGACATCCGGGACCAGCACCGGATGGCGGCCGCGTTCGACGCCGTCCGCCCGCAGGTGGTGTTTCATGCAGCCGCGCACAAACATGTGCCGCTCATGGAGGACAACCCTGAAGAGGCCGTCACCAACAACGTCATCGGCACCCACGTCGTGGTTACCCAATGCCGGCGTGTCGGCGTCGAGCGCTTCGTGTTGATCTCGACGGATAAGGCGGTTGCGCCGACCAGCATCATGGGCGCGACCAAGCGCCTCGCCGAGGAGATTGTCGCTGACGTCGCGCGCACGTCCGGCCAGGCGTTCGTCACGGTTCGTTTCGGCAACGTTCTGGGCAGCCGTGGCTCGGTCGTCAACACTTTCAAGCGTCAGATCGAGGAGGGCGGCCCGGTCACCGTGACTCACCCTGAGATGACCCGGTTCTTCATGACGATTCCGGAAGCCGTTCATCTCGTGCTCGAGGCCAGCGCGAGGGGCAAGGGTGGTGAGTTGTTCGTGCTGGATATGGGCGAACCGATCCGGATCGTTGACTTGGCGCGTGATTTGATCACGTTGTCGGGGCTGTCGGAGGAGGGCATCCCGATCACTTTCGTCGGCATGCGTCCGGGCGAGAAAATGCACGAGGCGCTGTTCGATGACGGATTGCAGGCGAGGGCCACCGAGCATCCGCAAGTACTCGAGGTAATACGCGGCGCATGCCCTGCGACCTTCGATATCGAAGCCATGATTCGGGAGCTGATTTCTGCGGTGCATGCCGGTGATCGCGATGCCCTCCGCGAAGTGCTGGCACGGGCAATTGGCCACTCCGCTCGAGCGTCGTCATCCAGCCCAGGAGGCGTTTGAACACCCTTCCATGGGCGTTCGGGGTCGTGGCGTGCCCATGGTGCGGGGCCGCCCGGATTGGTGCCGACTCCGCCGCCCCAAATGGTCGGTGTTCCTCGTGCGATCGAGCGTGGGGCTGTCAGGGTTCGGTTCTCACCTGGGCGGGTGCGGCCGCCGAAGGGTCGCGGAGGAATCTCTGGACGCTCGCCCTTCGGCAACTCAGTCCAACGTCCAGCTACCTGTCACCACTGCGTCATTTCAGCGACTGGCGGCTCGAACGGTTCTATCGGCGAACGCTGGACGACATCCTCCTGGCAAAGCGCTGGGCAGCGCACTACCTGGCAGGCCTGGCACTTTCGCCTGGCTGTGCCGTTCTGGAATTCGGTTGTGGCCGCGGCCGTCATGTTGCCCTCCTGAACCAGTTGGGATTCCGCGTTGCGGCGCAGGATCTCCAGCCGCATCAGTGGTGGTCTCATCTTTCAAGCTGCGGATTTCAGGTTGTCCCCACTTCAGCGAGACGGTTGCCCTGGCTGCAGAGCACATTCGCCGCCGTTCTCGATGTGATGGTCCTGCATCACTTGTCGATGTCGCAAGTTCAAGACCTGGCTCGGGAAGTCTTTCGAGTGCTCTCTCCCGGCGGCTATTGGATCATGGTTGAGGCCAACGCCAGCTCCTATGGCGCTGCCGCGACGCGCCGGCACCATGGCGGCCGTCTTCATACGCTCGCCGACATCCGCGCGGCCGCTCGCGACGCTGGCTTCAGTGATGTCGACCACAGCTACGAGGGCTTTTACGCCCCGATCGCGCCGACGTTGGTCAACTTCATCAGGAAGCAAGCGTGGCCCGGACCACTGACCGTCGATGATTTCGACTCCCGGCTTGCGGCGCTGGTGCCACCCGAACGGCGAGCGCTTTGGCTGCTTCGCGTAAGAAAGCCGGGAATCGAGCCGCCTCGATGACTCTGACTGCGACCATCATCGGGTTGCTGGTTCTGGCTGCGGCATTCAGGTCGCTAGCCCTCGCGCTGGCGCCGCACGGAGTCGGCGTCGACCACTGGTTCTGGAAGTCGTACGTCGAGGCCTACCGCCGGACCCGACGGTTTCCACCATCCTTGCCGCAGTACATTCTCGATGAGCAGCAGTGGTATCCGCCGCTGTTCCCGCTGCTGCTGTCGGCGCTGCCGGAACGCATCTTTGATTCCAAGAGCCATATCGTCGCAATCGCAATCGATCTGGGCCGGATGCTGCTGCTTCTGATGGTGGCGCACTGGCTCAGTAACGGCAATCCCCGCGTGATTATGGTCGCTGGACTTGTCTACGCGACCATTCCCATCCAGACGTCGTACAACATCCAGCTCAATCCGCGCGGCCTGGCGGCGATCATGCTTGATGCGCTGCTGATCTTCCTGCTCGTGGCGATGACGCGCGGCGGTCTCGGCACGTGGGCGATGATCGTGTTTCTCGGCGGCTTGATTCTGCTGACGCATAAGATGACGACCCAGCTGCTGGTCTTCATCACAATCAGCACCGCGGCGATCTACCTGCGGCCGGGCCTGTTGCTGCTGCTGCCCGCTTGGTTCGCCGCGGCGATGGTGATGAGCAGGGGCTTTTACTGGAACGTGCTCAAGGCGCACATCGAGATCGTGTCGTTCTGGCATCGCAACTGGCGCTGGATTGGCGCCGACCTGCTGCGCGAATCGCCGATCTACGGCGATGCCCTCTACCAGCGACGCGAGAAACTGCATAAGCCCGGCGTTCGCGGCGTCGCGTGGCACGCGTTCATCATGTTCGGCTTTAACCCCGCGGCATGGATCGCGTGCCTGCTCGTCTACGAGCGTTTGTTCCTGCGGTCGGCGATCTATCCGACGCCGTTGCTGGTGTGGGTCCTCGCACCGTGTGCGTGGGCGGTGCTGACCTCGCTTGTAAATCCACTGAAGCGGTTCGGCGCGGGCTATCTGTACGTCTATAACACGTCGCTGATGGCGTCGATCGTGCTCTCGCTGACCTACCAGTACACGCTTGCGCCGATGTTTTCGACTACGCTCGTGGCGAGCGCGTTGATTCTGAACACGATCGGCGTGACGATCTACTACCGCGAGTTCCTGCGCAACCCGCGCACGCGCGTTGACGACGGGCTCGAGTGGATGATCGAGCAGCTCAAGTCGCGGCCGCGAGGCGTGGTGATGTGCGTGCCGGTCAACTGGTGCGAGGTCGTGGCCTACAAGACCGGCCAGCCCGTGCTTTGGGGCGGCCACGGACACGGGTTCGACAAGCTACAGCCGACGTGGCCGCGCCTCCTCGTGCCGATCAAACACGCGGTGAAGCAGTACGGCATCCGATACCTGCTGACGATGGAGGGAATGCTGCCGGCGAATTTCGTGTCGGATCTGCCGCCTGCGCGCGTGGTCGCGCACAAGGATTACCGCCTCTACTGTTTCGACGCAACCGGCGCGTATAATGAAGAGGTTCGGCCGGCAACCGAGCCCGTTTAACAGGAAATGCTCCAACAACTGAAAGATCGGATCCGCATTCTCGCGAGTACCAACCGGCGCTTCGCGGTTGCGACCGGCTTCGCCTTCGGCGCGGTGGGCCTGCTCAGGGGCCGGCGCGGCAGCACCGATCATTTCAAGTCGACGCTCTCGCTGGCGCGCCGCTCGACCACGGTCCGTGGCCGGCCGATGAACGTCACGATCGAGCAGACCAACGTCTGCAATCTCGACTGCCCGGTGTGCGAGACCGGCGCCGGCATCCTCGGGCGCACCAAGGGCCACATGTCGCCGGCGCAGTTCAAGACCATCATCGACAAGGTCGGCCTGCACACGAACACGTTGATGTTCTATTTCATGGGCGAGCCGTTCCTGAACAAGCATTCCTACGACATGATTCGCTACGCGAAGGCGGCGGGCATTCCATTCGTGGAAACGTGCACCAACGGCGACTTCGTCGATCCAGAGCGCCTGGTGGCGTCGGGGCTCGACAAGGTCAGCTTCCAGATCGGCGGCATGACCCAGGAGACCCACGAGATCTACCGCGTCAAGGGCAAGCTCGATCGCGTGATGGCGAACCTGAAGGAGACGATTCGGCAGAAAGCGCTGCGGCACTCGAAACTGCAGATTGACGTCGGCCTGATCGTGATGAAGCACAACGAGCACGAGCTCGAGCTGTTTAAGAAGACGATCAGGGAGATGGGCGCCGATCGCGCGCTGGTCGTCGATCCCTGCGTGCGCAGCGTGGAGCAGGGCAAGCAATTCCTGCCGGTGAACAAGGCGCACTGGATCTACGATCACGGCGCATTCGACCGCGGGGTCTTGAAGCCGAAGGATCTCCCCGACAACTCGTGCCCGTGGATCTACTATTCGATGGCGATTCACGTCAATGGCGACGTCGTGCCGTGCTGCCGCGACCCGAAAGGCCAGGAAATAATGGGCAACCTCCTGAGGGAGGATCTCGACGAGATTTGGAACGGCGCACGGTACCAGGATTTTCGCGCGCGCATCCACCGCGATCAGGGCGCGGTGGACATCTGCAAGCTCTGTTCGAGTTATCCGGTCAGCCGCATTCATTGAAGCCCCGCATCCTGTTTCTGGTGCCCGCAGACTACGAAACCCTGTGCCGAAAGGGCGTCAGTTGGATGATTCGCGAACGCGATGAGCATGGCTTCTTCGAACGCGTGATCACCGTGCATCCGCTGACGTCCGCTCCCCGAATCGTGGATCTCGACGCCGTGCACCGCATCTACGAGTTGCCGCTCGGAACCGCGCTTGGCGCCAGTAGCCAGTGGCAGGCCCGGCTGGCGGCGCCCGTCGCCGTCCTGCGGACGTTTGCGGCGGTGACCAGGATTGCGAGGGAGGAGCGCGTCGATATCGTGCGCGCAATGGATCCCTACTTGATGGGCTTGCTAGGCTGGTGGATCGCGCGGTCGCTGCGCATCCCGTGGTGCATCTCGTTGCACGCTGCCTACGCGAAATCGTTCGCGCTGTCACCAAAGAAGGGATTCGCCCAATGGCAGCGCCGTGTCGCCGGCCTGGTGCCGCGATTCGTCCTGCCCAAGGCATGGCTGCTGCTCCCGGTGAGCGAGTACCTGATCGACGACCTGGTCCGCGATGGCGCCGACCGCGCGAAGGTTCGGGTCATCCCTCATGGGATCGACATGACAGCGTACTCACGCCAACTCGAGCCGTCAGCGCACGCGGCGTTTGAACTGCCGCCAGAGGTGCCGGTGATCAGCTGGATCAGCCGCATGTCCGGAGAGAATTACTCGGGCGACATCGCTGACATCGTCGAGCGTGTCGTCCGCGCC
>JBBDYK010000182.1:0-5456 GCA_040901665.1 Pirellulales bacterium | reverse complement strand
ATCACCACGCCCGTGTGCTGCTCCTTGGCCGGGTCGAACGCTTGCGCGGCATCGACCGCGGCCGTGGCGAACGGGTTAGCCGTAGCATCCGGCGCCTCCAGGGGCGCGTCTTGCGGCGCCGCCTGAGCCTGAAGCTTGGCTTCAATGGCCTGTCGCTCCGCATCGAGCGCGTTGCGCTCCGCCACGTGCCGGGCCTTGATCCGGCGATAGACCCAGCCGGCGTAGTCCATTCGCTCGCGCTTGATCGCTTCGGAAACAGCCTGGTGGTCGTACGTGTCGTAGCCGTCTTCGTGCAAATCGAAGGAGAGCCGCTTGCGATTGGCCGGATGCTGTAAATAGCGGCTGAAATCGCTTACTTTGTCGTGCGTCGTGTCGTCGATGCCAATGATTTGGATCGGCCGCGGCACGAACTGCCCGTTGTAGTCCAGCACCAGCATGGCGGGCACGACCACCGTGGGCGTCATGCCGGCGATGTAGTCGCCCGCCACTTCCCGAATCTTGCGCATGTGCAATTCCGGGTCGTGGAAGCCGTTCATGCCGTGCGTTTCGAAGACGACGTCGGAGAGGATGCCGTGAATGCGGCCTTGCATTTCATGCGTAAAGCCGGTCATCACGCTGTTGACGACGATCATCGTGGCCACGCCCAACGTGACGCTGATGACCGAGGCCAGCGCGATGTAGCGCGTGCGCAGATAGCGCCAGCAGAGCAGCAGCTTGTACATGGCCAATCCTTTGGCAAAGAGTCCGTTCGTTGATTCGTGCCGCTAACGCAAATCCGACCGACCTTACGGAATGCCGGCCGTGGTCATGGCCGCTGAGGCTCTTCCAGCCTGAGCAACGGAAACAAAATTACGTCGCGAATGCTTTGCGTGTTGGTCAACAACATCACCAGTCGATCGATGCCGATGCCGAGTCCGCCCGCCGGCGGCATGCCGTGTCGTAGCGCGCGAATGAAGTCATGGTCCATCTTGGCCATCGAGTCTTCCTCCTTCTGACCCTCCAATTGCGTGCGGAACAATTGCTCCTGCAAGTCGGGATCGTTGAGCTCCGTATAGGCGTTGGCCACTTCCATGCCAGCCACGAACAGCTCGAACCGCTCGGCCACCGCCGGCTGGTCGCGCTTGCGCTTCGTCAGCGGGCAGATGCTGGCAGGGTAATCGAGCACGAATATCGGGCCATCCAGCCGGTCTTCAACGCGCTCCTCGAACACTTCGCTCTTGATGACGTCCGGGTGCTTGCCGGCCGTCTCGAAGCCGATCTCCTTGGCCAGCTTCTCGATGGCCGCAGCATCGTCCGGCGCCAGTCCCGTGTGCTGCGCGAACAGTTCGTCGTACGTGTGCCGAGCAAAGGGTGGCGTGAAGTCGATGATCCGCTCGCCCCACTCGAGCTTGGGCTGCTGGCCCGTGGCCGCGATGGCATTGACGATGAGTGCCTCGGTGAGCTCCATCATGGTGCCATAGTCGCCATAGGCTTGATACACCTCGAGCATGGTGAACTCGGGATTGTGCCGCTGGCTGATGCCTTCGTTGCGGTACACGCGTCCCAGCTCGAAGACGCGCTCGATGCCGCCGACCAGCAGCCGCTTGAGGTGCAGCTCCAGCGCGATGCGCAGCGACAGCGGCATGTCGAGCGCATGGTGGTGCGTGCGGAAGGGGCGAGCGGCCGCGCCGCCGGCCACCGAGTGCAGCGTGGGACCCTCGACTTCAACATAGCCGCGCTCGTAAAGCGAGTTGCGAATCGACTGCACGATCTTGGCCCGGTTGAGAAACCGCGGCAGCACCCCCTCGGTGTACGTCAAATCGAGATAGCGCATCCGCTGGCGCAACTCCGGATCGGTCAGGCCGTGGTGCTTTTCTGGCGGCGGTTCCAGAGTCTTGGTGAGGAAGTGCAGCTTTTCGGCGAAGACGGTCAGCTCGCCGGTCTTGGTATGCTTTAGCTCGCCGTCGACGCCGATCAAGTCGCCCAGGTCCAGGCACTCGGCCATCGCCCAGTTGTCTTCGCCGACCTGCCCTCGGCCCACGAACAGTTGCACCTGCCCGGACGAATCGCGAATGTCGAGGAAGATCAGCTTGCCCTTCTTGCGCTGCAGGACGATGCGGCCCGCCGCGCGCACTTTCGGGCCGTGCTGCTCTGGGCTGCGCTGCTCTGGGCTGCGCTGTTCGGAACCGGCCGAAATCGGCTCGACGGTGATGTCGCCCTCGCGAGCCCGAATGCTGGCGATCGGCATGACGTTGTCGAAACGCGCGCCCCAGGGATCGACTCCGAGCTCTTCGAGCCTGCGAAGTTTCTCTCGGCGCGCGGCCTCGTGCATGCCGGGAGTGCTGTGGTCCGGTTCGGCAGGGCTGTTCATCACAGGGGACGCTCGGGGCGCGGTACGATCCGTCGGGGTCATAGTCATCTTGCAATTCTAGTGGAGAATCGCAACATTTTAGTGCAACTGGAGTTGTGGTCAATGTCAGCTCGTGCCGCGGGCGCTCGGCGCGGTCGATCCGGCCCTTGCGGACCGTTGACTAGCGGGGCTTCTGGGAGAACAACGCCGGCAATGGCCAAAGATATCCGTCGAGAAGACCGGCCCGGGCTGTACTGCGTCGAACTGCGAACGACCAATTGGAGCGCGCTGGTGGAATGGTACCGCGAGGTCTTGGGCCTGCGGGTGCTGGTGCGCGTGATCGATGACGGCTATGCGTTATTGGAAGCGGGCGAAAACCGGCTGGCCCTGATCGCGCGCGCCGACAGCGGCCCGCCGTCGCCACGGATCAGCCTGGCGTTCGAAGTGACCGACGTGCGGCAAGTGACTGCGCGGCTGCGGACCGCCGGCGCCCGAGTCACCTATCCGGCGCGTGATCCGGAGGGACTCCGCGAAGCGTCGTGTACCGATCCGGACGGAAACCGCATCCGCGTCTTTAGCTGGCCCGGCGAGCACTAGCGATTGGATCGGCGCGCCTTCAGGCGCAGATCACGGCCATTGTCAGCCGGCGGCACTCTTCGGCACAGGCGCGGCACTCGCTGGCCAATTGTTGACATGCCGCATGCTCGTGACGCGCGGCTTGCGCGGCACAGACATCGCAAATCTCGGCGCCGACCCGGCAGACTTCGGCCGAGAAGTGCGACTCTCGCCGCATCATGGCCACGGCCATCCGGCAATACTCGGCGCAATCCTGGGCCAAGGAAATGCAATCGGCACTCGACTCGGAGTGCGGCTCGTGCCGCCACGCGTCCGCCCAGTGTTCGCACTGCGCGGCGCAGCGGTCACAGGCGTCCATGCATGTTTGAAACTGTTCGCGATCCACGGGCACCTCCTTGGCGTTGGAATGATTCTGCAGAGCATCGGAACGGACGCAACGCCGTCCCTGCGCTGTCGCGTCGCAGGCGGGCTCATCGTTGCGCCGCCTGATTGCGGACGTAGGCCTCGTAGCGCTCTTTCACGCCGGGGATCAGCCTCGACGCATTTCCATTGTACACCTTACGCAGCACGTCGTCGGGTAGGTGGACGCCGTAAATTCGCCAGAAACCTTGTGGGGGGAACGCGTTTTCCGCATAGGGGAAATTCTCGTCCTCGGTCTCCAGGAAACGCCAATGATAGCCAATCCGCTCGACGACGCGAGGACCATCGGTGCCAAACAAAATGCGGTCGGAGTACTTCATGAAGTACCGCCGGGCCGTAAAGGGCTGACGCCCCAACTCGGCAATGCGTGCTGCAATGTCGACATTCAGGTTCGGATACTTGTCCAGCCATTCGCCCACGGCTCCCAGGTCTTCCGCGCTGCTGGCAACGTGGGCCCCAATGAAGGTGGTGCGCGGATGACGCTCGACGACCGTCAGGAACTGCTGGATCAGGTCGTCATAGCTCGGAAACCCCGGCCCGTGAAAGCTCCAGTTGGGATGCCGTTTCAATTCTTCCCAGCGTTCGTTGGTTTCGTCGATCGGCAGGAAAAAGGCCTTGGGATCGGCCGTGTGGATCAGCACCGGCAAGCCGAGCGCGGCGCAGGCCTCCCAAATCGGATCCCAGCGCGGGTCGTCGACGCGAATGAGCGACCCATCGGGATTGCGATATTCGAGGCCCAGGTTCTTGAAGACCTTCAGGCCGCTGGCGCCCAACTCTTTGGCCTTTGCTAGCTGATCCGCCATGCGGCGGCCGAAGTCAGGACGCTGGCAATCCCAACTGGCCGGATCATCAGCCGCGCCTGGCCCCTGCCAATCGATGTTGGCGAAGATCACCCAGCGATCGCGATACTTCGTCCACAAATACTGGCGATGCTCGACGAATTTGTCTCCCAGCCCGCCGTCGAGACTGACGCCGACGGCAATGTTCTGCTCGTCCATCAGTTTGACGAAGGCGTCGAGTGCTTCGGTCGAATGGTGCAAGCGGATGCGCGGATGGACGTGAACGTCAACCACTGGATACCTGGCCCGCGGTAGCAGATGCTCGCCGACTCGGAGCATCGGCTGCGGCCGAAATCGATCGAGCGAAAGCTCGCGCCCCTGTCGACCGTCGAGCGACGCAGGCTCGTCAGCCGCCGCGACACTCCACAGCATGGCTAGCACGGTTAACGCCAGGTGGAGAAATTTCCGCTGCAACATGACGATACCTCGTGCGCGTTTGCGTAATTCGGGCCGGCACCCCCAATATAGCCCAAAGCGATCTGGTAGGTCGCATCACGCATTGTAAACAAGTGGCGGACTGCGCGATGGCCCACCGAGTGAGTGTAACCATGCGTGCAACTCGGGACGCGGCGGTGCGATGACCGAATTGCCCACCGCGCCGGCTGGCGACGAAGTGATATTCTTGCGGCGCACTAAAACAATCGCCGCTGCACGGCCGGCCCGGCGGCAACTCGCGCCGCGCCCTCGTCGAGCGGATATGCGTTGAGCCCCTGGTCGCGCAAGTGACCGACGAATGCGGCCGGGCCGTGCGTGCAATAGATTACTTTGGGCGCGACGCGCTCGATCGCCTCGAACAGCTCGTCGTAATCGGCGTGATCCGAAAGGGGCACCGCGTGATCGACGCCCAGTCGATCGCGCGTCCGCTGGTGAGTGGCCCATCCAGTCACGGCAAACGTCACGGTTTTCTTGAGCCCTGGCAGTCGGCCGGCCCGGTGCATCCGTGGCGGCACCACCACGACGTGGCCCGGCAACGGTTCTCCGGCGTAGGGATGATGATCTCCCAATTCGACGCCAAAGGCCCGATAGACCAGGCTGATCTCATAAATCTTGGGGTGCTGCAAAACCGGGAATCCACCGGCGGTGAGGATGCGGGTTATTTCCTGGCTTTTGCCCATCGTATAGGCTTCGACCACCGGAGTCGCTCCGTGCGCAATGGCGTCGCCAATCAGCGAAAGAAGCTGGTCGATCACGTCGGCGCGGGGCGGATGGCGATAGAGCGGCTGGCCATAGGTGCTCTCGATCACCAGCACGTCGGCATGCGGCAGTTCGGCCCTTTCGGCGGTGGCCGATTC
>JBBDYK010000181.1:0-5456 GCA_040901665.1 Pirellulales bacterium | reverse complement strand
GGCCGCGTCGTGTCCGTAACGCCCGGCGAGCCACACGAGCGGGAGCTGCGCATCCGGTTGACGTCGCACGCCGACGAGGCCGCGAACCCCGGCGGCGTGCTCAAGGGCGCCCCGGCTTCGCTCGACTTGCGCGACGCCATCAGCCTGCTGATCAGCCCGAACACTCCAGAACAAGAACTGCTCCTGGCGCGCGACGTGATTTGGCCCAGCGTCCGCGCGCGCCTGCTGCCCCAGATCATGGATGGCCTGGCGCGAGAACTGTCGCGCGGCATGACGTCGCTCGACGGGCAAGACGAAGTGCTGCTGGCCGAATCGTTCGAGCAGTTGCGCGAGAAGCTCAAGCCGCTCGAAGAACAACTGGTCAATCGCTTAGCGCATCGGGCTTGGGACGCCGTGGGCGTGAAAGGCCTGGCCAGCGGCATTTGGAACGCGACGGCCGGCGACGTGCACAACCGCGGCGCGGTCGCCACGGACTGGTGGCTGCGCTTGCTGGGTCGTCCGGCGATCACGGAAAAAGCGGATCGCCCGTTCCTTTCCGACGAAACCGCTTTGGCATTGCAAGCGGCTTTGGAAGAGGAAGCGATCGCCTTCTGGAAGGAGAACCGCGCGGCGATCTTCGCGGCTCTCAAGAGCGTGGTGATCGAGATGCGGCCGGAGTTCGAAGAGGCCTTTCGGCAGCGGTGGGCCGGCATGCTATATGAGCGGGCCATTATGCCCGCCTGGCGAGACAGTCAGGACATCGTGCTCGACGCGGTGCAGGACTATGCGAACGACTTCGCCGCGCGCCGCCTGCTCACCAAAGAGGGCGGACCTCGATTGCTGTTTGCCTTCGCGCTACGCAGCTCGCTGGATATCAGTGATGAACCGCTGTTGATCTTTGCGCCGGCGGCGAGAGCGGGGGCGCCAGGAGTCCAGTACCAGCCGCTGCTAAGATAGCTGCGTTAGTGCGAGGTGAATTGCGTGCCGTCGAGAAACTCTTACCTTCCAAAGCACCGCCCCGCCTGAACAACACCATGCCATCGCACGCAGCACCGGACGATTTCGGTCCCCGCCTGAACCTCGATCAGCTCGAAGTCGGCCTGGGCCCGCGGCGATTGAGACTCCATCATCCCTGCACCCTACGCGCCGGCCGGTTGTACCTGGTGGTGGGACGATCCGGCAGCGGCAAGTCGTCATTCGCCCGGGCGCTGTTGGGCTTCGGCGATTTGTCCGATCCGCTGATTCCGTGTACGGGGGAAGTGACCATCGGCGACGGCGCGAGCGATGCTCATGTGGTGTGGAGCCAACTCGGCTACGAACCGTCCTCGCGCCGGCATATCGCGTTCCTGCCGCAGGCCGAGAAGCTCGGCTTCCTCGACGGCCTGTCCGTGACGGGCAATCTCACCTTGTTCTCGCGCTTGGAGGCAGAACGGGCGGCCCAGGAGATCGATCGACTGGCGGCACAATTCCAACTCGCGCCGCTGCCACAGCGGTTGGCCAACGCTTCCGGCGGCGAGCGAATCCGCCTGTCTGCCGTGCGCGGCTTGTTGCCCCGCAGCGCCACCGAGGGTATTCCCAGCATCATCATCGCCGACGAGCCCACGGCCGGCCTCGATCCGGGCGCGGCCGCATCGTTGGCACGCTCGCTCAACGAATTGGCGCGCAATGCCCAAAGCGTGGTGATCGTGATCACGCACGAGCCGGAGCAATTTCTCGACGGCGACGAAAGTCGCGCCCTGGTCGACCAGGAAGGCGTGCAGATCGTCGAATGCCAGTTTGCGGCCGACACAGGCAGGAATCGCATCGCCAGCGTCGCAGGCAGGTTGCGGCTCGAATCGATCGCGCAACCACCGCGTACCATCGACCGCTGGCTGCGCCGTGCGGCGGACATGTTGAATCAATTCGGCGCCGTCGTTTTGAGCCCACTGGCCTTTGTCTGGGGACTGCTGGGGCTGCATCGCCCGTTGGTGCTGCTCAAGCAAGTGGTCCGCGACGGCACGGGCGCAGGCACGCAAGCATTCAGTTTGATCGGCAGCCTGTTGATTGCCGGCACGGCTGCATACTTTATCTTCGAGCGGATGCCCAAGCCGGAAATCGTGGAACCATTGTTGCTGCCAGAGTTGATGGCGGTGACGGGTCATACATTGGTGCGCCTGGTGCTGCCGTTGGGCGCGTGCGGGCTGGTAACCACGAAGCTTGGCGCTGCGCAAGCGGCGCGGCTGGCTGCGGCGGTGAGGGGCGGATTGCTGGAAACGTTGGCGTTGGCGGGCTGGCGGATCGAAGCGTATGCGCTGGTGCCGGCCGTATTGGCGCAGTTTCTAGCAATGGCCTTGGCGACGATCGTTGCGTTGGGGGCCGGCGTGCTGCTGGCGGCGGTGGTCTATGTCGCCGGCCACGAAGGCGCGTCGCTGCCATTGACGGTGAACTTGATGATCGATGGACTCGAACAGGCGCCCGACTGGCCCTGGTATCTGTGGGCTAAGATTGGGCTGTCGAGTTTTCTGGGAGGCACGATTGCCGCCTTGTGCGGCAGCGTGCCATCGCGCGCCGATGACGACGTGGCGCGTGCCGTGCACCGCACGCTGCTGTGGAGCGTGCTGGCCGTCATCGCCTGCCAGTGCGGCCTGATTCTGGCGGAGTTTGCCAACTGGTAGGCCCGCCGGTTTTGCAGCCGTTGTCCGCAAGATCCTATTTGGAAAGGTCTTGCGCAACGGCATCTTGCCTGTATGCCCGGCGGCCTATAATTGCGGTGTCCTCCGAGACGGTCGAATGGATGCGCCGGCAGCAACTTGCGCAACCATCCTTGAACCGGATCGCGAGACTTCCATGCAACGCCGCTTCTCTCTGACCCGTCGTCGGTTTGCCTTTTGGCTGGGCCTGGGCATCTTCAATCTGGCCGAAGTGTTGCGGGCCGATGGCTTGGACGAATTGGCCGCGGCCGTGATGCGTGCCACTGAGCCCTCGGAGCCATTCGATCCGCCGGTAGCGCCCGAGCACTGGACCGCCGCAGAGAATAATACGTGGCGATGGTTCGAACGCGAAACTCTGATCGACGGCAAGTGGAAAGTTACGGGCATCACCACGCCGGTACACAAGCGGACCGGAGAACGTCACCAAGGATCGACGGGCTATCTGGCGGACGAGCTCGTGCCGGCAGGAGTGCGGCGCGGCGAGCTTCCGGTCCATGCAGACGACCTGGCAGATACGGCGATTGAGGACGATCCGGGGCAAGCGAATCCGTTGCGTCGTGCCCGTCATGGTCGCCCGCCCAGCCGCTGGCTGCGCAGCCTGCACGCGGACGAGCTGCGTATCTGGCTGAAGACGATCGACGTGCCGGAAGCCGGCGTCAGCGGGATGACGTTCTGGGAGCATCTGACGCGCGATCACTCGTTCGATCCCGTTCGCATCGAGGGCCTGAACGTCGACGAGCAGGCCAAGCTGCACGCCGCGGCCCACTACGGCTATTGAAGAGGGCGTCGGCTATCAACGGACCCTCGCGCGGGCTGTATTCGTGATCGGCTTGCAGTACGATGGTGACAAGGTCACTTGTTGCCACTGACGCAAATGTTCTGGGACTCATGATTGCGAATCTGGCGGAGCGCTTCGCGCGAACACGAACGTTTTCCGAGCGTCTTTGCGCGCCGCTGGCGACCGAGGATTACGTGGTGCAAGCGATGCCGGACGCGAGTCCGACGAGCTGGCACCTGGCGCATACCACCTGGTTCTTCGAGACGTTCGTGTTGTCTCGTTGGGAGCGGGGCTATCGACCGATCAACGCCGACTACCAGGTACTATTCAATTCGTACTACAACAGCGTGGGCGAGCAGTTTCCCCGCCCGCGGCGCGGAATGTTGACGCGACCGACGGTGGCCGAGGTATTCGGCTATCGTCGCGAGGTCGACGAGCGGATGTCGCGATTGATGCAATCGCTGGTCGGGGGTGAAGTACACGAAGCGGCATCCGTCATCGAACTGGGTATCCAACACGAGCAGCAGCACCAGGAACTGATCCTCACGGACGTCAAATACCTGTTCTCGTGCAACCCCTTGCGACCCGTTTATCGCGAGGCGAAAGCTGGCAAACAGGCGGCGTGCGCGAAGCCAGACGCGTGGATCGCTCACGACGGTGGCGTGGTAGAGATTGGGTACGGTGGCGACGGCTTCTGCTTCGACAACGAACGCCCGCGACATCGCGTTTACCTAGAGCCCTTCGAGCTGAACCATCGCCTGGTCACGAATGGCGAGTACCTCAACTTCGTCAAGGACCGGGGCTATCGACGTCCGGAGTTGTGGCTGTCGCTGGGCTGGACGACCGCTCGCGAGCAGCAATGGTCGGCGCCGCTCTATTGGATCGAGCAAGGCGAGCAGTGGCTCCAGTTCACGCTCGACGACGTGCGTCCCCTCGACGCGGACGAACCCGTGTGCCACGTCAGTTATTTCGAGGCCGATGCCTTTGCGCGCTGGTCGGGGGCGCGGCTGCCCACCGAGTTCGAGTGGGAACGCGCGGCAGAAGGCGTCGACATTGCGGACCGCTTCGCCGAGGGCGAGCGCCTGCATCCCAGCGCATGCCGACACGATTGTGCGGAGATCGCACAACTTTACGGCGAAACCTGGCAATGGACTTCCAGTCCCTACACGGCCTACCCCGGATTTGAGACCGCCGGTGGTGCATTGGGCGAGTACAACGGTAAGTTCATGTGCAACCAGTACGTGCTGCGCGGTGGATCGTGCGCCACGCCCCCGGGGCATGTGCGAGAGACCTATCGCAATTTCTTTCCACCCGAGGCTCGCTGGCAATTTACCGGCATCCGCCTGGCCCGGGACACCAAGCGCTAGTCGATCGAGTGCTGCTGAGGGAATGCGTCCTCACATTGACCGGCTGCGGCTGGTTGTGCATGCTGGTGACGGCGCTCGTGCCGTGCGATCGACTCGATGCGCAAACTGGGCCGCCGATTTGTCTCGCGAGAAGTCTCATGCTTGAGATGCGCGGAGTTACCAAATCCTTCAACGGCAAGATGGTCGTCCAGCCGCTCGATCTGACGATCGCGGCCGGCGAAGTGGTGGTGTTGTTGGGCCCTAGCGGCTGCGGCAAGACCACCATCCTGCGGATGGCGGCCGGTCTGGTGACTCCTTCGAGCGGGAACATTACGGTCGATGCACTACCGCTCGATGCGCGCCATATCGGCCAGGTGCGACGCAAGCTCGGCTATGTGATCCAGGAAGGCGGACTGTTCCCGCATTTGACTGCCGCGGAAAACGTGACGCTGGCGCCGCGGCACGAAGGCTGGCCGCGACCGCGGATCGTCGAGCGTCTGGCGGAACTGGTGGAGATGACGCAGTTTCCGCAGGAGGGACTCAATCGCTACCCCAATGAACTCTCCGGCGGACAGCGGCAACGATTGAGCCTGATGCGGGCGCTGTTTCTGAGTCCCCGGGTATTGCTGTTGGATGAACCGTTGGGCGCGCTCGACCCGTTGA
>JBBDYK010000180.1:9287-34770 GCA_040901665.1 Pirellulales bacterium | reverse complement strand
GCGCATGACAGGCGCGGTCGCGCCAACCGCGGCCAGGAAACCGCATGCAGCCATGGTAGAGCCTGCCCGCATGCTGCGAAACTTCAACCGGGCCGCATAACCGTTGAGATGCGCCGCCCATGGCAGGTTCGCAGCGGAAAAATGGCCGCCAGCAAGGCTAGCCCCGGAGCGATGGCGGTGGTTAAAATAAAGGCTTGGGAGCCGCCTGCCGGCGCGCCCATCCTGCGCCGCGAGCGGCCCCTCGCGGAAGACTTCCTCCCCCCGTTCGTCCCGCCCTGGAGGCGATGCCTGGTGCCCAGTCGGTATTCGATTAGCCTTGCTACGGTGGTCATGCTGGTGCTGCTGCGCGTCAACATCGGGTGGCATTTTTTCGGCGAAGGGATGAAGCACTACGCCGACCCGCAATGGACGTCGGAACCCACGCTGCGCGCCGCAACTGGGCCCTTGGCCTCCTGGTACCACGCTTATTTGCCCGGCTTTCACGGCCTGGACGACTACCTGCACGACGACTCGCCGGACTCCGCCGCACAGGCCGTCCGCGGCTGGACCGACGCGATCATCAACGATTGGGACGCCGATCGGCAGAAGTTCGTCAACCACTATGGCCTGAACGAAAAGCAGCAAGCCCGAGCAAACCAGGTCTTTGATGCGTATCAACAGAAGCTGCGCGGCTGGTCCGGCGCGCATCACGATACCCTGGTGACGCACGTTCACGAATGGCGCCGCAATCGACTGGCCGCCCAATCGCCGGCGGCCGCCGACGTGCCGTTCCAGCGCGACCGGGTCAGCCAAAAGCAGTCGCTGCTGGCCAGCGAGGCCCGCGGCTACCGTACCGAACTGGAAACGCTCGAGCGGGAGTACGACAACGCGTTGGCTGGACTCTTGGATGTCGAGGAGCGTCGAGAGCCGCCGCTGGCCCGACCGCATCCTTCGATCCGGCTGGTTGACGGCATGATGACGTGGTTCATCCTGGCCGTTGGCGCACTGCTATTGTTGGGACTGTTCACGCGCGCCGCCTGCGCGGCCGGCGCACTGTTTTTACTCTCCGTAGTAATGATGCAGCCGTTTTGGGTTTCCGACGCGCTGCCAACCTACAACCAGTATGTCGAAATGGTCGCCTTGCTCGCGCTGGCGACCACGCCGGTCGGCCGCTGGGCCGGGTTGGACTATTTCCTCCACAAAGCTGTCGCCGGCAACGCAACGAAAGGCCAGTCCAATGCAATTGACTCCTGAAGAACGGGAAGCCGGCCAGCATAATTTTCAGGAAGCCATTGGCGTCACACGCCGCGACTTTCTCAAGACAGGCATCGCTGCCGGCGCCGTCTCGGGCGCGGGCCTGGGCGCCATGTACTTCGGTTACGAAGCCAGCGTCAAGGACCCGTTGCGCATCGGATTCATCGGCACGGGCGATGAGGGCAACGTGCTGATCGGCGCCCTGACGCCCAGCTATCTGCAAGTCGTCGCCATCGCCGACATCCGCCCATATAACATCCATCGCGCCTTCCACGGCGACCATTCCAGCGAGAACGCGCTGGCGGTCCGCAGCGGCCTGATGACCAAATACGGCTGGAAGAGCGAAGACGAAGCGCGCAAGCACGTCAAAGTCTACGACCAGGATTACCACGATCTTCTCAACGATCCGAACGTCGAGGCGGTCGTCATCGCGTTGCCGCTGCATCTGCACGCCCCCGTGGCCATCGAGGCCATGGCCGCCGGCAAGCACGTGCTCACCGAAAAGCTCATGGGCCACAGCGTCCACGAGTGCAAGGAAATGGGCCGCTTTGCCAAGCAATACGACAAGCACCTGGCCACCGGCCATCAACGTCACTACAGCATCCTTTATGACAATGCCGTGGATACGATTCGCCGCGGTCTGATCGGCGAGATTCACAGCATTCGCGCCCAGTGGCATCGGGGCAATCTGCCCGGCCACGATAGCTGGTCGATGCCGCTGCCCGATGAGAAGATGGCCCAGCGCCTGACCAAGCTCAAGAAGGAGCGTGACCTGGCCAAGGGCATCGCCATCGACGAGCTCGACAAGGACATCGCACGGCTCACGTCGCTGCGCAAAGAGATCGAGTCAGCCCGCAGCAGCATGGTCGACCGGCTCGATCGCGAAATCGAACAACTCGCGCTGCAACACCTGGATCACGCGGTCAAGGCCGAGGACTACGGCTACCAGTCGATCACCTTGGCCGACGGCAACAAGCGCTCGGCCTTGGAAGAGCTGATTCGCTGGCGTTTGTGGAACCGCACCGGCGGCGGCTTGATGGCCGAGCTCGGCAGCCACCAATTGGATGCCGCCGGCATCTTCATCAGCGGGCTCCGCAAAGACGGGGAAAAAGCCTTGCCGCTGTCTGTTTCGGCAGCGGGCATGCGATCGCTCTTCCCGCTCGATCGCGACTGCGAAGACCACGTCTACTGCTTGTACGAGTTCCCCGGGCCGGAATACGAAAGCGATCCGAACAAGAAGATAGGCGTGGTTTACACTTCAATCAACGGCAACGGCTTCGGCGGATATGGCGAAGTGGTGATGGGCACCGAGGGCACGCTGATTCTCGATCGCGAGCAGGAGGTCATGCTCTACAGCAACAAGGCTCCCACCACGACCAAAGTCTCCGTCACCCAGGGCAAGGCCGGCCCCACGCTCGACACCACGCAAAGCGGCGGCGACGCCGCGGCCGTGGGCAAGAAGGCCATCGAGGGCCCCGTCAGCCGCGGATACACCGAAGAGCTCGAACATTGGGCTTGGTGCATTCGCAACCCCGATCCCAAGAACCTGCCGCGCTGCCACCCCAAGGTGGCGCTGGGCGACGCCGTGATTGCGCTGACGACGAACATCGCCATGCGCGAGAATCGTCGCATCGACTTCCAAAAAGAGTGGTTCGACATCGACAGCGACGAAACGCCCGAAGGCGTCAAACCCGACTTGTCGCGCTATGGCGCAAGCAAAGCTTGATCCGCCTACGCCAGTTGCTCTAATAGCGACTTTGCCAAAGCTCGGTTGTGCCGCTTTCTAAAGTGCCGCGCGACCGGCTGAGCCAAGTCCAAAGGAGCATGCGCGTGGAAAAATGGCCGCTGGGCGTTTTCGCCAGCATCGATGCCGGGTTGGGAGTCAAACTCGAAGTGGCGCACGAGCTGGGCGTGCCGACCGTGCATTTGCACGCGCCGCACGCCGCCACGCGCACCGCCGAGAACGCGCGCCGGTTTCTCGACAAGCTGGACAGCCTGGGCATTCGCATCTCGTGCGTGTTCGGCGGCTTCGAGGGCGAAAGCTACGCCGACATTCCCACCGTCACGCGCACCGTGGGCCTGGTGCCGCCGGAGACCCGCGCGGCGCGCACGCAGGAAATGAAGGAGATCGCCGACTTCGCGCGGCTGTTGCACGTCGACGCCGTCGCCCTGCACCTGGGCTACGTGCCCCACGACACGGCCGACCCGCTCTATCGCGAGATATTGACGGTGACCCGCGACTTGTGCGACTACTGCAAGATGCAGGGACAGTCGCTGCACCTGGAGACCGGACAGGAGACAGCCGACTCGCTGGTGCAGTTCATCCAAGACGTCCAGCGCGACAACCTGTTCGTGAACTTCGATCCGGCCAACATGATCCTATATGGATCGGGCGAGCCGATCGAAGCGCTGGAAAAGGTCGGCCCTTGGGTGCGCAGCGTTCATTGCAAAGACGGCAAATGGGCAAAACAACCGGGACAGGAATGGGGCGTCGAAACGCCGCTCGGCGAAGGCGACGTCGGCATGGAACGCTACTTGCGCACGCTCGACAAGATCGGCTATCGCGGTCCGCTCACCATCGAACGCGAAATCCCCCAAGAGCCCCAGCGCCAAAAAGCCGAGATCGGCCGGGCACTGGCGCTATTGCGCGAGTTGAAAAACAAGATCGGCTAGCGCGGGCGCCGTTCGCCCAGACTTTCGCTCTCGGTCACTGAGCCGGGCGTAGATTCACCGAAGCTCGAATTGATCCATGACTACTCCGTCCTACGCCGGCAAGCACGCGTTCGCTTTCGTATTCGTGACGGTGCTGATCGACACCATCGGCTTTGGCATCATCCTGCCGGTGATGCCCAAGTTATTGGTGGAATTGACGGGCGAAACCGTCAGCCAGGCATCGGTCGATGGCGGCTGGCTGGCTTTCTCGTACGCAATCGCCCAATTCATCTTCGGCCCGGTGATCGGCAACCTGAGCGATCACTACGGTCGTCGACCGGTGCTGCTGTTCTCGTTGTTGGCCTTCGGCATCGACTATGCCGTGATGGGACTGGCGCCGACCTTGAGTTGGCTGTTCCTGGGCCGCGTGATCGCGGGCATCGCCGGCGCGTCGTTTACGACCGCCAACGCCTGCGTGGCCGACATCAGTCCGCCCGACAAGCGGGCCCAGAATTTTGGCATGATGGGCGCGGCATTCGGCGTGGGCTTCATCCTGGGGCCGGCCATCGGCGGGCTGCTCGGCAACTTCGGATCGCGCGCGCCTTTCTTCGCCGCGTCCGCGCTGGCGCTCGCCAATGTCGCGTACGGATACTTCTTCCTGCCCGAAACGTTGGCGCCCGAATCGCGCCGCCCTTTCACCTGGCGTCGCGCCAACACGCTGGGAACCCTTTTGCAAATGCGCAAGTATCCGATCGTGCTGGGCATGGCCGGCGCCTTGTTTCTCTGGCAACTGGCCCACCAGTCGTTGCCCAACATTTGGGCCTATTACACGAAGTTGAAATTCGGCTGGTCCGAGGGGGCCATCGGTCTGTCGCTGGCGTTTGCCGGCGTGACCATGATCGTCGTGCAAGGCGGCCTGACGCGCGTCATCATTCCGCAGTTGGGCGAGAAGCGGGCTGCGCTGTTGGGCATCGTCGTGGCCACCTTCTCGTTCCTGGGATACGCTTTCGCAGCCAATGGCTGGATGCTGTACGTCGTGATGACGTTCGCCTCGCTGATGGGCCTGGCCTATCCCTCGATGAACGGGCTGATGTCGCGGCAGATTCCGGCCAGCGCCCAGGGCGAACTGCAGGGCGGTGTGGCCAGCGTTTACAGCCTGACCACGATTCTTGGCCCTCTCATCGCCACGCAACTGTTCGGCTACTTCGCCTCGGCAGCGGCGCCCGTGTATTTTCCCGGCGCGCCATTCGCATTCTCGGCCGTGTTGACCGTGGCTTGCGCGATCCTGTTTCTGCGCGCGACGCGCAATGTTTCCACCAAGGCCATCGAAGTGCCTGGCATCGACGCCGCGCCCGAACCGGCCGTCGAAGCGTGAACCGGCTCAATCGCGCGGATCGGTATACCGGCTGGCGGGTTTGCGCATGCGCGGCCGCAACAACCAAAGCACTGCGGCCAGCGGCAACATCGCCCACAGCAACTTGGGCCACCGCAGCACGATCAGCAGCACCACGCCCAAGGCGCCCAATAGCCACGCCGGCACGTCGCGCAACTGCGGCATCGCCAGCCACAACAGGGCCAGCACGGCGCCGATTCGCAAGCATGCCCCCGCCACGGCCGTGTCTTGGCGGCCATACGTAGCCACGCCCACGGCCAAGAGCACGATCGCGAGGACTCCCAGAGCATGCCGTTGCATGGTTTTCAGCCGGAACCGCTACTGCCAGGAACCTCGGTTGCGTCCGTGCATTACAGCCGATCGAGCGAATCGAACCAGCGGACCAGTTGCGCCAATTCGTCCGACGTCAGATAGCGCCCTTGCTCGCCGACTTCGTGAACCGAAAGCGGATACTTGAGCGCGCGCAGCCGTTCGATCCCGGCCGTGACCGCATCGGTCAACGGACTCTTCGTGGCCAAGGTCGTATAAATGGCCAGGCGATTAAGCGGGTCCGGTTCAGGTGGCTGCGCCAGGCGGGGCAGGGGGGCATCAACCGCAGCGATCGCCCGCACTACGTCCGGGTTCGTCATCCCGAATAAATAAGCCAGCGCCCCGCCCCCTTCATGCCCGTGCACGACAACGCGCGCCGGATCCACGTGATACGACTTGATGACTTCATCCAACATGCGGCGGACGATGCGCACATCGGGCGGACGCCATGCGGCCGGATCGCTCGACTCCGGCGCCAACAGGATGAAGTCGTGCTCGTCGCAAAGCGGCTTCCACAATTCGACCAGTTCATCAGGCTTGTAGCGACCCGGTGCGTGCAACCAAACTACGACGCCGTATTGCACGTTTGGATGATAGTCTTCGGGCACGTACGCCATGCACGCATTGCCGAACTCGGGCACTTTGACGGGAACCGTGCCCAGCGGCGGACGCTCACCCTCGACCGGTGGCAACGACCCATGCGACGGCGGCAGTTCGCCTGGCAAGCTTTCCGGCAAGCGCCCCAACGTCGCCTCCAGCAGCAGCGTTTGCTCGCCTCGCACGACTTCAACCTTCACCGTTTCATCGGGCGACATGGGCAAGAGCGCCGCGGCGACCGCTTTGGCATCCTTCGTCGCTTGCCCGCCGAGGGCGCGAATGCGGTCGCCAGCCAGGATACCGGCGGCCTGCGCGGGACTATCGGGATAAACGAAACGCACCTCGGCGCCGTCGGCGGGCGCATCGTCAGCCAATCGCATTGGCAGGATGCCCAAGAACGGCGCCTCGTAGGGATCGATCTTCTCGGCCAATTCCACCTGGCGATCGATACGGGCGTCGCCACGCTCGGCAATCACGCGCACGGTGTCGCCGGCATAATAGGGTCCCAGCGCGTGCTTCAACTCGGCGGGCCGTTCGATCGGCAATCCGGCTACCTCCACAAGTTTATCGCCCGGTCGAAACCCCGCCTTGTAGGCGGGACCGGTCGCACGCGCCAAAGCGATCTCGACCGGCGCGCTGTAGATGCCACGCCCCTTGAGGTTCACGCCGAGCAGCCCGGCCCGTAAGTCTTGCCCTTGCTCGAGCTTGGGCAAGACGCGCAGCACGTCTTCCAGCGGCACAGCGAAGCCGATGCCCGAATCGTACCACTCCACTCCGGCCACTTCCTCGGCTCCGTCGGGCGACATCGGCACCAGCACGCCCATCACGCGGCCGCTAATGTCGACCAGCGCGCCGCCGTAGTTATTGGGCGACACCTTGGCATCGGTTTGAATTGCCTTGCTCCAAATTCGGTTCAGGGCGCTGATGATGCCGACCGACACGTTGGGCTGATCGGCGTCGAACGTGCGTCCCACGGCCAGGGCCCACTGCCCCACGCGCATCGCATCCTTTGGCGCCGCCTCGGGCACTGTCAGCTTGAGCTCGGCTTCGACTTTCAGCAACACCAGCATTCGGCTGTGATCGGTGGCCACCAGGCGGGCGGCGCCCCGCGATCCGTCGGGCAGCGTGACCAGGATGGACGAGGGTTTTTGTACGAAGTTGAATGCACTGGAAACGATAAATCCGTCTTCCGACACGACCACCCCGGTCGTCGACCCCGTGCCGATCAGCATGCGCCCAATGCGTTCCAGTCCGCCCACCGTCTCGATTCGCACCACCGACGGCGCCACTCGGGCCAGCGCTGCCTGCATGGCCCGCTCCTCGCGGGCGCGCAGCGTCTCGTCGGCGGCCGTTGCACGCACGCAAGCCAACAGCACTGCAAACGCCAACATGAGTAAGCAATGCCGAGTGCCTTGCTCACGCTGCGTGAGCATGCTCACCCATCGCTGGCGTGGCGTTTGAGCATGGCGCCCTGCAATCGACACAAGTTGGCGGTGCCTTCGTCTCATTCTTGCTCCGCGGGTTCGTTTGCGGCCGGCTTCACGACCACTTCGATCAGTTCCTGACCGCGCAGCAGTACGATGTGTAGCTCAGCGTCGCGCTCCACAAGCGCGATCTCCTCACTCAGGCTCTTGCACGAAGGAATCAGAATCTCTCCCAGGTACACCACCAGGTCATCCGGCTTGATCCCGGCAGCGGCGGCCGGCGAATTGGCGCGCACCGCGTCGACGTAGGGCGGAGTACGCTCCAGCACGTCGGGCACCAGCACGATCCCCAGGCTCGCCAATTCGGCGGGATGGTCCGGCTTCGACTGCGGTTGACCGTCGTTGACGCGCGGCGACTTGCCCGCCAGGATCGCCTCGACGCTCTCACGCAACTGATCGATGGGCAGGGCATAGTTGAGCCAGATGTTGTTTTGCGTGCTACGCAGCTCTTTGCCCAACAGCCCCAGTAGCTCGCCGTGTTGATTCACCAGCGCGCCACCGGCGGCGCCTGGGTTGTTGGTCATGGCGTCGAGCACGTAGACGTCGCCGTGATAGGGTGTTTCGAACGTGCCGCGCCGCGCGTCGAGCCGCGTCCGCACGGCAACCACGCCGTGCTGCACGCTGGCGGCTTCGTCTCCCGTGGCAACGCCAAACAGGTTGCTCAGCGCCAACACGCGCGCGCCCGCCGCCGCCGGCACGCTGGCGGCCAGATCGAAGTACGGCAACTCCGCGGCCTCGATCTTCAGCACGGCCACTTCCAGCCGCGGATCGAAGCTCACCAGCTTCGCCTCGAACTTGCGGCCGTCATCGAGCGTGGCCGTTACGTAGTCGGTGTCCAGCACGTAGCTCCATACCGTGAGGATGTGTCCCGTCTCGGATATCAGGAAACCGCTCTGATACGGCTCCAGCCCGCGAACGCCGCCGGCGCCGTACAGCTTGACGATCTTGGGCTGCACGCCCTCGATCATCTCCGCCAGCGAATCGGCCGCGCAAGCCAGGGTCGCGGCGCACCCCAACATCAGCGCGCAGGTGGCGGCCGTCGCCCAGCTCTTGAAAGCTCTCGTGGTCACGATCATTCGTCCTCCTTGACCGCGCCAAACGTGTATTCCTTGCAATCGATGAGCTGATACACGCGGTCGCCCACGCGAACTCCGATGTTCCCCGGCAGCAGGCAGCCTTGGGTCTCGCGATAGTCGTCGAAGTACAGCTCACACGGGTCGGTGTCTTCCTCGGGCCACATTTCCAGGAGGACCAACTGGCCCTGTTGCTGCTCCAAATGGAAGCGGCACTCGACTCCGCCGTAGCTGCCCACCAACACGTCGGCCAGCCCCTCAAAACCCGGCACCGGCGCCGTGCCCCAGTAAGTCAGATCATCGAAGCCGGCCGGTCCCTGCATGAGGAACCGCCGCCACAGCCCCAGCGAGACCAGCAAACCGCCGCTGCCCGGCGGATCGAGCTTTGCGCCCAGATCGCGATCCAGTGGAATCCGCAACTCGCCGCTTTCCAACCGGATGGCGGCAGCCTCGTCGGCAATCTCGAACGCGATAGGCGAGCCGGGTTCCGTCACACCGCCGGCGGTGACGCCCGAGATGGTCCATGCGCCGGCCAGCGGCGCATATTCGCCGCGCGATACAAATGACTTCCACACGCGGTCGCGATGCAATTGGTTGAAGTAGTAGTTGACGAAGTCCCGCTTCTTGGTGTAGTGCTGCTTGACGACTTCGGGCAGCGGCGCAGGCTCGCCGTGCGGCGAACGTGCCCGGGGCCGGGGACCTTCGGGCGCGTCGTCTGGAACCGGCTTGTCCGGCTGCGGTTTGCCCTCGTCCTTGGGTTTGCCGGGTTCGGGTTCATGCTCGCCTTTGGATCCGGCTGCCGCCAGCTCGGCCAGTTCGGCCGTCGCATGTACTCCCCGCAAACGCACCAGCACATCGTAAGTTTCGCCGCGGTGCCGATAAGTCAGCGGCACGCGCCAGCCCTTGGGAAAGATGCCCAAGACGTTCTTGAAGGCGTTGACGGTCGTGATGTCGCGGCCGCCAAAGCGCAATACTTCGTCGCCATAGTGCAATCCGCGCCGAAAAGCGTGAGAGTGCTCCAGGATGTCATCGACCACCACGCGACCGTCGCCGCTGCTGCGCACCACCGCGCCCAGCGTGGCATGATCGACCACGCGTCCGCTCTTCAAATGTCCGAGAAAGTTCTTGATCTGGTTGATCGAAATCGCGTAGCCGACGCCCACGTTCACGCGCCCGCGCTTCTCGAACGAACCGCGCCCGTTGATGCCGATGACGCGCCCGGAGGCGTCAAACAGCGGTCCGCCGGAATTGCCCGGATTGATCGCCGCGTCGGCTTGCAAACAGTCGGCATACTCCAAAATCGTGCCGGCCGGATACTGATAACGGTGGACGCCGGATACCACGCCATAGGCCACGCTAGGATAAAAATCGGTGGCCAGCAAAAACGGGTTGCCGATGGTGAAGCACCAGTCGCCGACGCGCACCTGGTCGCTATCGGCCATCTCGGCATAAGGAAAATCGTCTCGCCCCAACAGCTTGATGAGCGCCACGTCGCCGGTCGGATCGATGCCCACAATCACCGCGTCGTACAACTTGCCGTCGGCCATGCCGCATTCCATGGCGACGCCGGCCTCGTTCGTCACATGGAAGTTGGACAGCGCGTACCCGTCAGGCGATATGACCACCCCCGAACCGCCGCCCTGTCCCTCGTTGGCGAAGATGGCCACCGTGGCCTGGCTGGCCCGCTCGGCCACGGCCACGCGGTCGGCCTCGGCCTGGAGCACTTCCGGATCAACCTGTGCCCAGACCAGCGCCGGCGTGCAAATTAGCATCCCTGCAATGCTCAACAAGCCCTTCATGGTTTCTCTCGATCAGTCTGGAGGTGAACTCCCGCCCTGCGTCTCACTTGGTCACGCGCGCTTCGCACAAATTGATTCGGTCGCCCACGTCCTGCTTCGGACCATAGTCGGCCACGATCTCCAGACGGCGGGCGCCGCCCAGCTCCAATTCTAGTTCCTGGGCCGGCTCGCCGCCGCGCAATTCGCCCTGCCACAGGGTCTTGCCATCGGCTTGAATCGACAAGGTCGCGTCGCCGGTTGCCCGCACGTCGTCGCCAATACCGACGACGGCCTTGAACAACCGAAACTTACCCGGCAGTCGGTACGCCAACGTGGTGCGGCTCTGCACGGCAAGTCCCTTGCGATACGTTTTGCCATCGAGCAGCAGCGGCTGATTCTCGAAGCCGGAGTCGCGCCGATATGAATAGTAATCGGCCAGCGCCGGCAACGCCTGCCGTAAGCCAAAGTACGGTACGTATTCCACGCGCTGGGGATCCAGATCGCTCAAATAGGCGATCTTTCCCGTGCTAAAGTCCAACCGCGTGATGTCATCCAATGGCAAGGTCAACGCCACCCCTCCGGGCGTGGCCATTTTGAGCCGGCCATCCTCGAGCGCGGCACTGGCGATCGCCAGTCGCGATCCGTCGCGCGTCATCACCTGGCCAAGCGGCTCCGCCAGGTCGGCCGCGGCGGTGCGAAAGTAAATCAATCCTGCCAGCTTCCCGCGTTTGACGGCAATCGTTTCGCCCTCGAACTCGAAATCGCAGGTCTCGGCGGTTAGGTCGCGCACCACGCCCTCCAGAAAATCAAGCGCCTCCTCCTTGCGCACGACGACAAGATCGCCCGCGGCGGCCGAGTGCGTAATCTCCGACCATTGCTTGGTAAGCTTGCCATCATCGTCTGTCGGCGACGCGAAGCGCACCCAGCGAATCGCGCGGGTGGGAATCTCCAACTTATCGCCGTTGGTCAAGGTAACCGCCGCTGTGCCCTCTTTTGTCAGGTACTCGACGGCGGCCAGGCCCGAGTCGTCCACGAGTTCGACCCACGAACTTGACTTCGCAGCGGGGTGCACGGTGTCGTTCTGCCGCGACAACGTTGCCAGCGACTCCAGAGCAAAGGCGGAGTCGCCGTTCTCGGTCTGGAGCACCGCCTGCTGCCCGTCGAGCGCGACGAGTTTCCCAACGGCCGTACGACCGTCGAGCGTCGCGGCTTCGAACTCAGGCGCCGCTCCCACAAGGGCCGCGCCAGTCACTAGCATCCAGATCAACACCATGCTCACCTATTTTTCGCGGGCTTCGCTGCCGTCGTTCGCCAGCTTGCGGAAATACTGCTCGATCATATCGCGGTAATGGGCGGGGAATTCCTTGCCAATCTGCTGCAAGGCCTCCTGCCGCTCGTGGGGTGGAAGCTCGCCCCAGCCGTCCTTGTTCCCGACCGGCTTGTTCGCCACGTCACCCGGCGCTTTCAACTCCATGGGCCGGCTGTCGGGAAGCGGCATCACGGGCTGTTGCCCCGGCTGACCGCCCGCACGGGCCGCGGCCGCCGCGGCTTGCTGCTGTTGCTTCTCCATCTCGTCGATGAGCTTATCCAACGAGGCGATCACGCCGTCCTCCACTGCCCGCACCTTGTCGCCTGCGCGTCCCAGGTCCAGCCGCCGCCGCACATCGTCCATCCGCCGGGCAATGTGATCGAGCGATTCCTCCTTCAGGCCTTCCAAGTCCGCCTGCATCAAGCGGGCCACCGACGCATAGCGCCGCGGCAGCGCGTCCTCGTTCTCCAACAAGCGGGCCAGCACCGACAACCCCGGCTCACGATCGACCATCCGATGGTGCACCACCGCTTGATAAAACAACAGCGCCGCCGGATCGACCACGTTGCCCGGTTCCAGCGACTTCAACTGCTCGAGCGCCTCGTCGTACAGTTTCTCCTGCACCAGCCAGCGACCATAGAGCAAGCGCAGGTTGTTGCGAACGAACGGCGCCGTGCCTTCATCAGTCAGCCAGGCAATGTCGGGCAATTGCACGCTTACCCGCGGCGCGGCGCAAGTCTCGACAAGCGCACGTGCCCGCGGCTCGGCGGCAGACAGCGTCGCCGCCACCATATCGAGTAGCGTGTCGTTGGTCTGGGCTTGCTCGTCCGAGCTCCACAATGCTTCGACCTGCGCTTGCGTGTCCGCGTCCAGTTGGCCGGCTTCCAGCCACTGGGTAACTTGCTGCTGCACTTGTTCGGCGCTTGGCGGCGACCACGACGCCCGACGGACGAAGTCTGCATTCGGGCGCACGTCGGCAGCGACGGCTACGAATGGCGCCGCGACAAACAGCAGGCACAGGCTCGGCATCCCAGCTCGCCTTCTCATTGATTCCTCCCAATCACGATGTCGCGCGTCACGGCGTGGATGCGTTGTTCGCGCTCCGCCAGACGCTTGAGAGCTTCGAGCAACTCGGGGGTGTCCGCCTGCTCCGCCTCGATCAGCTTGGCATAGGTTTGCGTGCGGTTGTTCACCCGCATCTGCAATGCGCGGATCATGCGCAACTCGGCCAGGGTATCGACCAGCGGCGGCTCGCCGGGCTGACTCTGCCCGGGATCGCCTTGCTGCTGCTTTTCCTCGTTGTCCTTTTGCGCCTTCTTCAAGGCGGCGATCATTTCTTCCAACGCCGTGATGATATCGGTCTCGATGCCCTGCGTTAGCGGTCCAACGCTCGCTTCGGCCAGCCGCTCGACCACTTGTTGCATGTCTTCGCGCATGTCGACCACGGCCTCGGGAAACGCCACCGCCGAACCCTCTTCTCGCAACAGCGACAGACACTTGTCGGCCTCGACCACGATCGCGGCTTCCATGCGGCTCAGCCGGCCCGCTTCGATCTCGTCATCGCGATCGCGCTCTTTCTCGGGCACTTGATCCACGCGCACGGTCCCCTCGTAAACTTGCACTTGCGCGTCCAGCATCTTGCGGAAACGGCCTTCGAGCACGGCCAGCATTCGAGCCGTCTCTTCCTCGCGGAGCTGTCTCAATATCTCCTCCAACTCCGCTTTGGCTTGCTCCAGCTCGCGCAGCGCCTCGGCCTGTTTTTCGTCCGCTTGCTCCCGCTCGGCTTGCTTCAATTTCTCTTGCGCTTGCTGCATGCGCTGTTGCGCCTTTTCGAGGCGCTGTTGCGCCGGATTGTCGCTGGGCGGCGGCGACTCGCCCGGGGGACTCTCGCCTGGCATCGGCGCACCCGGCATCGGCGGCGGATCGGGCGATTGGCTCGGCGGACTCTCGCTCGGATCGCCGGGCTCGGCCGGTTGATCGCTTTTGTTTTCCGACTTCTCCGATTCCTGCGGTTTGTCGCCTTTCTCATCGTCGGCGGGTTTCTTGGCGTCTTGTTCCGGTTGATCGCCCGGCTTGTCTTCGGCGTCCTGGTTCTTCTCGGCTTGCTTCTCCGATTCGGCGTCGGAGTCGCCATCGTTGGGTTTGTCTTGATCGTCAGGCTCGCGCTCGAGGCTCTCGCGGTCGGCCTGCTCTTGCTTGACGTCGCCGGCCAACTCACCGGTCTTGTCTGAAAGCTCGCCTTGGCGCTCGGCCAACTCCTTGGTATCCCCGTCGCGGTTGGTTTCGCCCTGGACTGCTTTTTGTTCCTTGATGATTTTGTTGACTCGCTTCAGATACTCGCGGACGCGCTCCTTTTCCGATTCGATGCGTTTGCCGCGATCTTCGCTCAACAGCAACTCCAGCAGTCGCGCCAAATCGCGCTGCACTTCGCCTTGGCCGCGCACGGCCAGCGACAGTTGCTGCTGTTCGAGCAGCTTGACCAGTTCCTCGAATTGGTGATCAATGTCGCGTTGTTTGCTTTGCGCCACGGCCTGGCGGAGCAGTGCGGCGCGATGCGGATCGGTGGGCGCCGTCAATTCGGCCATGCGCAGCAACAGCCGTTCCAGCTCGACAAATCGCTGTCGCACCTGGCGCTGGCGATCCGACAAGGGATTGGCGCTGGCGGGCTTGTCGTCCTGCGAAGCCGCGTCCGGGGCCTCGGATTCCTCAGCCGCGTCCGGAGGCGGAACCGGCTGTGCGGCCAGTGGTCCGCTCCAGGCGGCCAGGCATACGCAAGCGACGCTCGCGATCCAGAGCAAGGTTGTTCGCATGACACTCATCCCTTCGTTCGCCTCGCAGCGCGGGCGCGCCGGTCGGATCATTATTCCAACAAGTCTCGGACTTTGCTCTTTTGCTGATCCTTGGTCTCGGTGGTCACTTGCTCTTGCTCGGCGATGATTTCGCGGAGGATGTCCAAAACTTCGTTGAACGTCTCCAATTCCAACATTTTATCCAGTACCTGGCTCATTTCGACCAGAATCGCGTCCATCTCGGCCACGGCCCGCGTGCGCGTCGGCGCCGCGGCATTCGCGTCGGACAGTTGGTCTGCCAAGCGCCCCAGTTCCGCCTGCAGAGCGGCAAATCGCGCGTCCACGAGCTGCGCGAGCGGATCAGCAATTCCTTCCTTCAACCGGATGCGCAGCTCTTCGGTGTCCACCCGGTTGTTGATCATTTCCTCGCGTATGCCCTGAAACGCATCCGACACTTCCCGCGTCTCGTGCGCGCTGCGCTCCACGTTCTGGGTCACGCGCGCCACCGGCACGCTGGCGGGGAGCGTAGGCTCAGTGGACAATTCGGTCGCCGCCTCCGGCTCACCATCCGTCGCAGGAAATGCCGGGGCGTCTGACAGTTGCAAGGCCGCCAACATATTGCGCGTGTCAGTGAACTCCGCGATGATGGTCTCGAATCGTCGTCGCAACATCAGCTCGCGTGCTTCCAGCATCGAGCGCAACTGCTCGGGCGTCACGACCTCCAACACCTGACGCTGGCCCTGGCCCAGGTTGGGTCCGCTCTCCAGCGTGCAGCCGTCTGCGGCATGTACGGCCACGTGAAAGCGCTGCTTCGGCTGCAGTCCCAGTTCTCCCACCTCCAGCACGTCGGCCACTTCCAGTTTCTCTTGACCGTCGATGCCCGCAAGCAGCGGTCGTTGGTGGGCCGCGGCGTCGTCGGCGTGAAAATCGAACCAGGCTTTGGTCACGCCGTAATCGTCGGAGATCTCGCCGCCCACCGGCAACCGCGCGGCGGGCGTGATTGCCGTGCCGATGCCTTTGAGACCTACATTGACCTGCGGCGCCTCATCCGGCACCGCCGCGATCGCCAATCGCACGACGTCCAGACTGCGAATTCCGTCGGCGTCGAACAGCGTAAACAACAAGATCTTGTCCCGCGCTAGCGGCGGAATGTCGAATTGAAACCGGTCGAGCGGCGCGCCGGCTTCCTCTGCCACTTCCACGCGCGCCTTCGTCGCCGACGTCTCGCCGACCACGTCCTCGATCTCGACAGCCACCAGCGGCTTATTGGCCTGGGCGTGAATGACGATGCGCGTGCCGCGCGGCAATTGCATCAGGCCGGCCACCGGCACGTCGCGCGGCTCGCGATGCATGTATGCGGGATACTCGCAGTGCAAGGTCATGCGGCTGATGGTCGGCGCCTCGACCACGTCGAGATAAAACGGCCCTTCGCGGTCGTCGCCGCCGAACACATAAAACTCCAGCGGCGCCAACACGCTCTTGAACGTATGAGCATAGGGTTGAAACTCTGCCTGCCCCGGCAGCACGACGCCCTCGCGGCTCATGTTCTCGCGTCCCCGCACGCCGTCCGACGTGCTGTAGCGGACTTCGACCACCTCGGGAATCTCGCGGCCTGCCGCGGCTTCCGCCCGCACGGCCAGCGTCCAGTCGGCGCCGCGCGCCATCTTCATGTGGCCATCGGCGCCAAAGCCGTCAACGTGCAAATGCGTCTGGCGCGGCCACAACTCTCGCGAGAACAACAGATTCCGCCGAGTCCACACCCCCATCGCCTCCGGCGCGGCCACGGCGAACACGACCAGGCTGCCGGCCAGCGCCGCCGCCAGCGTGATGCGACGGGCCAGCGGCGCCGTGTTGAACACGTTCGCCAGGTTCACACCCGCGAGCTGCGACCGCGCGGCGCGGCGCGTGTGGTCGAGCATTTCCACATTGAATTCCGCCGCGTGGTCCGGACGCTCGGCCAGCTCGACCGCCGTAAGCAAACCATCGTCGAACTGCTCGAAGTGGCGCTCGAGCAACACCGCCATGTTGCGGTTCTGCAGCCGCACTAGCAGCCGGGACGCCAGCAATCGATAAGCGATCGCAGCAACACCGATCACCACCGCCGCCAACATTGCGGCCCGCAACGGTCGCGGCAACTCGAACAGCCAGTCGATGGCCAGGCTGATCCAGAACCCGGCTGCCAGCGCGAGCAGCGTCACGGCCAGACCATCGGCCACTACATAGGCGCGAATGCGCCGCCGCAGCCGAGCGAGCAGCGATTCGATCGCCGGATCGAGCGTGGCCTTCGCAGGTTTGGTTTCGATTGCCATCGGAAACAGTTTCTCGCCGTTGTTCGCCGCCAGGTCTACGCCAATTTCGACAACCTGCGGATCAACCACTCCAGGCACAAAGCGCCGCAAATGAAGGCCAGCAGAGTTTGCATCCAACGATGCTCGAAATCGCGGTCGGTGATGCCTGCGAGGTAAGTCGTTTCGGTGCGATCTGCCAGTTGGCTCACCAGGGGTGGCACGCCGCGCCGACCGAGCACGGCATCGGCTCCCACATAGTACATCCCGTCCGTCCGCTTAGCGATTTCGCTCAACAAGGCGTCGTTGCGTTCGGGACTCTCGCGCTCCAGGTCGGGCACGCGCACTTGAATGCGGCGCGACAGTTGTTCCTCGTTGCTGTCGGGCACGGTCATCTCCAGGCGGTAGGTGCCTTCTTGCAACGCCGTGAATTGCCCCACGTACATACCCTTGCGCGTCGGATCGGGCAGCAACTGCAGGGTCTCCGTCATGCTATCCGGCCGGACGACCAGCAGCGCTGCGCTGGGAACTTCCAAGGGGTCGAATTGCGCGTCGCACAATTGGGCGCGCACCACGACGGTGTTGCCCAGCAGGTATCGATCGCGATCGACCAGCAACATGCCGCGGCTGGAACCCACCAGCAGCCGCCCCTGCGACACGTGGCGAATCAATTTCGTATAGAGCTGCTCGAAATGGCTGTTGTCGAGCGCCCGCAGCCGCCACATCTCGCCGCTGCCCAAGTAAAACACGCGCCCCGCGCCGTAGAATTGGCCGGCCAGATACACCGGCCGATCATCTCCCGAAGCCGCTTCCGGATCGGAGTGGCGCGCATAGACCGTTGCGCCGGGCTTGGGCCCGCGCACGTCGTAGTACCCGAACACGCCGGGAAAGTCCGACCAAGACTGCCGGCTGGCCGGCGCATTATCGGCCAGCCACAGGAACTCGGCCTCCAGCCCCTCGCGCGTGAAATCGAGTGGCCATGGCGTCGTCGAGCCGTACCGGCCTTCGTCGAACAACGTCAAGCGGCGATTGAACTCCACGGGGTACAGCCCACGCAGCTTGGCCAGTTTTTGATCCTGCAGCCAGCGATCCATTTCGACCGGTCCGGCCACGACGATCAAGCCGCCGGCTTTTTCGGCCACCCAGCGTTCCAAGAGATCGACGTCGGCCGTATCCAACTGCGTCCAATCGGGATCGAACGCCACGATGCAGTCGTAGGCGAAAAGCTCCTGCGGCGTGCTGGGAAACTCCGTTAGAATCTGGTCGGCGTCCTGCGAGATCCCCGCGGAGGCCGACTGCAGCCAAACGTCGACGGTCGTCTGCTTGTCGCGGTGCAATTGGTTGCGGAGAAAAACGTATTCGCGCGTCGGCCCGCTTGCTACGAGCAGGACTTTCGATTTACGGTCCACGATCTCGATGTCGACTTCCTGGGCGTTGTCCTTGTCGTTCGTGTCTTCCGGCGGAGCATTTACGCCAAAGCGATACATACGCCGACCGTTCTCGGCGGGCGTGATGTCGAACTTCACCGGCACCACTTCGCCGCGGCCACCCAGCGTCACGCGCTGAGTGCCTTCGACCTTGCCTTCGTCGAGCGCGCCCGCCGCGCCCGCCGCGCGCGAAATCAGTTCCACCGTGACGTTGCGATCGTCCAGGCCCTCGGACTGCAAATAGCCGGTGACCTGGAAGCTGTCGCCGGGATACGCCCGAGTTGGAGCCACCAGATCGCCCACGCGCACGTTGGCTGGGCGGCGATCCGATCCAAGACCAACGGTGAAGATGGGGATCTTCGCGTCGCGTGCCAGGGCAATCGCGCCCGACGGATCGACGCCCGAGTTCTGTCCGCCGTCGCTAAAGACAACCACGCCGGCCACCGGCGACGATCGTTCGTCGGCAATCAGCCGTCCGAGCGACTGGCCCAGGCGCGTTTCGCTTCCTTGCGGCCGGACCGACTCGCGCCAATCGACCGCCGCGGGCTTAGCCGTCTCGGGCGATGGCTGTTGCTTCTCAGCGGAGAGAGGCGCGTCGGCGCCGTTTTTCGCCGGCGTCGGTTCACTGGTCACCTTGGGAAACGCGCTAACTTGCGTGACGTCGGTGTCGAAGCGGAACAACGTCACGTCGTGCTTCTTGCTCAATTCGTCGATCAACTTGCCTTGATCGAGCACGGACACGACCTGATCCAGCCGATTGGGTGTCGCTGGCACGGCCGATGCCGTCAAATCGTGCAAACCCATGCTCAAGCTGGTGTCGACCATCAGCAGCACGCGCGAGTTGTGTACGACTTTGCGCTCGGTGCGTTTCTCCAGGTTCAGGTAGAAACCGAGGAGTCCCACCAGCGCCGCCACGCGCAGCACGGCCAATAGCCCGACGACCGAGCGCGGCAACTCCACGCTGTCGCGACGGATCATCCACACCGCATAACCGAATACGGCCGCCACCACCACCGCCAGCACCAGATAGTGCCAGCGCTCGGTATACGCTTGCAACCGCGACAGCTCGTAGCTGGTGCGGGTCGTCATCTGCGCCAAAAGCAACGGGAATTCCATCACCGCGCGCCCTCCTTGGCTACCGGATGATAGCTGCACGCGTAAGCCAGCGCTTGTTCGGCAAGCAGAATCGCAATCAACGCCACCAGCAGGCTCGTGCTCAGATTGAAGCCGGCCAACTGCTGCGGGTTGTAGTTGATAGAGCTTGCCTCGTGGTACTCATAGCGCAGGCCTTCCAATCCGCGGGCCAGTTGCGCGGCGGTCAATTGCTTGAGATTGCCCTCCTGGGGCGCCACGTTGATCGCGAATCGCTCGACGGTTTGCGTGCCGTCCGTGCCGGTAAGCTGCGCTTCGTAAATACCGCTCGTGTCGGTGTCGTTCAAAACGGCGCGATGACCCGCGTCCGCCGCGGCGGCATCGACGGCCAGCGTCTCCTTGGCGCCGCCGGCGCGCGGCACGACAAAGCGCACTTGCGGCACGTACTTGGCCACGTCCAACGCCACGGCCAAGGGCGTGCCCAGCAACCGGCCGGTGTCAGGCTGGCGCGCGGCCGAAAGGTACGACTGCATCTCCAGCATGGCCACGACATAGCTGGGGTTGTCGCGCCCCCAGTTGTTCCAACTGCCCAGGGTGGTTTCGACCGGCGAGGCCTTGGTCAGCATGGCCACCACGCGTCCGGCGCCGAATTGCCGCTCGACCGCCAAGGGCGCCTTGTTGCGCAGCCGCGCGATGACGCGCGTCGACGATTCGGGATCTGGCGCCCAGTTCTTTTGAGCGGCGAAATAGCGCTCGATGGTCACGGTGCTCAGAAAGCTGTTGCGCTCGCCGGCAAACACTGCGAAGATCGGATGGTCGCTCACCTCCACGTCGGGCGACTTTTCCAGGCGATCGACGACCAATTCCGCGGGCCCCTCCAAAGGCAGCGGGAAGAATCCGTCGCCGCCTCGGTACCACTCTTCGTTGACGTACGTCGCGCGAGACCGCTCTCCCAGAAAGACGCCCAGGCCGCCCCCTCCCTTCACGAAGTCTTCCAACGCGACCACGTCGGCCGGCTGCAAGCGGTCGATATTCAGCAAATAAACCGTGGCAAAACCGTCCAACGCGTGATCGCGCAGGTAGGCCGGCGACTCGATCACGGGACGGAGTCCGCTTTGCGTCTTGCCGCCGGGCGCCAGCGCCGCGGCCAGGAAGAACGCGTCTTTCCCTTGCGCTTCACCATCGATAATCAACACGTCCACCGCGGCCGGCACGTCGATCACCAGCGAACGTTGGTTGTCGGTCGGCACCGGGTCGCTTGCCAGCCGCGCCACCAGCTCGTGTTGCCCCGCGGTCGAGAACATCACGGGAAAGCGCCGCGTCACCTGCTTGCCGGCCGGCAACTCCTCGACGACCACGGCCGGCCGCGCCAGCCCGTCTTCTTCGAGCGAGACCGTGACGCTCTTGGCGTCAGAGGGTCCAAAGTTGTGCACGGTCACTTCCACCAGCAGCGGCACGCCCGCAGCCCGCGTGCCCGCGGCCGGCTGCAAATCCACGACGGCCACGTTCTGGTGCACCTGATCGACGCAGTTGATCAGGTGCAACTGCGTGCCGGCTTCGTCCAGTCGGGCGAGCCTTTCGCCCAAGGCCACCGGCTCCTGCCATTCCTTGGCCCGAAAGTCCGACACGATATAGACGACGCGATCCTCGTCGTCGGGCTTCGCCGGCAAGTGCTCTACTGCAGCCAGTGCGTCTTGCGGCTCGGCCGCGGTTTCCGAAACGGCCAGCGGGCCCAGCACCTTTTCCAGTTGGCTGGAAAAATCAGCGTCCAGCGGCTGCTCGATCATGTCGGGCTGAGAGCCTTGACCGACGCGCCCGGCGCGTGAGAATCGCAACACGGTGAACATCTGCGGCGAGTCCTGGCGCGACGCCTGGCCGGCAAGCCGCCCCACCACTTGCTTGGCCTGCTCGAAGGCGCTCGTGTCGGCCCAGCGATCGGCCATCGAAAAGCTGTCGTCCAACAGCACGATGTGGTGCGTGCGCGTGCCACCGAAAATCGAACCCCATTGGTTGCGCACCATCGGCTGGGCCACCATCAGCACGATCGCCGCCACGGCCAACATCCGCAGCAGCAGCAACAGCAGTTGCTTGAACAGCACCGACTTGCGATGCCGCTTCTGGCTGGCCAACAGAAACTCCATGGCCGCCCATTGCACGCGGCGGTGCCGCATCAAATTGATCAGGTGGATCAGGATCGGCAAGCCGACCAGCGGCAGACCCCACCAGAGCAATGATTCGAAGACGAAACTGGGCATGGAGACTCGATGTTCTAGCCGGCGTGCGGCTCGGTCAATTTTCGCTGGGGCTGGCGGCCGGAATCAGTAGGTTTACCAGGTTTGTTCTCAATGGCGCTGCGATTGTTTCCGATGACCCAGGAACGCCGCCAACGTCGCGTCGATCGGCTCGCTGGTGCGAACCAGCGTATAGTCCACGCCGTTTTTCGCGCAGCCGTGACGCACCTCGGCCAGATAGGCCGCTAGCGCCGCGAGATATCCCTCGCGCAACGCACGTGGATTGCAACTCAGGTGTTCGTCCACCTCCAAGCCTTCGAACTTGGTCGGCCCGTTGAAGGTGAAGTCCAACTCGTCGTCGTCCAGCACGTGGAACACGATCACATCGTGACCGTGTTGCCGCAGCAGCCGCAGACCCTTGAGCAAGCCGGGGCGCTCGACCAGCAGATCGGAGATCAGCACCATCACGCCGCGCCGCGGATACGTTTCTGCAGCGCCCAGCAAAATGGACTGCAATTCGGTCTTCTCGGCCGGATCGCTGGCGGCCAACGACTGCACGATCGAATTCAAGTGGCTGCGCTTGGTGCGCTGCGGCGTCTTGGCGCGAATCGCCGAGTCGAACGCGATGCAGCCCACGGCATCTTGCTGGCGCAACAGCAAATAGGCCAGGCTGGCCGCAATCGTGCAGGCAACCTCATACTTGTTCATCTCGCCCGAGCCGTAGCGCATGCTGCCCGAAACGTCGACCAGCAGCGTCGCCCGCAGATTCGTATCCTCTTCGAACTGCTTGACGTAGTAGCGGTCCTGCTTGGCCCACACCTTCCAGTCGATGTGCCGCAGCTCGTCTCCGCGCGTATACTCGCGATGCTGCAGGAACTCTACCGATTGCCCGAAGTAAGGGCTGCGGTGAATGCCGGCCAGAAAACCCTCGACGATGTGGCGCGCGCGCAGATCGAGCCGCGCAATGCGCCCAATCGCTTCAGGATGCAAAAATCTTTTGGAACCGGGCATCGCTGGTCAACTCGTCTTCTTTCGTGGGGGTGATCGCCAACAATCGGTCGACCACGTCGTCCGTCGTCACGCCGTCGCTCTCGGCCGCAAAGTTCACCACCAGGCGGTGTCGCAGCACCGGCTTGGCCAGCGCCTGAATGTCGTCGGTGGAAACGTGCGTGCGACCGTGCAGCAAGGCTCGCGCCTTGGAACCCAGGATCAGATACTGCACCGCGCGAGGGCCGGCGCCCCAACTGAGTTGCTCGCCAACGAACTCCGGCACGCCCGCTTCGCCCACCCGAGTCTGACGCACCAGCGACAGCACGTAGCGAATGACGTGGTCCGTGATCGGCACTTCCCGCACGATCCGCTGCAATTCCAGGATCTCGTCCGCCGTCAACACCGGTTCGACGTGATCGTCCAGGGTGGTCGTCGTGCGGCGGGCGATCTCGAACTCTTCCGAGAAGCTCGGGTACTGCACGAAGACCTTGAACATGAATCGGTCTTGCTGCGCCTCGGGCAAGGGGTACGTCCCTTCTTGCTCGATCGGGTTTTGCGTGGCCAGCACGAAGAACGGATCCGAAAGCTTGTGGCGCACCCTGCCCACGGTCACTTGGCGCTCCTGCATCGCCTCCAAGAGGGCCGCCTGCGTTTTGGGCGGCGTGCGATTCACTTCGTCGGCCAGCACCACGTTCGAGAACAACGGACCTTCCAGAAAACGAAACTCGCGGCTCCCGGTCGAGCGGTTCTCTTCGATGATCTCCGTGCCCGTCACGTCGGCCGGCATCAGGTCGGGCGTGAACTGAATGCGGCTGAACGACAAATTGAGCGCGCGGGCCAGCGTGCTGATCATCAAGGTTTTGGCCAGTCCCGGCACGCCTTCCAGCAGACAATGCCCGCGGCTGAACAGCGAGATCAAGAGCTCCTCGATCACCTGGTCCTGGCCGACGATGACGTGGGCCAACTGCGCCAGGATCTTCTCCCGGGCGTCGCCCAGCTTGTTGATCGCGGCCGAATCGTGAGACGTGAACGCGTGGTCGGTCATGGGTCGTTTCCTGATGCCGGAGTGTGTCGCCGACGCTGGGGAAGATGGATTACGCGGGCTGGTGTGCGGAAGGTGATAACAGTGGGCTACCGCTGATAAATCGGCAATGCGCCGTTCTCCAATTGCAGCATGGTCAGGTTGACCGCGGTGGTGTAAATCGGGCCGATGTAGCCTTGATTCCAGACGACGAACTTGCCGTTCTCCGTGGCCTCACCGAGGAGCTTGGCGTACAACTTTTCGCGATAGTCGTCCCAGTGCTGGCCCCCCTCGCGGTAGAGCACCTGCGCGTAGTAATAGTGCGCGTAGTGCCAGTGGCCGAAGCCCTGGTTGGAAATGTCGCCGAGATTGCGCTGGCAGTAGCCCTGCAGCTTGGGCACGTAGTCGCTGTCGTACTCGCCGGCGTTGAAAAGACAGGCAATGGCGGCGGCGGTGATGGCCGGTCGCCCGCCACCGCCCTTGGAACTGTATTGTACTCCGCCGTCCGGCAAGGTGCATTTGCGGATGTATTCCACCGCCGCGTCGATGATTTCCTTGGGCACCGGAATGCCCGCGTTCCGGCAGCCGCGCAGCGCCTGCACTTGCGTGATGGTGGTCGACCCTTCGTCAAAATCGCTACCATCCTTGGCGCTGACATATCCCCAACCGCCGGCCTGCGTCTGGGCCTGGCCCGTGAAGGTGACCGCGCGCGACAACACGTCGATCAATTCCGTGCGTCGACTGGCGTCTTCCTCCTCGCCCAGCACTTGCGAGAGGAAAAGCATCGAATAGCCGTGGCCATACGTGTAGCGATCGTCGCGGCCCGGATCGCCGATCAGCCCGTTTGCCCGGCTGCGCGAGATCAAGTAGTCGACGGCCATGCGAATGTTCTTGGCGTACTTGCCCTGCGTGGTGGTCGATCCCTCGCACAAAAGCGCCATGCCGGCCAGAGCCGTCATGGCGGTGGGATAGCGTCCTTCGTTGGCGCTCCAATGTCCCAACCGCGACTGCGTGCTGGCGATCCAATCGAGCCCGCGCCCGATCAACTGCTCGGCCTTGGCGTCGCGCGGCACGCCGGCCGCGAAAGCCGATCGATGGCCGAAAGTCAGCACGGCCAGCAGGCCCAGGATCATCGTCAGCGTGAATCGAAAAGACATGATCAGGTACCTGGGTTTTCCTGCGAAGCCGCCTCCGGCGCCTCATCGGCGACCGCTTCGTCGCTGAGCGTCAACTCGATAACCTGCGGCGGCAGGACCACGGTCATGGTATGGCGCGCCGGGTCGCCACTCAGCTCGACGTTGCCGACCATCGTCTGCGGAAGCTTTTCGTTCTGATACGCCACGCGGCCCGTCCGCTTGTCGATGCACAAAATCGACGTCGTCGGATCGCGACGCCCCGGACCACGAGGTCGGTGTATCTGCACGACGAATACCAGCAGCGGCAAGCGACTCGGCTGGTTCGTCACCAGGCCATAGTGCTGCACGACGGCGGGAGTGGGCCACGCCGACTTGCCCGTTTGAGCGTCGAAGGCGTACACCCGACCATTGAACATTGGATAGGAATCTGCGCCAGCCACCGGGCGCGTCGGCGCGGATGGGTCGATCGGCGCCGAGGCATTGGTGATGAGCAGATATCGATCCTCCGCGCGCTGCAGGTGGATGCCGATCAGCGTTTTTTCCGGTTCGAGATTCGTTTGTACAATCGCCTTGCCATCCGACAGGCCCACAAGCGTAAACGCTCCGTCCGGCTCCAACACGCCAACCGCGTCGTCGGCGACCATTGCCGCCTTGGCCCCTTGCGCGAAGGAAAATGACCACAGC
>JBBDYK010000180.1:0-9277 GCA_040901665.1 Pirellulales bacterium | reverse complement strand
CCTCCTCGGCCCACGGATCGCGCATGGTGAGCGTGTGTCCCGCGCCGTGCGGCTCCCAGCACAACACGTTGCGCCCGCTGGTGAGCATGCGCTGCTCGAAGGGAGGCAGGCTGCGCACGCCCAACTCCTCGCCGGTTGCGGCGCGCAACACCAGCGTGTCTTCCTGGCCTGCCGGCGCGACGAACAGCAACTCGCCGTCGCCAAACAATTGATGGCCCAGCCCGACGTTCTTACGCAACCACAGCGTCTTGCCGGAGAGCGGATCGACGCAATGCAAATCGCGCAATCGCTGGAAGGCAACTCCGCCGTCGTGCACCGGGCCGATTTCGCCGTAGCGACGGCCGTAGGTGTCCTCGGGCACTTGTCGCGTACCGCCCCAGGGCACCGGAATCGGACGCGAATAAACGCCCTGATTGGTTTGGAAGCTGCCGATCTGATCGCCCAGATCGTGAGTCCACAAAATGCCGTCATCCGCGGGACTGCCGCCGCCGAGGCCGTCGATCGCAACCACCTGATTGCGCAGCGCCAACACCAACACTCCGCCGTGAACCGTCACGGAACTCAGCGGCGGCGCATTGTACACCGTGAACCGGCGCAGCGCCGCTGGCTCGCCGTCCTGCTCGTGGATCGGGATGCGCAGTTCCTCGCGGCCCAATCCGTTGCGGCCCAACAGCACTTGGGTCTGCAAGTCCAACGACAGCTTCAGCTCGCCAAAGAACGGGTTCGTGGCGCCGACCAGGTCGAGGTCGATCGACTTGCGGCGCGAGTTCGGCGGGCTGGAAAGCGTGGTCTCGCGAGCTTCCACTTTTCCCTGGGGCCACGGGCCGGCGAGATCGCGCACTTTCGCCACGGGAGAGTCGGGGGCCAACTCCGCCACGATCTGTCGCCCGGTCTTGCCGTCCGCTCCCGCCACGTCGGCGAGTCGACCAGCCAGCACGTCGTAACAGCGGGCCGCCAGATCGATCCGCCCGGCATCCATGAGCAATCGAGCCAGATGGGCGCGCGCCGCGACCGCGTCCGCCGGCGACGATTTCGTTTCGATCTGTCGCACCAGCGCTTCGCACTGGACGAGGTGTTTCTTGTCCAGCCGCTTCACCAGCGCCATTCGTGCGGCCGCCGACGCCGGATGATCTGCGAACAGTTCCAGAAACTTCGCAATCACGTTGGTTGAATCGGACGCCAGCGCCTTCGACAGCCGCGTCTGCGCTTCTACGTCGATATCGCGGCGATCGCCGTCGCTACCCATTTGACGTAGCGCATCGAGTTGCGCGCGAATCCAGCGGTGTCGATCGACGGACAACACGTCGTCGATCTCCTCGAGCGACGTGGGGGCGTCTTCGTCGGCCAGGCGTAGATAAGCCGCGAAGGCCGGCTGGATCTCGCCCGACGCCTGCAAGCCTCCCGCTACCAGTCGCAGATACGTCAATCGCTGCTCCGGCCGCTCGAGCAGCTCTTCCAGCGTGTCGATCCGTTCGCGATGGGCGTCAAAATCCTCGCGCAAACCATCGAGCATGGCGCCCACCAACTGCTCGCGCACGGATTCGTTCGCGTTCAACTCGTACGACCGCTCGAGCAATTCGATCGCATCGCCGAGCGCGTTTTCGTCCAGCTTCACCGCGGCCAGCGCCGCCAGCGCCTGCGGGTCGTCGGGCGACTCGGCGAGCTTGCCGGCAATCTCACGCTTCAGCGGATCGAGCTGATAGTAAGCGTCGACGTATTCCGCGCCCTGCGAAATGATTGCATCGCGAAAGCAGATCAGGTTGCCAGGCACGATGCCGCTGTGCGAGCGAGCGCGTTCGACGATCTGTCCCGCCGACAAATCGATTCGGGCCACCTCGGCCGTCGAGAGCGGCAGGAAGTACTCCTTGCCGTTGTAAAACCCCCGGCCGCTAGGCAGACTTCCCGACGGCAGCTCGATGCCCGGTCCGGCCGGTTCTCCATTTGAAAGGTTCAGCGACGTCACCTTGTCTCGCCCGACGAGCACGACACGCCCATCGTGGACGCAGGCCACATAAAGGCTCTTGCCGCGATCGCGCTTCCACAATTCCTTGCCGCTGGCCAGATGCAGGCAATAGATCTGGTCGGACTCGACCGGCGTGACCAGCGCTTTGCCGTCGGCGATCGTGATCGTGGCATCCGCCCAATGCTCATTGGCGTGCCGTTCCGAGCCCGGATAGATCGCGAACCGCACGGCGTTGAAGCGATCGGGCGTCTCTTGCTGGAAGCGCGGATACTGATATCCCCAGACGAGCGAGCGGGTGGCCAGATCGACCGCCACCACCGCGCCGGCCGAGGTCGGGCAAACCAGCACGCCGTCGGCAAAGCTCGGCGCGGCGCCGGCGTTGCGCCGATAAGAATCGTTAGTCACCGGAGGATCGACGACGGCCAACTGCTGCGACCAGGCCAACGCCCCGGTTTCGGCCGACAAAACCACCAACCGGATTTCTTGTCCGCGAATCTCCGCCAGCGCGAACAACTGACCCAACAGCGGCAACGGCGGCCCCAGGAAGAAGGCACCGGCCAGCTTGGGCTCGTCGCCGCCATCGACGCCCCCCACTTCCCAGCGCAATTTACCTTGCGTGCGCAGCTCGCGTGCGGCCAGCCGATTCGTGCTGCGCGCATTGACCATTACGTGTCGACCGTTCGGCAGCACGGTGCGCAGCGGGCTGCCGCTGACGCCCAGACCAAGATCCTGGATGTAATACACATTGGCGCCGTCGCTGCTGAGCGTGCCGTAGACGGCGTCTTCCCACACCCGTTGATCCAGTCCCGACAGAATCTGCGCGTTGCGACCGGGCTTGGGCGTGATGCCCACCTTGAGAAACTGATCCAGCGAGTCATCGTTCTCGGCGTAGCGCCACACCAGCTTGCCGGTTTTGAAATCGACCGCTTGCAGCGCAAACGTCGTCCGCATAAGCACCACGTCGCCGACCGCCAACGGATGAAAGCCGGGCATCGCCACGATGTCCTGGCTCAAGTAGTCTTGCCGCACCTTGGAGACGAACTTCTCGACCAGTCGATCGTCGGTCGTGCGCTGCCGCCAGCGCACGTTGAGCAATGGCCGGCTGCCATCGCTGGTGCCGTTGCGGGTTTCGTTGCCGCGAAACAGGGCCCACTGTTGCGACCAGTCGAACGGCGCCGATTCCTGCGGTCCAAAGGTCTCGCCCATCCAGGCCGTCGCCTGTGCGTCGTCGCTAAACCAGCGCACCGGCTTGCCGCCCACGACGACTTCCGCTCCCGGCAACGATCGCTTCAATCGCAATAGCGCCGAACGCGCGCGCTCGGGCTGCGCCGCGCGCAGCCAACTCATGGCCAACGACAGCGAGAGCGCCGGCTCCAGCCGATCGCTCGCGGCGCCCAGCTCGCGCAAGCGATCAAAGCACATCGCCGCCGCGGCAGGCCGGCCATGATCCAAGTGATGACGCCCCAGCAGAAAAGTCGCCTCCTGGCCGGCCACTGTGAAAAAGAATTGCCGCGCCACGTTCTCTAACTCATTCGCGTCGCCCCGGTCCAACGCTCCCTTGAACATCTGCCGCGCACGTGCGCCATACTCCAACTCGTACGATTCGCGCCCGGCGTTGGGAAGCGCCGCGATCAGCCGACTGGCTTCCGCTTTCAAGCTGCGATAGACGGGCTCGCTCGGCGCAGGCCGGTAGAAGAAATCCTCGGGATTCTCCAGCAGTCCGCCCAATAGTCGCACTGCCTCCCCGTAGCGCTCCTTGTCGAGCAGCTCCTGGGCGGCTTCCAAGCGGCGCTTGGCCGTGCGATCGGGCGGCAAGAACACTCCGTCGACGGCGAGCTCAGGATCGACGCCCGCATCGGGGACCGCCTTGACTTGTGCCAGCAAACGGCCACCCGGCAGGGGCCAACGGGGGAAAAAGAACGCGGCCCCGAACGATGCGATCGCCACCGCAGCGGCGACCGTCAGGCGACTCGACCGGCGAGGTCGCTGCATACCGGCTCCCCTTACCTTGGGTTCTGGGCGGCAAAGGAATCGGCGAAATCCATCCACCCTATCGATGGTGTGCCCGGCGCTTGACCGGAGCGACGCATCAACCTCGAGCTAACCGCTGGTCGACCCCGTGCGGCCAGCCATTTGCCGACCATCCACACTTGGACTCGCGGGCGATCGCTCAAGTTCCGCATCCTTGCTCCTTGCACGTCGGAGGTGTGTCCCGTTCCTCCTATCATACCGGCCCGGTCAACCATTCGCAACTACTGACCAGCGAGCAGGTTACCATGATCGTCACGAGATCTACGGACCACGGGGCCCCCGTCTGGCGCGCCTGAGTGAGCATTCCCTTCAACTGGACTGTTTGCGGGGGAGGCCGAATCGACTGGGCCGGTGGTAGCGGTTCCGCAAGCGCCATCCTCCCAATAACGGATCGCAAGCTACGGTTGTTCGGTGGTTCGCCGGCCGCGTGCGCGCCACTGACGGAGTTGATTCAAGCGACTGCACGAGAGGACCGGCAGGCCGCGGACCCGAGGTGGCGGGGGTAATTCCCCCTCGCAACACGCCGGTTTCCGCATTCCTGGCGCGAGTGAAAATCGCGTCTTTTCCGGCATTCCAGGCGTTTTCCCGCTTGCATTTTTGCCGCTGTCGTCTTTAATCATCCCGTCCGTTCAATCGCGGAAACCCAGTATTTCCCCAATGAAACCCACAAGGAGGGACATCAACAATGGCGAAAGCCGCAACCGCAGCGAAGAAAGCACCGTCGAAGTCCGAGGTCACTAACAACATCGCCGAGGCCACTGGCCTCTCGAAGAAGCAAGTGACTTCCGTGCTCGAGTCGCTTTCGGGTGAGATCAAGAAGGCTCTGTCGAGCCGTGGCCCGGGCGTGTTCGCGATCCCCGGTCTGGTGAAGGTCGAAAAAAAGAAGGTCCCGGCCCGCGCCGCCCAGAAGAACGTGCCGAACCCGTTCAAGCCCGGCGAGACCATGGACCGTCCGGCCAAGCCGGCCAGCGTCAAGGTGAAGGTGCGAGCCTTGAAGAACCTGAAAGACATGGTGTAGGCACCAAGCCAGGCAGCGCGGCGCCCAGCCCGTTTGTCAGGCGCGACGCGACCCGGTGTTGAGCCGCGACGGCGCGCAACGCCGAGAGACCCGGTAGAACCAACCGAGGTCGAAGCCAATAGACAGCCGCTTGGCCAGACGTGCCTCTAGTCCGCTCAAACCGAGCGATAGACCAAGAGCACGTCTGGACAAGCGGCTTTTTTTTGCGCGCGGCGTTCTCTCTCAGCGCGACAATCGACGGCTCAATAGAGTATGCGGAATCACTTACTTCATTCCAAGACTAACTGGGGTTTTTTGCAACGCATGCGTTTCCGCCAGTGGCCGGCTACGAGGAATTCTCGAAACTGCATTTACGAGCAAGCCCAACAGCCCGACAATCGCTAAGGCCCAAGTTGACGGTTCCGGCACGATCGACACTGAAAAAATGCCGTCGGTGCCATCTGAGAAATACAAGTGAAGTACACCCACTCGGTTGTCGTTGAATCCAGTTGGGCGCCCGTCTTCCCCACCTCCGTCGCGGGTCATCCCAGCATGCGTAATCATGCGGAGATCCTGGACCAGTGGGTCAGGATCAACGTCGAATAAGTCGCCGGTAAGCGCCAGTTTAAACAATTCACCCTGGGCGAAGGCCCAAATCCCAGAGTCAAATACATCGGAACCGTTCTCCGTCAGCAGAGCTTGAAACATGACGTCGCCGTGAACATTAATTGCCGGTGCATTCTGAGAATTTGAGCCGAAGTTGAAATCGCGAAGTTCGAGTTGTGGATCCGTGCCCGGCAAATGGTCTCCCGTCCGAGCCACCAAACGGAGGTCGCCGGGCTGCCCGACCCACAATCCAAAAACGGAACTGAGGCCACCGCTCGGGACGGCCAGGGACGCGACAAACGCGATGTCGTCTCCACCACCGATTACGGGGTTTTGAAAACTAGAAAACGCACGGTCGGTCGTGCCCGGCGCGGCCTGTCCCGCGCGGGCCACGAGCTCGAGTGCACCGCCACGGCCCGCCCAGATTCCCATGGGTTGGGACGAGCCACTTGCAGGATTGATCACTCGTCCTGCAAACGCCACTGCACCATTGTTATTTATGACGGGGTTTTCAAGCCGCGAGAACCGATCGCCGGCATCGGAACCAGGCGCAAGATCACCTGTTCGCGCGACCAAAGTCGATGAGCCGTCGTGCCATTTCCAAACTGCCACGTCGTTAGTCGCATTCACACCCGTGCCAGACAGCGTGCCACGGTACGCAACGTCACCAGATGCATTTACCGAGAAACGCGAGGACGTGTTGAATGGGGTCAGTTCATTGAGCAGTACTCCGCCGCCGATCCCTGCCGCTGGCGTCAGCTCGGCGGCGACAAGCCGCAAGCCGCCTGGTAGCCCCGACCAGATGCGCACGTTTGAGTTTATATTAATGTCCCCTTCCATGAACGCCACATTGCTACCCGTAGCGCTTACCCCACCGATCTGCTGCATAGCCAAGCTTGGCGATGCACCGGTTGGGATAGCTCCCTGCCGTGCTACGAGATTCAAAAGCCCGTTTTGTCTTGCCCAGATGCTACCCGTCGTACTGCCGTTCGACGCGCGTATGCCGGCTCCAAAAGCAACTTGGCCATTCTCGCCAATCCGCGGCGTGTCCACGGCAAAGAAAATCGAACCACCGGGTACTCCATCTCCCTCCCGCACAATCAGACTCTGGACACCGTTTTTGTACGACCAAATCGAAAAGTCGTTCGTCGTGCTCGCCCCGTTGATGACTGCCTGAAAAACGACTTCTCCGTCGGCGGCAATCCTTGGAGATGCAAGACCTGAGAAAGTGATCCCGTGTGCGTTTGGTTGGCCGCTGAGCGCCACGGTCTCATATTCCAACCAGGCACCCAATGCGTGCGATTGGATAATCAGACCCGCGTGGAAAAACAGGATCAGGTTTTTGGCGAGCCCTTTGAGATTCGCTACCACGGAGCACTCCAGAATTCAGTTGCGAGGGGAAACAGGATCAACCAACGGGACGAAAACCCTTCCATCTTGCGATCCCTCTCAACACCTGCCCACGGCCACTACCCCTCCGCCACCTCCAGCGTAAACTGCTCGACCACATTCCCTCCGCTTTTGCGCCACGGGCGTGGCATGGGCTGAGCGTCGCCGCGGGCGTCGATGGCGCGGCAGCGGAAGTTGTACTTGCCGGCGGACAAGCCGGGATGGACACCGGCCCAATGGGCGGCGGTAAACTGCATCGGCCAGGCTAGCGGCCGGTCGGCGCTGTCGAAACCGTGCGTGCCCGGTGGAATCTTGTCGTCGGGCAGCCCTCCACCCCAGGTTTCCGGCGCGGCGAGAATCTCCACGTCCAACCACGGAGCCGTGGTGAAGTAGGGATCGTCCTTGCGTTTGGTGCCCTGCAGTTCGGCGGACACTTGCACCTTGCTGATGCCGCTGATGCCCACCTGGGCGTAGCCGGTCAGCGGAATCGGCTCGCCGGCCTTCACTTCCCTCGGCGCGGCGATCGTCGCGGCGAACGTTTTCATCGGGCTGTCGATGTCGTTGCCCTGCTCCGCGTAGGTGTCGTTGGCGTGAAACAGATTGGTGAGCACCACGTGCGACAGCCACTTCACGTTCTTGAAGCCATACGCCTCGGGCACGACGATGCGCACCGGCCCGCCGCGCGTGCTGGAGAGCCACTGGCCGTTGAGCTTGTAGCACAGAATCACCGGCGGCAAGCCGAAGTAGTCTTCCATCACGCGGCCGATCGGCAGCGAGCTGCGAAAGATCTGTTTGGGATCGTCGTTGTGGTAGCCGTAGTAGAAAACGCGCCGCGTATCCTCGCGCGGCTCGGTCATCCACACCACCTCGCGCAGCGGCACGCCCTCCCAGATGCCCATCCCCAGAGGGCAGCCGAGATTCAAGCAGGTCATGATCTTGGGGAACCGCACCGCGTGCTTCTCGCCCAACGCCAGCAAGCCCTTGAAGTCGAGCGCGGTGTTGTCCTTTTTCGTCAGTGGCTTGCGCAGCCGCACCTGATGGTCGGGATCGGAGATCACTTCCAACCGCCACGAGTCCTGCGTCATGCCGACCTCGGTCTTCTTCTCGTCGGCCAGCGAGTGCGGCAAAGGGTCGCCGCGCGAGACGTCGGCAAACAACTCGTCGGGCGTCAGGTAGCTGCCAAACCGTTTGACCTTCTCCTCGGCGTTCGGCAACAGCGCTCCGCCCTTGGCCGCGAGCGCCGGGCTTGCCCAGTGCAGCATGGCGGGCATGGCCAGCCCCGCTGCTCCCACCTTCAAGAAATACCGCCGCGTCAGTTTGCGATGCCGCGAAAGAAAAGCATCGAAGTGATCCATCTGAGTAACTCCGCTAGAAAACCAGGTTCGAAACAGCCGCGAACCGAGCCGCGTGCGGCGGGGCGGCCCAGTTCGGCTACGATCTTAGCATGCATTCGTGGCCGAAGCACTCGCGGGCCGTCCCGGGGAAGTCAAAACGCTCGGTCAGCCGCCCCGACATCAGGCATGCCACTTGCACATCCTTGCGACACGACCCGCAATCACGGTCGCTTTGGCTTTCTGGCCAACCAGGAGAATGCCATGCCGTCACTATCTGATCGTCAGCAGACCAGTCCTTGCGATGTGGCAGCAACCGAGCGCGTCTCGCCGCCATCGCCCGTTCAACTGGAGACGCTCCCGCGGGAAGCCCGCACCGATCCCAATCGCGGCACCGGTGAGCTAGGTGCCGAAAGCCTGGATCCCTCGCAGCCGATCAAGAAGCGTGCGGACGGATGAGCCGATGCTCGGCGGGCCCATAGCGAGGCTCCGCGGTGGTACAATCGCGGCACGAACGAGCACGCGCCCAAGCGTCGTTACTTGCGGTTCTCCCTCAGGGCGATGTGTGCACGATCTACTTCAGCCCGCGCTCCACTGCGGTGAAGATCGTCCCTAGCGCTTCGATCATTTGCTTCTCGTCCGCTTTACCGTCGGGGTTGTTCCAGTAGAGACTCATCGTGTACCAGCGGCCGCTTTTGTGCTGGAGCAGCCAGTTGCCGGCCAACAACTGATCCTCCGAACCGCCTTTGAAACCCACATAGGGCCACGACGCCGGATCGTGCGGCAGCTTGGGGTCGATTGCCAGGATCGCGCGCAGCAAGTGCGCAGGCTCATCGGCGCTGGTGTTCGTCTTCAACCACGCCAAGGCGCGGGCAATTTCCAGCGGAGTGGCGTACCACTCGGCGACGGCGTAGGCCGCCGTATCGACGTAGAACGACGCGAGGTGGTCGCCGGTCGTGG
>JBBDYK010000179.1:0-5475 GCA_040901665.1 Pirellulales bacterium | reverse complement strand
GCGCGCCGCCGGCGTGGTGGCCGCTGCGTGTCGCCAGCGTTCGCTTTCGGGCACGAAGATGCGCACCACAAACGTCAGCACCGCTGGCATCGCGCCAACGAACATCAATAGCCGCCAGCCCGAGCCATCCTCGCCAATGAGCTTGGTCACCCACTCCTCGGACAAGCCGATGGCGCGCAGCGCCTCGGTGGCGCCGTCGATGAATCGCGCCAGTGCCAGACCCACCAACGCAATCAGCAAGAAGCCCACATTGGCCGCCGCGCCGATCAGTCCGGCCAGCATGGGGCGCGACTTGCTGGGCCAAATTTCCATCACCAGCGCCACGCCCAACGACCACTCGCCACCCATCCCCAGTGCGGCGATGAATCGCAGAACCGCCAACTGCAAGGGAGACGTGGCAAAGCCGCACAAGCCCGAGAAGATCGCGTAAGTCAGCACGCTCCAGACCATGGCGCGGACGCGTCCTACGCGGTCGCCCAACCAGCCGAAGAGCAATCCGCCGGCAGCGGCGCCGACGAGAAAGCCCGCGGTGATCCACGACATCCACGTGCCGATGTTCAACTCGGCCTCAGGCCCGATCAGTTCGAACAGCGCCGGCCGCGCCACCAACGGAAACAGCCCCATCTCCAGTCCGTCGAACATCCAACCGAAAAACGCGGCGGCCAGCGCCATGTACTGGCCCCCCCGACTGGTTGCCGGCAACGGAGCGGCGAGAGGAGCATTCAGTTCGTCGCCCGGCTTGAAGTTCTTGGTCATTCGTGGATGGCTCGATGCGTTGGAGGACTTCTCAGATCTAAATCGGCCCGCGGCCCGTTGGGGTTGTCACGATGCGGTAAGCGGCTTGCCGGCCGGCGCGTCGAAAAGTTGCGAAACCAGGGCTTCGTGCGGCGGCGACGTCATCAGGCTGACGGTGATTCCCGCGACTGCTGAAACGGCCAGACCCCACACGATCGGCTCCAGTCCGCCGAGCAAGTAGGGCTGGAAGGCAGCGCCCCCGGCAATCGAGCCCACGATGAAAAGCGTCAGGATCGTGCCCGCGCCGGCCAACATCGCGGCGGCCGATCCTGCCGCGGTCGAGCGCCGCCAAAACGCCAGCATCAGCGCCGGCGTCACGAAGCTGGACGCGGTGGCCGTGGTGCTGAACACGATCAGCGTTTGCAGGAATCCAACCGGCTGAATGTTGGACAGCACGCCGATCAGACCAAACGCGATCATCACCACGTGCGAGACGCGGCGTATCTCGGCATCGCCGGCCCGGGGGCGGAAGAACCGTTGATAAATGTCGCGAACGACTCCTGAAGCAATCACGACCAGGTAGGTGCTCACCGTGGCCATCACCGCGCCGAAGGGGGCCGCAAGGATCAATCCGCCGATCAACGATCCGCCGGCCCATTCCTGAGTCGACCAGATCGCCAGCCTGGGAATGATCTCGTCGGCGTGCGCCACGTTGGGCAGTAGCGCGCGGCCGCAAATGCAAATCACGATCAAGGGAATGTAAATCAACAGATTGTAGAAGCTCAGCAACACGATCGAGCGGCGCAACGTGTTGTTGTCCTTGCAGGCCATCACCCGCACCATGCTGGCGGGCGAGCCCATGCCGCCGATTGGCCAGACGAAGAAAAAAGAGATCGCGGCGCCCAGCAGCAAGAAAGGTGGTTGGCCCTGCTGGGAGAAACCGGGGCCTAGCGCATAGTCGGGGCCGGTGGCGGCCATGGCGTCGAGCGTGGGCCGGTCCATGCCCGCCTGGCTGGCAATCGGCACTACCGCCAGGAACAGAATGACCACGCCCACCAACATCAACACGCTTTGAAACAGGTCGGTCCAGACGCTGGCCAGAAAGCCGCCGATGAGCGTGTAGCCGACGACGGTAAGCGAGAAGACGGCCAGCCCGATGTAATAAGGCTTGTCGATTCCGCCGACGGCGACGTCCTCGGCCATGGCCAACGACGTGTTGCCCGGCCAGGCCAACTTCATCACCAGCGCTCCGGCCTTGAACTGCGCGATCATGAGAAATGTCATGAACGCCATGATCAGGATAGAGGCCAGCAGTCCCAGCCGCTCGTTGCCATAGCGGGCATCGAACAAGTCGGGAATGGTAATGGCGCCGGTGCGACGCGAGAGTTGGGCAAACCGTTTGCCGAGCACGGCAAAACCGGTGATTGGCACGACCATATAGCCCGCGATCCACAGCGCCACGATCCAGCCGTAGGAATAAACCAACGACGGAAAGCCCATGAACGTGCCGCCGCTTTGCACGGTAGCGGTGAGCGCCAGCGCCCAGGCGCCCAACCCGCGGTTGCCCAGGAAATAGCCTTTGATGAAGCCGCCGCGTTCGACGGCTTTCTGCGCCTGGGTGCCCAGCCAGACGGAAATAGCCATGATGACGACGAGCATGGCTAGTGTGCCATAGCCCGCTTGAGCAGCCTCAGCCGGCATGGCCACCCTCGCTCGACGTTTCCGCGGAGAGGTCGACGTCGATTTCGTCACCCAGCGATTCGTTGCCCATGATCCCAAAAGCGAACACCACCGAGATCATCGTGCACACCAACCAAGGCGCGATAATGCCCCAGAACACCCAATCGGGAAACCAGAGCACGAACGAGAGGGTGTCGACCGGACGGCCATATCCGTACAGGTAGCAATACGTAATCGTATAGGTCATCGCCACCAGCCAGGTGCCCAGCGCCAAGACGGACTCGCGGCGCGCGGCTTGGACAACGGCGTCTTCGGGGGGGCGCGTCACGGGGCGGGACCTTGAGGCGAGAGATTGCTACGCCGCAAGATACTGCAATCGGGCCCCGGTTTCCAGCACTTGCAGCAAAGGCGAGTGGGAAGTTTCGGCTTTTTCTCGCCCAGAGCGCGATTCGCCGCAGTGGCGCGAGCGCCCGGCGGTGCGTACGCACGCACCGCTAAGAGACGTCGCCCGCTTCGCCCGCGGCTTGTGCGGCCATGCGCAGCGCTGCGCGGCGCAGCCGCCGCACGGCCAGCCACCGCTTGAGGAATCCCGCTGCAATTGGCATGACGCTGATCAACACGATGACGATCACGACCATCTCGAAATGATCGCGGATCCAAGGTATGCGGCCGAGCCAGTAGCCGCAGAGCGTCATCGACGTGATCCAGCCGATGCCGCCGACGATATTGAAGACGGCAAACTGCGCATATCCCATCCGTGCGACTCCGGCCACGAACGGCGTGAACGTACGCACTAGGGGCACGAACCGCGCCAAGATGATGGCCTTGCCGCCGTGACGTTCATAGAACAGCTTGGCCGCCAGCAAGTGGCCGTGCTTCACGAATCGCAGCCGGCCCTTTTCGAACACGTGCTCGCCCGCCTGGCGTCCCAGAAAATAATTGAGCGCGTCGCCGACAATCGCGGCCACCGACAGCACGACGATCAACAGCCAGACGTTGAACACATCCTGACTCGACAACAGGCCCGCGGCGAACAGCAGCGAGTCACCGGGCAGGAAAAATCCCACCAAGAGCCCCGTCTCGCTGAAGATGATGATCGCCAGCACGACGTAGCCAACCCACCACGGCCCCGCCATGTTGACCAGCGCGCGTAAGTTCTCGGGATCGGCCAGGCCAATCAGGTACTTGATCCAATCGATGAGCGTGGCCATGCGGAGCGTCTTGGGGGGCGAGCGAAAGGACGGGGATGGTCGGCCGGCGGATTATAAGAGCGATAGCGTGAGCGGGCCACACCATTCGCGTCCCGATCGCACCGGCGGGGATCGCCCTGGTGATGTCGGGCATCAGTGCAAGATTAGCTCACGGATCACGCCTGGGCCCAGAATTTCCACCAGGGGCGCAGCGCCGACTTTTTGCCCCGCGCATTGGTATTGCCGTAGGCCACCCGCCGTCCGGCGACGTCGATCATGCCGTACGTTTTGGCGCCGGCCATTTGCGCCGTGTGCATTTTGGCGCCGGTGAGATTGGCCTCCTGCAGATCGACGCTGCGCAAATTGGCGCCGGTCAGGTCCGAGGCGCGCAGATCGGCCCGCGTCAGCTTGGCCCCGTGAAAATCGGCCCGCAAGTCCGCCATGCTCAGATCGGCCGCCGAGAGATCGGCCCCGCAGAGCAGCGCGTCCTGGAGTTGGGCATAACGGAGATTGGCTCTGACGAGCGTGGCTTCTTGCAATTCGGCGTGCTGCAGTTGGGCATCGGTCAGATTCGCGCCGGTCAGATTGGCGCGGACGAGATTGGCGCCGTTGAGGTAAGCGCCGTTGAGCAACGCGCCGGTCAAATTGGCGTCTTGCAGATCAGCGTCGCGCAGGTCGCAACTGATCAGGTCGGCGCCAGCCAGGTTGGCACCCGCCAAATTGGCGCCGCGCAGTTGCACGCCGGACATTTTCATGCCCTGCAACGTATCGGCATCCATTGCCTTGAGCACGGCCTGGGTTCGCTTATGTTTGATTTCGAGCACGTTGCCACCTCGCTAGCAGGGCGGTGTCGGGAGCACACCCCAGCGCTCGGCGTCGATCGAAATACGGCGCCTCGTCGATGGAGAGGCGCGCGCCACGCGCATGCTGTGGCAGCGCCTAGTTAAGTGGGCCTAGATAACAGGGCAATTCAACACACCAAGACACGCCTCGGCGTCACGGTGCGTTGAGAAACTCAACGGACCGCACTAGCCGAGGTTGCCTCGAGCCCCGCTCTGTCCGACATGCTCAAACCGGCGCCAGGGCCGGATGATTACCGTCGATGGTCGAAATGAAACGTTCGGTGCGAACGAATAACGCGCGAATGAATGCAAGATGCGCAAACTAGGGATCGACGAGATTAATACTTAGTATAGCCCTGGACGATTGTGGCGAACACTAGCGTCGCTTGAAATAGTTGAAAAGACCCAAGCCCCCTCTGGAGAGTTGCGCAAGCAACGAGCGTTCCAAGAAGGCTCCGTCGCCTGCGGGCGGTTCGTGTAGAATGCCGTCTCGCAGCCGTGTGGGCGCCACGGTGCTTCAAGAGCCCGGCTGCCGCCGAGACTTCCGAACCGCTTGCCCCTGGGAACCCGAACGTTGACCAGCACGCCCAAATTCAAGGTCGACCTGGAGATCTTTCGCGGGCCGCTCGATTTGCTGCTCTACCTCGTGCGAAAGCACGAGGTAGAGATCATCGACATTCCGATCGCCCCCATCACGGACCAGTATCTCGAGTACCTGGACGTGCTACAGGAATTCGACGTGAACGCCGTGGGGGACTTCTTGGAGATGGCCAGCACGCTGGTTGAAATCAAGTCGCGGATGGTGCTGCCTCGGGGCGACGAAGTGGAGGACGAATTGGCCGATCCTCGGAAGCAACTTGTCGCCCGGCTGCTGGAGTACAAGAAGTTCAAGGACGCCGCCAGCATGCTGGACGAGCGGGGCCGCAGTTGGCAGGAGCGCTACGGGCGCTTGGGCAGCGATCTGCCGCCTCGCCAGCGCGACCTGGGCGACCAGGAGATTCAAGAGGTCGAGTTGTGGGACCTGGTCA
>JBBDYK010000178.1:0-5498 GCA_040901665.1 Pirellulales bacterium | reverse complement strand
GCCGTGCGGCACTGCGCCGAGGGAATCGGTATCTGGAAGTGGGCCAGCAACGATCACGATGCTGAGCCCGACGTGGTGATGGCTTGCGCCGGCGACGTGCCAACCTTGGAAACGCTGGCCGCGGTATCCATCCTCCGCCAGCATTTGCCCGAGTTGAAAGTGCGGGTGGTCAATGTCGTCGACCTGTTGAAGCTGGAACCGGCCGCCGAACATCCCCATGGACTTAGCGACAAGGATTTCGACTCGCTGTTCACGAAGGACAAGCCGGTCATCTTTGCGTTCCATGGGTATCCCTGGCTGATCCACCGGCTGACGTATCGCCGGACCAACCACGACAACCTGCACGTGCGCGGCTACAAAGAGGAGGGCACGATCACGACGCCCTTCGACATGACCGTCTTGAACGACCTGGATCGATTTCACCTGGCGATCGATGTCGTCGATCGCGTGCCCAACGTCGGCACCAAAGGCGCCTATCTGAAACAGGCGCTGCAAGACAAGCTCATCGACCACAAGCAATACATCGACGCGCAGGGCCAAGACCTGCCGGAGGTCCGCGATTGGAAATGGAGCGTGCCCCAAGGCGGCAAGAGCGAATAGCGTCAACCCACGCGTTCCGCATCAGTACGTCAAGACGCACGACTGCTGTTGGAACAGCCTGAATTCTTGCGAATCCGACTACGTGCCAGATTCGGTGGCTGCAGCGCGCCGAGCTAAACTTGTCGCCGCCATCGCCGCAATGCTAGAATCCTGTGGAGTACACACGGGCACGTGCCCGCTGAGCATCAGGCAGGATCTTGCGTATGCTGAACTATACTTCCGCTTTGGCGGCGTCGTTGGCCGCTCTGATCCTGTCGGCCGATGCCGCGACTGTCGCGGCGGTCGAGCCCCTGGCACAAGCTCACGCTCACAATGACTACGAGCATGAGCGACCGCTATTGGACGCGCTCGATCACGGTTTTTCCAGCGTCGAGGCCGACATCTACCTGGTCGACGGGGCGCTGCTGGTGGCGCACAATCGCAGCGACGTCAAGCCCGAGCGCACGCTGCAAAAGCTATACCTCGATCCGTTGCGCCAGCGCGTGAAAAGCAATGGCGGCAGCGTCCATCCGGGTGGAAAGCCGTTCTACCTGTTGATCGACATCAAGAGCGATGGCGAGACCACCTATGCCGCGCTGGACTAAGTGCTGGGCGAGTATGCTGACGTGATCTCCACGGTTCGTGACGGCGCCGAGGAACCCAAGGCCATTCAAGCCGTCATCTCCGGCGCATGCCCGCGCGAAACGATGATCGCGGCCGCCGTGCGTCACGCGGGCATCGATGGCCGGATGGGCGACTTGGACTCCGACGTGCCCGCGCACCAGATGCCGCTGGTCAGCGATCGCTGGGGCGCGCACTTCAAGTGGCGCGGACGCGGCCCGATCGACGAGAAGGAACTTGCCAGGCTCGAGCAGGCCGTGGACAAAGCACACGCGCGCGGCCGGCGTATCCGCTTTTGGGCCACGCCCGAAACGGTCGAAGCCTGGACCGTCTTACAGTCGGCCGGCGTGGACCACATCAATACCGACAACCTGGCCGGCCTGGAAGCATTCTTGCGCGGCCAGTCCAAGAAGAACTAACCTCGTAAGGAATCCTCCCCATGGTCGATCGCTCGCAACCCGGCGGCTCCGGCCCCTTGCGCGACTTGGAAGAGTGGGACGACGACGTGCTGCGCCGCTATCCCGATCCGGCCCAGCGCATGGCGCCCACGTCGACCAAAGCCAAGGATGAGTTCCGCGACTATCGGGCGGAGGTCAAGCCGCACGTGGCTGAGTTCTATCGTTTGAATCACCAGCATCAAACTGTCGACTTCGTCCGCGCCAAGCGGGCCGAGTACCTCAAGCGCGACAAGCGCAAAATGGGACTCTGGGACGGCCTGGAATTCCTCAACACGCTGGTTGACGACAGCGACCCGGACACCAGCTTGCCGCAGATCGAGCACCTGCTGCAAACGGCCGAGGCCATCCGCCGCGACGGGCATCCACACTGGTTCATCCTCACGGGCCTGATCCACGACTTCGGCAAGGTGCTGTGCCTGTTTGGCGAGCCGCAATGGGCGGTCGTCGGCGACACGTTTCCCGTCGGCTGTGCCTGGAGCGAGAAGATCGTGCTGGCCGAGTATCTGGCCGAAAATCCCGATAGCCAAGTGCCCGAATATCAAACGCCCTGCGGCATCTACTCCGCTGCCTGTGGGCTGGACAAAGTATTAATGAGCTGGGGCCACGATGAGTATATGTATCACGTGGTGAAGGACTATCTGCCGCCCGAAGCCCTGTACATGATTCGCTACCACTCGTTCTATCCTTGGCATCGCGAAGAGGCGTACGGCCACCTGATGAACGCGCAGGACCGCAAGTATCTGGGCGCGGTGCGGGCGTTCAATCCGTACGACCTGTACACCAAGGCGGCCGAACGTTCGGACGTCGAGAAGCTGCGGCCGTATTACGAGGAACTGTGGAACGAGTTCTTCCCGCCGCAGTTGGCGTTTTAGAGAAGCCTCGCTCACATGCGGGAGGCTAGCCGTCGTTCGCCTCCTCGTCGACCTGAATCTCGTCGGCCGGGATCCAGACGACTTTGCCGTCGCGCCACACGCAGATGGGATTGCCGGCGCACTTATGTTGGAGAAGGGCATCGCGCACGGCGAGCTTCACGGCTGCTTCGACGGCGGCCGATTGCGCGGCGAGTTGCTCTCTCGTGAAGTCAGTTGCCATGCTTTGTCGTTGCGAGTTCGTTTTGGATTTGCTGCCATGCCATTGGCGAATGGATGATTGCTACTTGCGACCTCATCCCATCAGCAACGAGGTGCGGGTTGCATCAGACGACACACCCCTATTAAAGCAGAAAGGCCGGCTCGCTTGGGCGGCGGGCCGGCCTGTCCGGAGAGAGTTGCCAGACTTTCTGCCGAGGATACTCTTACCAGCGGTATTCCAAACCCGCGTTGTAACCGTGCACCCAGAACGGCGTGTCCGTGGGCGAGAACGAGGGTTCCGCGACGCCGACCAATGCTCCGTTGATTTGCGTGGTATTGATGGTGCGGTTGATCGCGTCGCCAGACCGCTGCACGCGATTGGTATAGATGAAGGTATAGCCCATGATCAGCCGCAGATTCTTGGTGACTTCGATTTTCAAATTGGCGTTCGCCTCGGGCAGGATGGCAAACACGTCGCGGCGATAGGAGCCGATATTCGTTCCGAGGGCCAGCAGCCCGTGATCGAAATCCGTCGTCATCCCATTCGCGGTTTGGCTGGAAGAACCGTCGATCCAGGTGCGCTCGCGATTGTTGCCGAAGGCACACTTGCCGTTGAACTCGAAAATCACCGGACCGTGATAGGACTGATACTTCAAGCCAATTTCGCCGCCGTTGAATTGGTTTCGCGAACGGAACAGGTCTTGGCTGATTGTGGTCGTGGTGGGAAACACGCCGGCGGCATTGAAGACCGTCGTGTCGTCGATGGTGACGCTGTCGTCCAGCCGGAAGAATCGATATCCAAACAGAAAATCCAGCCGGCGCTGCATCGTGAAGTCAATCCACACCAGCCGTCGGAAGGTCATGCTCGCCGATTGGATATTGCTAACCGTGCGGACATTGATGCTGCCGTCCAAGTCGGTCGTCGCACCGCCAAACTGAAAGCCCGGATAAGCCAATAGCACCGACTGCTCGTCGTCCGTGCCGTTGGGCGGGGTGACGATAATGGGCCGTGCCAGAATCGTCGCATCCGGATCCGCCGAAAAGATCGACTCGGCGAAGAAATTCGAGTTCTGAGTCCCCAGCGCGAAGTACTGTCCCTCGACCCCCAGGAACTGTCCGTCGACCAGCCAATAGCCGGCCGTGATGCGACCGCCGTTGCGCTGGTCGAGATCGACGCGCTCATTGCCGTACAGGATCGACGTGGTGGCGCTCACCGGCAACACGCCGGCCTGTGCTTGCGGCGTGCCCAAAGGGCTGGTCGTCACCAGCGGCGGCAGAGGATTGCCCTGCGCCCACATCGACAGATACTCCGCCGTCACATAGACGCGATCGTGCCGGTGTACGTCGTCCCATAGATCGATTCCCCAGCCGGCGCAACAACGGGCCAGGAACCCGGGGCCGTGAGCGTCACCACAGAACTCGGGGCAGTCGTCCGTCGGGCAGCCATCGATCGGGCAGCTTTCGCCCGTATCGCTTACAGAGACGTCGCTGTCGCCATAGTCCGTGGCGCCGTAATCCGAGACACCGGCATCGGAGGCAGCGTAGTCGTATTTCGAGTAGCCCGACATCCCGGTGAGTTCCTGGGCGTCGAACATTTCGGCCGGCGCGTTGGCCGGTTGCTCGTCGCTCACCCAAGCGCCATCCGCCGTTGCTGGCGGAGACAACATGGGCGCTCGTTTCGCCTGCGCGACGGGTGGCCGCGAGCCCGCGGTGGTGCGCGGTATCTGCCCCCAACAGAGAATCGCCGACCCCAACAGGGTCGCAACGGCAATGGTTAGTCTGGCGACGAATCTCACGGTCATCCCCCCCCTATACCCCTCGTCGAACCTTGACGCTCGTAAGGAACGTACGACGTCGGTTATGTGTATCGATTCGACCGAACGCGCCGGCAATTTCAGAGAATCCGAAACAACTAGCACTCTCAACCTAGAGTACGAGGTCGACCATGCCTGCCCATTCTTAGTGCCGTTTGCTGCTACCGCACGCAACTTGGAAAGTTAAGAAAAAGAGTTGGAAACAATGGGCACCTGGAGTAAATTGGAGTTGCTATCCGGGCCGTGCGACCCAGCATCCCGCACCGTCAAGTGCCAGCAAGGTTCTGGGCGCATCCCCCCACAGAATTCCAAAGGAGCAGTCATCCGTGGCAAAAGACGCTGACAAGAACGAGCCGACCCCGCAAGCAAATCCCGCTAGCATGCCCACCGCCGATCCGGCCCAGCGCCAGCCGCTGCAGGTCGATGCGTCCAAGGCGCGCGCCAACTACGCCAACTTCTGTCGCGTGACCGGCACGCCGGAAGAGCTGATCATCGACTTCGGGCTGAACACGCAACCGATGGGCGTGCCGACCGAGCCGATCGAAGTGTCGGAGCGGATCGTGATGAACTACTACACGGCCAAGCGCATGTTGTCGGCGCTGTCGATGTCGTTGCAACGGCACGAAGCCGCCTTTGGCGTGCTGGAAACCGACGTGCAAAAGCGCGTCATGCCCGGCGTCGGACGGCCAGCCGCGGCGCCGCCCCAGCGCTAGTCCTCGGCCGCGCCGGCCACAGGCGCCCGCGCCGCCCAAAACCGTTGCCCGAGCCCATCCAGAGCCGTCCCAAGCGGGGCGGCTCTTTTTTTGCGCTTCGCATGATTCGGACGCGGACGCGCCGTTTATTGCGATTCTCCTGCCCAGTGCGAAAAAATGGAAAAAACCACGGCCGGGGAATAACTTGCGCTTGTCATTCACCATTAGAAATGACCCCTATCGGCACCATTAGAAATGTCCCCA
>JBBDYK010000177.1:0-5510 GCA_040901665.1 Pirellulales bacterium | reverse complement strand
TTGCTTGGCGGCCACGTCGACCCAGCAGCCCTGGCAACGCAGGTTGCAACTGTTGATGATCGAGATGTAGAGAAACGGCGGAAAGAATTCGCCCCGCTTGAGCCGTTGCTTGTGCTTGCGAATGGCGCGCATGCCCTTGAAGCCCATGTTGTAGACCAACTTCCATACCAGGCGCTTGTCGGTTTCGACAAGCACGCGTTTGGCCATTTTCAGGTACATGCGCTTCATTCCGCTGCGGCGCGATTTGGGGCGAGCCAGGCAAGCTCTGCGGCGATTATATCAGCGGGCGACCATCACCGACAGCAAGCGACAAGTGCCCGCCCGTCGAATAGGCGGAAAATAATATACCTGCCATGCGTGCCGGCCTTGGGCAATTCGCGCGCCGGGGGAGCCGTGGGCTACCAAAGTGACGCTACGATCGCGTTTTGCGCCCGGAACTACCTCTTCGTTACAGGGTCCGTTCGCAGCCACTCGTGCGGGGAGTAAGCAGAGCGCCGCCTATCGACATCCCGAGGCGGGCCATCTACACTTTTCTGAATCCGCGGCGTGCCGCAAGTCTCGCCGCGCAGTGGCCCAGGCATTGAGTTCGGTGGGCAACTGCGTCGCGTAGGACCCGTGGTTCGAGCGCTAGCGATTCCCTTCGAGGCACATGCAATTCATGGTCGATCCCGATCGACTTTCGGCCGCCTATGAAACGGCCCGCTGCGACCTGCTCGCAGAGAGCGCAGCGGCCGGTCACTGGATAGGCGAACTCTCCAGTTCTCCGCTCTCCACCGCCACGGCCATAAGCGCCCTGGCGATCGTCGAACGGCACGCGCCCACCGCGGGCGGACGCTTCGCCGATGAGATTCGCGAAGGCGCTTTGTCAAAGCTGATCATGACCAGCGTGCGTTGGCTGGCCAGGCGGCAGAACGCTGATGGTGGTTGGGGCGACACCGACAAGAGCACATCGAACCTGGCCACCACCATGCTGGTGCGGTTCGCCTTCGCGCTGACGGCCGTGCCGGCCGATCATCCCGGCTTGCTCGAAAGGGCCGATGCGTACATCGCCGCGCACGGCGGCGTGCGCGGCCTGCGCAAGCGCTACGGACGCGACAAGTCGTTCGCTGTGCCCATCCTCACCAACGGCGCACTGGCCGGCGTGATACCCTGGCGCAAGGTGCCGTCGCTGCCGTTCGAGATGGCCTGCTTTCCGCAGCGCTGGTGGAAGTCGCTGCGGCTGCCGGTGGTGAGCTACGCGATTCCGGCGCTCGTAGCCATTGGCCAGGCGCGGTTCGTCCATCGCAAACCGTGGAACCCGATCACGCGGCTCATCCGCTCGCTGACGGCGAAGAAATCGCTGGGCCTGCTGGAAGCGTTGCAGCCCGACAGCGGCGGATTCCTGGAGGCTGCGCCGCTCACCAGCTTCGTGATCATGAGCCTGGCCAGCATCGGCCAGACCGAGCATCCCGTGGTGCGCAAAGGCGTGGAGTTTTTGCTGGCCTCGGTGCGGCCCGACGGCAGTTGGCCCATCGACACCAACCTGGCCACTTGGAACACCACGCTGGCGGTCAACGCGCTGGCCTCGGCGGGCGAAGACATTCGCGAGCTGGGTTGTCTCGATTGGATCCTTTCCTGCCAGCATCTCAAGCCACACGTCTACACCGGCGCCGAACCGGGCGGATGGGCCTGGACCGATCGATCCGGCGGGGTGCCCGACGCCGACGATACTTCGGGTGCGCTCTTGGCACTGGCGGCCTTTGCCAAGGCCGAGCCCGCGCGAGCGCAAGAGATTCGCGCGCGAGCCGCCGCGGGCGTACAGTGGCTGCTCGATTTGCAGAATTCCGACGGCGGTTGGCCCACCTTCTCGCGCGGTTGGGGCACCATGCCCTTCGATCGCAGCGGCAGCGACCTGACGGCGCATGCCCTGCGCGCGCTGCATGCCTGGCAGGGAGATCTTTCCCATGGCGCGGACGTTGCGGGAGATCGCGACCCCGCCGCGCGAATGGAGTTCGAACAGCGGATCGGCGTGGCCATCGAGCGTGGGTTTCGCTTTCTGGCGGCGCAACAACGGCCGGACGGCAGTTGGGTGCCGCTCTGGTTTGGCGATCAGTATCACGCGGGCGAAGAAAATCCCGTCTATGGGACCGCGAAGGTGCTGGCGGCCTATCGCGACTTGCATCGCCTGGAAAGCGTGGCAGCGCGGCGCGCGCTCGATTGGCTTGCTGGTGCGGCGCACGTGGGAGGCAGTTGGGGCGGGATGCCTGAGACCGACCTCGGGACGTGTACCCGGCCGATCAACGTCGAGCAAACGGCCTTGGCGACCGAGGCGCTGTTGAGTTGCGCCCGGTGCTCTGAGCACGAAGCTGCTGCCATGCAAGGGCTTAAGTGGCTGATCGACGCGGTGGAGGCGAATCGGCATCAGGAGTCCTCGCCGATCGGTTTTTACTTTGCAAAGCTCTGGTATTATGAGAAGCTGTATCCATTAGTTTGGACGGTTGCCGCCTTGGGACCGTCGGCGCGACAGCGCTTGCGCCCGAGCGAAACACCCGCCGTCGCACACACCGGCAAAACATAAGCGAGCCCGAACGTTGGCGATTGCACCATTGCACGAGCAACCGGCTCAAGACGACCCCGCCCTGCCGAAGAAGCCCCGCCGCCGTAACACGAGCCACTTGAAGGTGGTTCCCGAGACGCTGGCGCTGCGCGAGCAGATTCGCGCTGCCGCGATCCAAGTTACCAGCCGGCTCGATAAGTCGCGCCCGCTGGCCAAAGACGAAATGGAGCAAGTCGCCCGGGCGCTGTTGGCCGACTTGGGAATGACGGAAGGCTATTTGGGCTGGACCATGGTGGCGCTGGCCACGGCCTTCTCGCACGACCAGGTGGCTGCCGTGCCGCCCAGTCGCCGGCTGTTCCTGTTGCCGCACTGCTTGAAGCACGCCGAGGGCTGCCCGGCCGACTATGACGATTTCGGCCTGGAGTGCAAGAAGTGCGGCGCCTGCAGCATCGCCGATTTTCGCAGCGCAGCCGAAGCGCTGGGCTACAAAGTGCTGGTGGCCGAAGGCTCGCCCATCGTGTTGAAGATCATCATCTCCGGCTATGTCGACGCGATCGTCGGCGTGGCCTGCTTGAACGTGCTGGAGAAGGCGATCGACAAAATTCTATTGGCCGGCATCCCCTGCATGGCCGTGCCGCTGTTGTCGAGCGACTGCCGCAACACGTCGGTCGATGAATCGTGGGTTTCGGAAATGATCCACACGCAGCACGCGCAGCCCCAGGTGCAGACGCGTAGTTACGTGCATCTGATGCGCGCGGCCGCCGCCATGTTCGAGCGCCAAGAGTTGGAGCGCTTGGCCCCGCGGTTGCGCGGCGACGTGAACCTGGCCGAGCGCAACGGCCAGGGGCTCAACGGCGTCGATCCCGTGGCCGGCACCGAGGCCATCGCCTATGACTTTTTGGGCAAAGGCGGCAAGCACTCGCGGCCCTTCATCACTTTGGCCGTCTACGACGCGCTGACCGGCGGCCAAGGCGCCCTCGACGCCGCCCATGTGGCTTCCTTTTCCGACGCCGTGAAACGAACCGCCTTGTCCATTGAAACCTTTCACAAGGCTTCGTTGGTACACGACGATATCGAGGACGACGACGGCTTCCGCTATGGCGCCGAAACCGTGCATCGCCGCTGGGGCGTGCCCACGGCGATCAACGTCGGCGATTACCTGATCGGCCTGGGCTACCGGCTGGTGAGCCGCGAAGCCGCCGCCCTGGGCCCCGACGCTGCCTCCGACGTGCTCGATCACCTGGCCGACGCTCACATGAAGCTGACCGAAGGGCAGGGGGCCGAACTACTGTGGCGCGACGCGCACGACAAGCGGCTCAAGCCGATCGACGCTTTGAAGATCTACGCCTTGAAGACGGCGCCCGCCTTCGAGGCGGCGCTGTACTCCGGCGCGCGGCTGGCCGGTGACGCCGCCAAGTATGCCGAGCCGCTGGCACAGTTCGCCCGGCACCTGGGCGTGGCCTTTCAGATCTGTAACGATCTGGACGACTGGCAACAGGATGGCGGCAACAAAGTTGCCTCGGGCGGCGACGTGCTGGGCGGACGCCCCACCGTGCTGTGGGCCCTGGCGCTTGAAGCCCTGGCCGACGCCGAGCGCAAGGAGTTGCAAGCGCTTGTCGATGCGCCCCAAAGTGTCGCCACGCTCGGGCGCGTGCGCAAACTTTACGAATCGGCGTGCGTGTTCGAAAAAGCTGCACGGTTGGTCGACAAATATCGCGAGCGAGCCGAAGCTGTCGCCGACGAAATCCAGCCCGATGAGCTACGACGGCTGTTATACTACTTGATCGACACCGTGCTCGACCGGCAATCGGCCGATCGCGAAGTGGTCTTGATCGAAAACGCGCTGTCTGCCCTGCCCAGCGCCATCGGCTCATAAGTTGTCGCCGAATTGTTCAATCCAACCGACTGCGCCACTCCGCACCAACACCCCCCACGGCGCGGCTGCCGTCAAGCTATCTCCCGTCACTTGACCCCTGCACGGGCTTCGGGAACAGAGGGAAGCGCATCGTGAGCGAAACGCACGCCGTCACTCCGGACCTGGAAACGCTGGTCCGGCTGTTCTATTCGCGTTCGGAAGCATTGGCTCGTTTCGAGGAAGTCGACTGGCACGAACTGGAACGCGACTATCGCATGCTGTTGGCGCACGACGGCCACATGACGGTCACGGTCGAGCGGTTTCATAACGGTCCGGTCGACGTGCGCGTGCTGCAAACGCGGATCGACGGCCAGCATTACGCCCGTGAGATCTTGCTGGCCCGGCAGAGCGACGGCGCGGTGGTGCAGTACGGGATCATGCGGCTGGACTTTGCAGCCGTCAGCCCGCAAGTGCGCCAAGAGGTCGAAAGCCAGCAGACGCCGCTGGGCCGCATCCTGATCCAGCACAACCTGCTCACCAAGGTCCACCTCCGCAAGGTGTGGCGGGTGGCCCCTGGCGACGGGCTGCGCCAGCAATTTGGCATGCAGCCCGGCCAGATCACCTACGGCCGCACGGCCGTGATCCATCTCGACGGTGAACCCGCGATCGAGTTGTTGGAAATCGTGGCGCCGGTGTGAGGGCAGTGCAGAATGGCGATCGCCGCGATTCAGCGACGTCGACGCCGCACCTTCCACGCCAGCAATCCCATGCCTGCCAGGCCGGCCAACGCCATGCTCGACGGCTCGGGCACGGGGGGCAGGAAGCCGGTGTAGGTGAAGTCGCGGATTTCGGCGTTCTGCTGGCTGATGGACATCACGGCCACGGTGCCGTTCATGCCGCCGCCCAACACTTGCAGATTGGCCCCCGGCGCGAGCAGTGCCCCGTTGAACGAGTTGTTGACGGTCACCTGCGTGGCGTCGGTCAGGTTCCAAAGAATCTTCGACGAGTTGGCCTGGTTGAAACCGCCGATGATGTTGGGCGGCGCGACGAAGCTGACCGGATCGCCGGAGACGTTGATGATCACCGTGTTGGCGGCGCCCATGTTCAAGTTCAACTGCC
>JBBDYK010000176.1:0-5519 GCA_040901665.1 Pirellulales bacterium | reverse complement strand
TGAAATGCTCGGCCAGGAACTTGCGCCGTGCCGCTTCGTCCAGCTTGTCGTACTCGCGGCCCAGCATGCCCGTCTTGCGGTTGCGCAGTTCGACCATGTCGCGAGTGGAAAGCATTGGCGTGTTCCACTCGGGATGCGCGTGCCCCATCGTCTTCATCTGTCGTTCCACGCGCTCGCGCCCCAGCAAATACAGCAAGTGATCGGTGGCCGTGTTGTCGCTGATCGAAATCATCTTCAGCGCCAGCGTGTTGAGGGTCACCGGCGAGCCCACCGGCCAATCGGCCATTTCGCTGTGTGGCGGGCCTTCAAGCTGCTTTTCCAACAGCATCACGTTGTCGAGCGCGCGGCGATCCGCATTTACCTCGTCGGCCAGCGCGCCCAGGATGAACAGCTTGAAGCTCGAGCCGATGGCAAACCGCTCGTCGGCCCGCACGGCGAACAGCTCGCGCGGCGCGTCGCCTTCAATTTCACAAAACAGAAAGCCCGTGTGCCCGCTTAGCTTCGAGAGCGACTGCCCGGCTACTTCGTTGACGCCGGTGAGCGGACTCGCTTCGGGCGTGACACAACACAGGGCAGCGGCGAGCAACAACGACATTGAGCCCATGATTCCGTATCTCCGGTAGCGCGCGACACAAGCGCATTTCACCGGCGCAAGAGGCGCGCCGGCGGCTACCAGAGTATAGAGCGCGCGGTCGCCGCCGCGCGTCACCATCGTCACGACCGCTGCGGCCGGGCGTCGCCGTCAGAAGTCATACCACAGCCCAAAGCCCACATGCTGCTCGTACGTGTTGAAAAACTCGTACTGCGGGCTTTGGCCATTGAGGTATTCCACTCCGAGTCGAAACGTGTGCATGGCCGCGCCACCGCGCCATTGCCAGCCCGTTTGCACGACGAAGAAGCCGCCGTAGTCGACCTCCTGGCGCAGATTTCCATAAGCGGCCAGAAACGGCGCGCCGTGGCGAACCGGGGGGCTATAGTCAAAACCAAACTGGAATTCGCCCGGCTCAGCTCCATCGCTCACGCCGGCCGCGTAGTCAAACTCGGCGAACAGGCGCAGCGCCTCGCTGTACCAATAACCCACGCCGAACATCACCGCGTCGCGCACGTAGTTGATCCGTTCCAAGGTTGGGTGCAATTCCATGTACTCGTCGCCCAAGTGAGCGCTGATATGGTAGTACCCAGTCTTGAATTGCCACGGTCCAACGGCATACGTCACCGGCACGCCAATCCGATAATCGCACGACACCAGTGGCGAACTGTCCTCCAGCGGCAACAGGCGCGGCATCGCGGCGCCTTCCAGATCCACCTCGAAACCTTCTGGCCGATAGGCCGTCGGCGTGCCATAGCGAATGAGCGAGAACCGCGCGCCGATCGTCGCGTCCCAGATCGCGCCAAAGCCGCTCTGACTGGTGGTAACCAACGCGAACCGCGGCTCCTTCACGCCCGCCAGATACGATCGCCAAATCAATCCTTCAGGCATGACTTGCCAGGTCCAAGGAATGCCGGCGCTCGGCGTATCCCAAGGATCGCCGCGTTCGCCAAACGCAGGTTGCGCATAAACGGGCGGAGCCATCGGCGGATAGGGCGATGCCGGGCCTGGTCCGGAATTGATCCAGGGAGCGGACGTTGACGTTTCCGCCTCAGGCGGAAGCTCGTCGACAAACGAAGGAAACGATTGCCCAGGCCCATAGTTCTGCTCCGCTGGCGAAGGCAACAGCGCTGCCGGCGGCGGCGGCAGCGGTTCGATCGTTTGCGCGGCGCAACAACGAATCAATGCGGCGACAACCAACGCCGTTTGCGAAATGCGCAGCATGGCGGCGGCAAGCAGGTGGGGAATTCGTGCGGGCATCGTGCAGGGCGGGAGGAAGGGAGGGGCGTGCGAGCGGAGGGAAAGTGCAAGGCGCCGTCGCGTGACCATGCGTCACCACAGCGATTATCGGCACACCCGGCAAAGCATCCGCACGTGCGAAATCACGAATTTTCGCTAACGTTTCCGGTCATCAACACACTGCATAAGCCCGGCGAGCGTTGCGGCATCCTTGGGCCGTCGCATCCACACAGTCCGCCGCTACCGTTCCAAGGAATCGATCCTGTAGTACGAGCCGACAACGGCCCGGCGTCCAGCGACAGGGCATCCCAGGCAGCACGCTTTGACCGGCCGCGGAGGACCACCCAAACCACAAAGTTTGCCAATGCGGAAAATCCGGCACGACAGGTCGTCTTGTCCTTCACAGCCGCCCCGTGAACAATGACACGACGTGCCGGGCAAGGCGCGAGTTGCGCCCTATACGTTCCATGGGGAGCATTCTGCATACCGCATCCCCGAGGATAGAATCCGTTCAACAGGCCAGGGCCAGACACATGGCAGTGCGTCTCGACACATTGGAAATGACGCCCGAGCAGTACGAAGCCGCGCTCGATTGCGTGCGCCGGCTGGCCTATGAGAAATGGCTCGACGCCGGCCAGCCGCCCTCGGACGGGGACGCCTTTTGGCTGGAAGCCGAGCGCGAGTGGATCGAGCGCTACTACGTGCCTCCTCGCGCCCCGATGGCGTCACCTGCGCACAGCCAGGGCTAATAGCTAGCCAGGGTCTACTGTAGGCGACGACACGGTCGCTTGCTCGATTTCGCTTTGGTGCGGCCCGCTTCCGTCGCGTGGCTCTCCATTGTCAACCGAGAGCCGCCGGTCGGCGAGAGATAGTCACCCCCTAGGCGCCCCCCCTGCGCTCTTGTATTTCTCGAGCCGATCCGCCAGAAAATCTCTGCGGGGGCCCCCGGCAGGCACGCGGGTTGCAAAAGGTCCCCCGCCAGAAATCAATCGACTCCCGTCGGCGCCGTTTCAAACAAGCGACCGGCAGCCGACGAATCCCGTACTATCTCGAAACTTATGATGCCAACGATCAACCCGTCCGCAGGTAGCGCCGCCGTTTCCGGCGCAAAGCAGCGTCCTACGAGTGGTGTGTCAGCAGGGCACACCGTGTGCTGGATATCGCGCGCTTTTTGGCGCGTACTCTGCGTTTCACTTTCGATGTTCGGCCTCGTTGGCGCTGTCGGCTGCCAGCGAAACGTGCCCGCGCAATATGTCTCGTCCGAGCAGGTCGACGAGCTCGAGCCCGACCTCCAAACGGTGATTCATGCGGAGTTGACCCGATTCTGCGGCACGCCCGCTGCGCCGAAACTACTGGGCGGCACGTCGGAGCAACAGGCCGCATTGCAGCTCGGCCAACGTGTCTATGAGGATCGCTGCCAGGCGTGCCACGGCGTATCGGGCGATGGGGCAGGGCAGGCCGCGGAGTACTTGAGCCCCCGCCCGCGCGACTATCGCCGCGGCATCTTCAAATTCACGTCAACGCCGTACGGCGCCAGACCGCGGCGCGAGGATCTGGTCCGCACGCTGCAGCGTGGCATCCCCGGCACGTCCATGCCCTCCTTCAGCCGGCTGACGAAGCGCGAACTGGACGCGGTAGTGGACTACGTGCTGTCGCTCACGCGTCGCGGCGAGCTGGAGCAGTTGCTTGCCGCCCATGCCTCCTCCGAAGGCGAGCTGGACGACGAGACGGCGCAGAGCCTGGCTGACGTGGTCACCCAGCGTTGGACCTCTGCCCGCGACGAGGTCGTCGAGCCGGCCACGAAAATGCCGATATTGTCCGCCGAGTCGATCGCGCAAGGGGCCGAGATCTTTCAGAAGCGTGAATGCTTCAAGTGCCACGGACGCAACGGGCGCGGCGGACTGGCCGGCGGCATCGAGGTGGGACTGGACTCGTGGGGCCACAAGGCCGCGGCCGCCGATTTAACTTCCGGCATGCTGCATGGCGGTCAGACTCCGCTGGACGTCTACCGCCGCATCTACGCCGGCATCAACGGCACGCCGATGCCGGCCTTCAAAGAAGCGTTTACCGAAACCCCCGATGACGTCTGGCATCTGACGCACTATGTGCTCGACCTGGCCGATAAGCGCCGACGCGGCGCGGAGTTTTCGCCGGTGGCCACGATTCAGCCCGCCACTCCAGCCACGGAACCCGATTCGCAAACACCGCCCGCCGAGAAATCGCCATGAGCACCGACGCCAAGCAACGAGAGTTGGAAGAGCTGCGCGCCCGGGTTCGTCAATTGGAATCCGAACTCGCGCCGGGAGGCAAGCCGTCCGCGGAGCAATGGCAAGAGCGCGGCTACTACACCGCCTACTATGCCACGACCGGCTTCTTGCTGGGCGGTGTGGCGGCGCTGGTCAGCCTGGTCTTCAACATCGTCGGTTCACTGCTGTTCGAAAAGCAGCCGCTGGAGTTGATCCGCGTGTATCTCACGTTTCCGATGGGCGAGCAAGCGCTGGACTTCAACGCCGTCGATAACGGCCTGATCCTGGCGATCGGATGCTGCCTGTACATCGGTACGGGCATGGTTTACGGCATGCTGTTTCAAATCGTGCTCTCCCGGCTCTCGCCCAGCGCCACCTTCGCCACACGGTTCGTGCTAGTCAGCGTGTTGGCCCTGGCCGTGTGGCTCTTGAATTTCTACGGCGTTTTGAATTGGCTGCAGCCGCTGCTGTTCGGTGGCAATTGGATCGTCGAACGGATTCCGTGGTGGGTCGCCGCGCTGACACACCTGGTGTTCGGCTGGGCCATGCTGTTGGTTTATCCCCTGGGCCGCTATCAGCCCTATCGTTTGGAGACGAACGCGACATGATCGATACGCTCTTGGGCCCAACCGACGACGCGCGCCACGAAGACCTGGTGGACGAACCGATCGTGGTGGCCTATTTCATCGCCGCGCTCGGCTTCCTGTTCATTTCGATGCTGGCCGGGTTGTTGATGGCACTACAACTGGTTCACTGGAACCCGCTGCAAAGCTTCGAGTTGCTTTCTGCCGGACGCTGGCGCATGGTGCACACCAATGCCATTGCCTATGGCTTTCTGGCCAACGCGTTTTTGGGCGCGCTGCACTGGGCCATTCCGCGACTGACGCTGCGCAAGGTGCTCGATCGGCGCTTGAGTTGGTTCATCTTCGGCGCGTGGCAGTTCGTGGTGCTGTCCACCGCGGTGGGCATCGTGGTCGGACCTACCTTGCAAGCGGCGTCGCCCAGCTTCGAGGCCCTGCCGTTCTCGTTCGGCGCCCAAGGGCTCGAATGGGGCGAAACGCCTACGTGGATCGATCCGCTGGCATTGGCCGGCCTGCTGCTGGTGGGCATCAACTTCATGGCGCCGATCTCGCGAGCCAGGGGTCCGCTCTACGTCGCCAGTTGGTATTTCATGGCCGCCTTCGTGTGGACCTTCCTCACCTATGCCATGGGCAACTTCCTGCCCGAGTACTGGCTCACTGGCACGAGCGCCGGCGCCGTCGGGGGACTGTTCATCCACGACCTGGTGGGTTTGTTCGTCACGCCGCTCGGCTGGGGACTGATGTACTACTTCGTGCCCATCATGCTGCGCAAACCCATCTGGAGCCATGGATTGTCGCTGGTGGGCTTCTGGGGCCTGGCGTTTTTCTATCCGCTCAACGGCATTCACCACTTCCTCTACACGC
>JBBDYK010000175.1:0-5523 GCA_040901665.1 Pirellulales bacterium | reverse complement strand
CGGCGCGTTGCATGCCATCGGGCGCAAGCACGATTCACCCCCTCCACCCTTGAATCTCGTGGGCGACTTTGGCGGCGGCGCGCTCTATCTGGCGATGGGCATTTGCGCCGCGCTGGTCGAGACGGCTCGATCCGGCAAGGGCCAGGTCATCGATTGCGCAATGACAGACGGCGCGGCCTCGCTTGCCTCGGTGTTCTTCGGCATGCGCGCGGCAGGTCTTTGGGTGGACGAGCGCGACGCCAACCTGCTTGATGGCGGAGCACACTTCTACGACACGTACGAATGCAAAGACGGCCGCTGGGTCTCAATCGCCGCCATCGAGCCACAATTCTACGCACTGCTCTTGGAGAAGACAGGATTGGCGGACGATCCGGAATTTCAGGCGCACATGGATCGCGCCGCGTGGCCTAAGCTGTCGATAAAACTGGCCGCAGTCTTGAAGACCAAGACCCGCGAGGAATGGTGCGCGATCATGGAAGGGTCCGACGTCTGTTTCGCGCCGGTCCTCTCCTGGCAAGAAGCCGTTGAGCATCCGCACAATCAGTCGCGGCAGACATTCATAACCGTAGCTGGGGTCGTTCAACCGAACGTCGCCCCGCGCTTCTCGCGCACTCCCAGCGCCGTGCAGGGACCCGCGCCCACTGTGGGGGCGCACAGCGACGACGTCTTCGCCGACTGGAACGTCCGTCCCGCTCGTTCCGAGAGCGCGGCATCGTGATCCCTCGGCCAACCACCGCAGCAAGAGATCCGTCGAGGTCGAATCCATTGATAACTGCCGGAAATTGGGCATGGCTGTTCGTTTGCCGCGAGCCTTCCGTGCGGCCTATCGCGATCAAGCATGTCGAGCTGAACGGGAACCGGCTGCTCCACTGATCCAGCCCAAATAAATTCGAGTCCGCGCGCCCAACCGCCAGACACAACCCGGAGATTGTTACCATGAGCGCTGCGCGCTATGCTGATCGTACCGACGGCGTGTCAGAAAAATTGCGAATGCTCGCATCGGCCCACGCTGCGGGCAGACTGGACCTGGCCATGTCGTTGGCCGAATCCGCAAAGGACACGCTCAGCTACGAACGGCAGTTGCTGGTTCCCACCACCGCGCCCACCGTGACTGCCGACCAGTGGCTTGCAGCCGCAGAGCTTCCCGAGGCCTTGGCCGCATGGTGTGAGGGCTGGACGCATGTGCGGCCGCTGGACCTGTTCGAGACCGTGGGCATCGAGCGCCACGGCGAGCCGGTCGAGATCACGCTGTCCGTACCGAGCAAGCTGGCCTCCGACCTGGCCCGCGAGCTCCGCGTAGCCCGCTGGGATCAGCCGTCGAACGCCCTGGTCGAGATCGCCTGTCAAGTGGACGACGAAACAGCGCAACCCGGGGAGCGCCTTTGTCGATTGACGTTTCTCGCCGATGTCGCGGCTCACCAGCATGCGACGTACTTCGTCTTTTGCTGTAACCCTTGGTCCGAGCGAACCGATTACACCACCGACCTGCAAGTGCGCGGCGAAGGGTATGGCCTCGACATCGAGAACCATCACTACGTTGCCCGGCTTTCGCGGCAGGTGGGCCAGCTCGAACGCCTGACCTCCAAGCGGCAGCACGGTCTGGAGCTGTATGCCGGCGGCAAGGGTCACGGCGAGCCGGCAGGCATCGACTGGGCGCACGATTACGTCGATGTCGACCACTTTCAAAAGCTGCGGATGCGTAACTGGCCCAGTTGCCCCAACTACGAGGTTACCCGCGGGCGATTGTGCGCGAGGATTCGTCGCTGGGGATTTCCCTACAGCCCGCTGCACCCGGTGTTTACACCCAGCCGCATCCATATGGACCAGACCTACCGGTTTTATGCCGGCCTGCCGTACTTCTTCAAGGAGAGCCGCTTCGACGTGGTCAAGGACGTCGATATTGAGGCCATGCGTGACGACGAGTGGGTCTTCTCTGGCTACTCATTTACTGACACACTCTGGTTCGACGCGCAGGGCAGGTTGCACCAGGGCGAGGTGCCGCCGGGACAGGCCGAGAATCTTTGGGGCGTTGGCTTTTTCAACCGCACGAGCCGCGATGCCTTCGCAGCCTTGTGGCTGGAGCACACGGCTGAAGGGCTGGAGTTGGCGCATGGCGGCGTGCCCACTCTGCACTATGATGGCCACGGTCAGCTTTGGAGCCGCTATCCGGCGCAGCACGCGCGGCTGAAGGCCGGTACGACAATCCACCAGCGCAACGCCTATTACTATGGCGGCTACGAAGGAGCCGAACCCGCGGCGCAGTTCGAGCGACTGCGTCACCAGTTGCTGCACCCGCTGGAGGTGCATCTGGCCCAGCCGCGCGCGATGACCGCCGCGAGTGCGCCGCGCCCCTTGGCTCGGCCGGGCGAGACGCAGCCGACCGCGCCGCTCAAGCCGGCGATCTGGAAAGCGTTGGCCGAGGTGAAGGACGAGCAGTTTTATAAGATCGACGCCAACATCGTCGACCTTGGCTACGTCTACGACGTTCGCGAGCAAGGGGGAGTCGTCTCGGTGCTGGTCACCATGCCCCATCGCGGGCGGCCGGAGTTCAACTTTCTGGTCACGGCCGGCGGCGGCCGGGTCGAGCCAGGTATCCGCGAGCGCGTGCTCAAGATTCCCGGCGTTCGCGACGTCGTGGTCCAGTTCACTTGGAACCCTGCGTGGACCGTGCACCGGCTGACGGAAAAAGGCCAACGCGAGTTGGGCTTGCGCGGCTAGTGCTCTGTCAACGCTTGGATTTCGGATGATAGCTCTCACGCGGAGCGCTAGATATTTATTTGCGCCAAAGCACTTGCGTCTTTGGCGACGTTTCGCGCCACCCGAATGAATCGGGTTGACGCTCCACTAGTGCCCACCTTTCCCGCGCTGCGCCCATTCCTGGAGGCTGCTTGGCAAGATGTCCCCGAGGGCGCAGCGTTTCTGATCTCCACGAATCGACAGGCCAGGGTGATCCGGAGGACACAGTTGCACCGGATCCTCCACCAGGCTGGCATCGAACCGTGGCCGCGAACACTCCACAACGTGCGTGCAACACGTCAGACAGAGCCAACCAATCAGTTTCCGCAACAGGTCGACCGCCAGTAGTTGGGCAATTCGCAGGCAGTGGCCAACGAGCACTATCTACGTGTCGCCGATGAGCATTTCGTGAAGGCGGCGGCCATGCCGACCACCGCGCTGCAGAATCCGGTGCAGCAAACGCCTGTTTCGTCGCGCCCGACGTAGCACGGTCTCGCAACGATTGTCGTGTTGCCCGAGAAATCCGCGCTATCACCAGCGGTAACGACTCAATCAGTGCTCCCGGTGGGAGGTGCCGCCGGTGCCATTTTTTGTTGCGTAACGATGCGCTGACGTTGGAGCGTCAGCTCAGATTCTATGGATGTTTGCGAGGGATCATCACGAATCTAGCCGGTTGCGAGCCAGCCCGCGGGGATAACCGGGCCAGAAAGGGACCGACTGCCGCGGCGAGGCACCGCGCAACAACGTCATCGAAGATAACGCACCACTGTGCGACTGAGGCGATGGGTTATTCCTAAACACCAGTTCCTCGTCGCTCGACGCAAAGAAAATGCCCAAAAGGCTACAAAAGGGCTCTGGTTTTTTCTTGCAATCCCATCGCGGTCGTTTTAGCATTGTCGCACCGCCGAGGTTCGGCGAGACCGCATCGATGCAGCGATGTATTTGTTGGTCGCCAGTTGGGTAGGATGAACGGCGGCCTGCAAGTGTCTGCGAGTGCAATAGCTTCGATTGACGATAGTTTCGCGCCTACTGCGAGGACATTCTCGATGTTGCGCCGCAAGCGGACCTCTGTGCGCTCGTTGCCCGCGAACCAGCGAAACTATCATCTGCGTCGACGCTCGGTTTGTTCGCTCCTGACCGAATCGCTCGATCGCATATTGAACGTCGAGCCGCTGGAGGAGCGCACGCTGCTGGCCGCAGATTTCGGCGATGCGCCCAACTTCTATCCCACGCTCATTGCCGAGAACGGAGCGCAGCATACCGCCGTTGGCCCCACACTCGGCGCTACGCGCGATACGGAAACGGACGGCACGCACTCGCCCAACGCCGATGCCGATGGCGCCGATGAAGACGGCGTGACGTTCGGCATCATCCACGTGGGCCAACTCGGCGCCAGTGTGACGGTCAATGTCCAGGGCGGCGCAGCGAAGCTCGATGCCTGGATCGATTTCAACGGCGATGGCAGCTGGGGTGGTCCGGGCGAGCAGATCTTCGATTCGGTCAACGTCACGGATGCTGGCAGCGGCGACAACGTGCTGAGCTTCGACGTGCCGAGTTGGGCGGCAGATGGCACTACCTTCGCCCGTTTTCGCTTGAGTACGGCCGGTGACCTGGGCGTCGGGGGCTTGGCGGACGATGGCGAAGTCGAGGACTATGCTCTGACGATACTGCCGCCGGCGGCGGCAAGCGGCGACTTCGCCGACAAGCACGAAGTAGAGGCGGCGAACGCCAACGCAATATTCGCGGCGGACGTGGACGGCGATGGCGATATGGACGTCCTCTCAGCGTTGGCGGGCGCTTTCGACAACGGGATCTTCTGGTACGAAAACGACGGCAGCCAAAACTTCGCTACCCACACGATTTCCACGGGCGGGGCTGACAACGTGTTTGCGGCGGACGTGGACGGCGACGGCGATATGGATGTCCTCTCAGCGTCCTCAGTCAAGATCGCCTGGTACGAAAACGACGGCAGCCAAAACTTTGCTACCCACACGATCACCACTGGTGGGGATTCCGACGTTTTCGCGGCGGACGTGGACGGCGATGGCGATATGGACGTCCTCTCAGCGTCCCTTTTCGACGGTACGGTCGCCTGGTACGAGAACGACGGCAGCGAGAACTTCGCTACCCACACCATCACAACCGAAGCGTATGGTGCTTTGAGCGTATTCGCGGCGGACGTGGACGGCGACGGCGATATGGACGTCGTATCCGCCTCGTACTCTGACAACAAGATCGCCTGGTTCGAGAACGACGGCAGTCAAAACTTTGCTACCCACACGATCACCACTGGGGCCGCTGGGGCTCTCGACGTATTCGCGGCGGACGTAGACGGCGACGGCGATATGGACGTCGTATCCGCGTCCTTTTTCGACGGTAAGGTCGCCTGGTACGAGAACGACGGCAGCCAAAACTTCGCTACCCACACGATTTCCACGGGCGGGGCTTACAACGTAATTGCGGCCGACGTGGACGGTGACGGCGATATGGATGTCGTATCCGCCTCGTACTATGGCAACAACAAGGTCGCCTGGTTCGAAAACGACGGCAGCGAAAACTTCGCCATCCACACCATCTCTACCGAATCCTACGGTGGCTCGATCGTGTTGGCGGCGGACGTAGACGGCGACGGTGATCTGGACGTCCTCTTGTCAGGTTACGGCGGCATCTCCTGGTCCGAAAACGGCACTCCGATTGCCAATTCCACCGTCGCCGGCCGTCACATCTTCTATAACCAGTCGACGTTCGACGGCAACAGTGCCGCCATCAACGCCAGCGACAACAACG
>JBBDYK010000174.1:0-5529 GCA_040901665.1 Pirellulales bacterium | reverse complement strand
GCAACTCGGCGACGCGCTGCCGGCGATGGCCAGCCGTGCGCCAATCGTGGTGGCGGCTCCGGATGGTCAGCGCGAGGAAGTGCGGATGACGCTCGATGCCCAGGCCAGCCGCTGGAGTTACGCTGACACGTCCGAAAGCGGCGTGTATCGCGTCGAGCTTGGCCCGCCGCTAGCGCGCGAAGAGGCCTTTGCCGTCAACGTCGACACGGCCGAAAGCGACCTGACGCGACTGGCCAGCGATGAGTTGCCGCGGGAGTTTGCGACCTACCGCCGCGACAACCTGGACGAGGCTGATGCCCCCACGATCGGCCAGCGCAGCGGGCTGCATAATATGCTGTTGTATGGCGCGCTGGGGCTGCTCTTGTGCGAATCCTTCCTGGCCTGGCGTTTTGCCCGCGCGACATGATGAGCGGCATCCTTCCAAACTGGCTCGAGCAATGGATGGGCGTTTCGCCCGCCAGCCCAGGCGAGGGTACGGTCTGGAGCCTGGAGAACACCTGGAGTTGGGCGCCCTGGGTCACGCTGCTGTTCCTGCTGTTCGTCGTCGGCTGGGTCGTGTTCTTCTACTCCCGCGAAAGCACGACGGCCGGCCGGCTTTTGCGATCGCTGCTGGTGACGATGCGGCTGGCGCTGATCGGCATCGTGTTGTTGATGATTGCCGAGATCACGCTGTCGCTGCGCCGCACCGGCCTGCCGACCGTGGCGGTGGTGGTCGACGATTCCGCCAGCATGGGCATCACCGATCGCTACGACGATGAGAAGCTGCAATCGCTGGTCGACAAACGCTTGCGCGCGGCCCAGCTCGAAGAACCCCACCGGCTGAACCTTGCCAAAACGATATTGGTCGACAAGGGCACGAACCTGTTGGCTTCGGTGGCCCGCAACTATCAACTGAAGCTGTATTTCGTGTCCAGCGCCGCACGGCCACAGTCTGGATCGCTCGATGAGTTGCGCGACTCGGTGCGTGCGCTGCAGCCGCGCGGCGAGAGCAGCCGCCTGGGCGGCGGTCTGCGCCGCGTGCTGAGCGATCTGCGCGGAACTCCACCGGCGGCCGTCGTCTATCTGACCGACGGCATCAATACCGACGGTGAGTCGCTGGCCGACGCCGCCCTTTATGCGCGGCGCAAGGGCGTGCCGCTGTTTACCGTGGGAATCGGCAGCGAGCAGCCGGTGCGCGATTTGGAACTGACCGATTTGCTGGTCGACGAAGTGGTGTTCGTCGATGACGTGGTGAACTTCGAGTTCAAGCTCACCGGCGCTGGGTTTGCCGGCAAGACGGTCGACGTCGTGCTGCGCGAGAAGGACGACCCGGCGGTGCTCGCGCGGATGAGCGTCGTCATCGACCCCGACGGCAAGCCGCAGCGGCTGCGCTTGCCTTATCGACCGACGAAGGTCGGCGATTTCGAATACCTGGTCGAAGTGCAAAACTTGCCCGAAGAGGCCCAAGCCGAAAACAACTTCGAACAACGCCTGGTCAGCGTTCGCAAGGAACAGATCAAGGTGTTGCTGGTGCAAGCCTATCCGAGCTTTGAGTTCCGCTACTTGAAAAACATGCTCGAGCGCGACAGCACCATCCAGCTCAAGACCATGCTGCAAGACGCCGACCTGGAATACGCCGAGCTCGACCAGACGGCGATGCGTGTCTTTCCCGTGCGGCGCGAAGAGCTGTTTGCCTTCGATGTGATCATCTTCGGTGACGTGAACCCTGCCTACCTGAGCGCCAGCGTGTTGGCGAATTTGCACGACTTCGTCACGGAGAAGGGGGGCGGGCTGGCGTTCATCGCCGGACCGTTGTTCACGCCGCTGGCCTACCGAAACACGCCGCTCGAGTCGCTGTTTCCGCTCGACCTGGCCACCGCCACCAGCCCCAATCCGCAAGGCATCCGCGAAGGCTTCGCCGTGCAGCCGACCGACTTGGGCATGTCGAGCCCGCAGATGCAGTTGGGAGACAGCCCTGCCGAGACCGAGCGCATCTGGCGCGACTTGCCCCCGTTGTACTGGATGCTGGAGGCGCCGCAGGTCAAGCCGGGGGCACGCGTGCTGGCCGAACATCCCAGCCAGTTGGCCGACGACGGGCGCCGCTTGCCGGTGTTCGCCATGCAATATGTGGGCGCGGGCAAGGTGCTGTTTCACGCGACCGACGATACCTGGCGCTGGCGGCATCGCGTGGGCGACGTGTTCTTCGCGCGCTATTGGATCCAGGCTGTCCGTTATCTGAGCCGTTCGAAGTTGTTGGGCAAGGAACATGCCGTGGAGCTGACCGCCGACCGCCGCGAGTTTCGCCGTGGTGAAGCCGTGCGGCTGCGCGTGAGGTTCATCGACGAGCGCGAAGCGCCGGTGGCCGAAGATGGCGTGGCGGTCGTGCTGGAGCGGGAAGGCACTAAGAACCAACGCATCAACCTGCACCGCAATGCCACCAATCGGGGCGTGTTCGAGGGCGTGTTCAACGAGGCGATGGACGGCCGCTATCACGCCTGGGTGGCGACACCCACGTTCCCCGGCAAGGCGCCGTCAACCGATTTCCTGGTTGTTGCTCCGCCCGGAGAATTGGAGCGGGTGCAGATGGACGTGGCCGAGCTGAAGCGGGCCGCCGACGAAACGCGCGGACGTTTTTTTTCCATCAACCAGGTCGAGCGACTGCTGGATGAACTGCCGCCCGGTCGGCAGGTGCCGATCGAGACGTTGCCGCCGGAGATTCTCTGGAATAAGTGGTGGTTGTTGTCGGCATTCTTGGGACTGATTGTCACCGAATGGATTCTACGTAAGCGCAAGGGAATGTTATAATAGCGCCGCGGCGCCGTGGCGTGGTGCGCGGGATTGCTACTCGCAGCGCTGCAAGCCCTGTCACGGACGAGCGGGCGCGAAGGGGATGTTTTATGGCCCATCCGCTGGAACAGAAAATTGGCGGTGTCCGCCGGCAAGCCCGACGTTTGCTGGCGATGTATGCCCTGGGCTGGATCTTCGCCTGCCTGGCAGCGGCGATGTTGATCTTGGGATGGATCGACTACCTGGTTCGCTTTCAGGATCCCGGCATTCGCCTGCTGTGCAGCCTGTCGTTGGTTATGCTCTTCGTCTGGAGCGTGTATCGCTTCGGCTTTGGGTCGCTGGGCTACGCGCTGGGCGACGTGCAACTGGCGCGGCGCGTCGAGCATTACTATCCGGTCTTGGCCGATCGATTGGCCAGCACCGTCCAGTTTCTCAAGCAATCCGAATTCGACGTGCAAGCTGGCTCGGCGGCGCTGCGGCGGGCCGTCATCCTGGAGACAGCCTCGGCGGCCGAATCGCTCGACTTCTCACGGGCCATCGAGCGCCGTCCGGCACGGCGCGCCACGATGGCAGCGGGCGCGGTCGGGGTGATCGCCGCCGCGATCGCGCTGACGGCGCCGCATCATGCGCAAATCGCGCTGGCGCGATTGGCGCGTCCCTGGGGCGACGATGCCTGGCCGCGCGTCTACAACCTGGCATTCCACCAACCTCCCACGCGGCTGGCGTCCGGCCAGAAGTTCGAAGTCGAGCTGCTGCAGAACGAAACGCACCGCGTGCCCGATCAGGTGGAAATCCACTATCGCTATACCGTGGGCAGCACGCAGACCGAGGAAATCGAGTCGATGCAATTGCTCGACGGCGCCATGGTGGCGCGCAAGGATTCGGTAAGCCGGCCATTCGCGTATCGCGCGGTCGGCGGCGACGATTCGTCGATGCCGTGGATCGAGCTGGAAGTGGTCGAGCCGCCGCGGTTGGCGTCGCTGGATATCACGTTGCACCCGCCCGACTACAGCGGCCTGCCGATCGAGTCGAGCGAGCAAAGCATTCATGCCCTGCGCGGCACGAAGGTCGAGCTGCGCGGCGCCTCGACCAAAAAGCTCAAGAGCGTGACCATCCGCCAGGAGCACGGCGACGACCTGCCGGCCCAGGTCGCCGACGATGGATTCGGCTTCACGCTGGCCACTTCGGCTGCGCCGGCGTTCGTGATCGAAAAGACCGGCGGCTATTGGATCATCATGCGGGATGAAGAGGGTCTGGAGGGGGGTGCGCTTGAGAAATTCGACATCCGCTCGGTTGACGATCTGGCACCGACCTTGACCATCGAGCAGCCGGCCGCAAATATTTTCGTCACCCCGCAAGGCACCGTGCCGTTGAAGATCGTGGCCAAGGACGATCTGGCCATTGGCGAAATCAATTTGCACTTCAGCCGCTCGGACAACGCCGACGTGGCGGATTTTGCCGTGCCGCTTTATCGCGGGCCCCAACGCGTCGCGCCGCTGGAAGCGGGCGGAATGCTGGCCGGCGGCCGCCTGGGTGAAAGTCGCACGACCGAAAAGCGCTGGCCGCTGGCCGATTTGAAGTTACAGGCCGGATCGCAGGTTTCCATCTGGGCCACCGCCAGCGATTACCTGCCGCAAACGGGCAAGAGCACCGTGCGGCGACTCACGATCATTTCGCCCGCGGAGCTCGAAGAGCGGCTCGCGCAGCGCCAAATGCTGATCTTCGGCGAATTGCAGCGCGTGTTGAAACTGGAGCAGGACGCCCGCGGCCAGACCAAGTCGCTGGAAATCCAACTCGATCAGGTTGGGCGGCTCGCCAAGCAAGACGTCGACCACGCGCAGTCGGCCGAGCTCAATCAACGGCAGATCACACGCACGCTCACCAGCACGACCGAGGGCATTCCCGCGCAGATCGACGATTTTCTGGCCGACCTGGCGAACAACCAGGTCGACAGTCCCGACATGCAGCGGCGGATGTCGTCGATCTCCGCAGAACTGGCACGGCTGGGCGAAGGGCACCTGGCCACCATCGAACGCGAGCTGACCGGCGCCATCAAGGCGGCGCAGGCCGCGCTGCCCCGCGAGGGTGAAGCCGAGCCGCCGCAGCCGGCCGACCCGCAGATCGAGCAGTCGCTTTCCGCGGCCGGGCAAAGCCAGGACGCGGTGATCGAGTCGCTGGACGACATGATCGACGACCTGCGGCAATGGGACAACTATCGGCGCTTTGCCCGCGAAGTGGCGCAACTGCAAGCGGCCCAGGAGCAATTGTCCAAAGCGACCCGGCAAATCGCCGAGAAAACACTGGGGCGCGACGCGAAAGAGCTCGCCGCGCAGCAACAGGCCGATCTACAAAAGTTGGCCGCCGAGCAAACCGACTTGAGTCGGCGACTGGAAAAGACCCAACAGCAAATGAGCCAGATGGCCGATTCGCTGGAACAGACCGATCCCTTGGCCGCGGCTGCCATCAACGACGGTCTGCACCACGCGCGCAAGCAGGGCATCAGCGGCCAGATGTGGCAGACCAGCGAACGGCTCGAGCAGAATCAACTTTCGCAAGCGGCCACGCAACAAACCAAGATCGCCAAGGATCTCGACGAGATGATGGCCATTCTCTCGAACCGCCGCGAGCAAGAGTTGGCCCGGCTGGTCGAGCAATTGCGCGCGGCGGAGCGTCAGATGTCGGAATTGCGAGCCCAGCAAGCGGGCCTGCGCAAGCAAATGAGCGAACTGACGCAGCAGCCCGAGTCCGCCGAAAAGATGCAAC
>JBBDYK010000173.1:0-5584 GCA_040901665.1 Pirellulales bacterium | reverse complement strand
GACGCGCGATCGTCTGACGCCGGTGAGCATGCCCGCGCCAGCGGCCGCAGCGGCTCCCGGCATCGTCAGTCCCGACGAGTTGATTCACAGCAGCGTGCGGTTGAAGGTCGAAGATCCGACCGGCTCATCCTACGGCTCCGGCACGCTCATCGATACACGGCACGGCGACGCGCTGATCCTGACCTGCGGCCACATCTTCCGCGACTCGCGGGGCAAAGGCGCCATCATCGTCGACCTGTGCGGCGCCGACGCGCCGCAAAACCTGCCCGGCCGATTGGTGTCCTACGACCTCGAAAACGACATCGCGCTGGTGAGCATTCATCCCGGCCTGCCGGTTCGCGTGGCGCCGGTGGCGCCGCAGGGTCACGTCGTCGCGCGCGGCGTGAAGGTGATCACGGTCGGCTGCAATCACGGTGGACCGGCCACGGCGATCCCCAGCCACATCGCGTCGATCAATAAGTTCGTCGGTCCGCCGGAGAATTTGCAAGTCGCCGGCGCGCCGGTCGAAGGACGCAGCGGCGGCGGATTGTTCACGACGGACGGCCTGGTGATCGGCGTTTGCAACGCCGCCGATCCGGCCGACAACGAAGGGCTTTACGCCGCGCTCAAATCCATTCACCAAGAACTCGACGAAGTGGGACTCACGGCAATCTATGCCGCGCGTCCGCCCGTCGCACAACTGGCCGGCGGAAACACCGTGCCCGCGATGGCGCAAACCATGCCTGCGGCCGCCGGCGCGATGCTGCCGGGCCCGTCAGGCGCGGCGCCGATGGATTTAGACGGCGCGGAAGTGATTTGCGTCGTCCGTCCGCTCAACAATCCCCAAGCTACCACCGAGATCATCCGGATCGACCGCGCGTCGCCAGCCTTCTTGCAGCAACTGGCCACCGATCGCCAGGCGCAAGCTGCCAAGCATTTGACCTCGCTCGATGTTCCGGCCCAACGCAGCTCAGCTCAAGCGCCGACCTCCCGAACGCTGCCGGCCGAAGGCGTTCGCTGGTCGAGCTCCGAACAACCCCCCACCAAAAGCGCGCTGCGATAGCAGTCCGTTGGCTCGGATAGCGCCGTGGCTGCCACCTGCAGCGGCGGTTGCCGAAGCGACGCTTGCCTGTTAGTTTCGTCGTTGCGCAACTTCGAGGGCACGATGAAACTGTTCTGCATTCGTCACGGCGAAACGGTCTACAATCTCGAGGGGCGCATCCAGGGTCAGGCCGATAGCCATCTGTCGCCGCTGGGGCGACGCCAATGCGAGGCGGTGGCCGATGCGCTGGCCGGACAGGCGATCGACGTGATCGTGTCCAGCCCCTTGGCGCGCGCCGTCGAGTCTGCCCGCATCCTGGCCGACAAGCTCCGGCTGGAGGTCGTCACCGACCCGCGATTGATGGAAATCAACGCCGGCATCTTCCAGGGTCACACCTGGCCGGAGATCAACGACCGATTTTCGGAGGTCGCCGCCCAATGGCGCGCGGCCGACCCCGACTTTCACATCCCCGGCGGGGAGTCTCGCCGCGACGTCATGCTGCGCGCGGGAGCGGCTTTCGATGCCATCCTCCAGCGCAACGAGCGTGTGGTGGCGGTGATGGCGCACGGCGGATCGCTGTCAGCCGGACTGAAAGCGCTGTTGGGCATACCGGCCGAGCACAACCCATTCGCCTTCTCCAACGGCTCGATCAGCACACTTACCTGGGACAGCGAAATCAAGGTGCACGCGCTCAACGAGACCGGCCACCTTAGGGATCTAATGAGCGGCGACGGAGATTTGTAGCGTCGTTCTTCGTCCTCCAGCCTCCGGCCTCCGGTCTCCAGCCTTTTCCTATTCCCTCACTTCAAAGATCACTTCGATCTCGGTAGGGATGTTGCCGGGCAAGGAGCCCATGCCGACGGCGCTGCGGGCGCCAACTCCGTTGTCCGGGCCCCAGATGTCGCGGAACAGCTCGCTGCAGCCGTTGATGACTTGCGGCTGCGCGGTGAAATCGGGCGTGCAATTGACCATGCCCAACAGCTTTACCACGCGAACCACGCGATCGAGGCTGCCGAGGTGCGACTTGAGCGTAGCGAGAATGGCCAGGCCGGTTTGCCGGGCCGAGGTCTGTCCGCCGTGCAGATCGACGTCCGCGCCGACGCGGCCGGTCATCATCGTGCCGTCCGCCTTCAGCGGGCCGTGCCCCGAGACGTACGCCATATTGCCGGCCACCACGACGGGCTTGTAGACACCGGCCGGCTTGGGCGCGGGGGGAAGTTCCAGGCCCAGTTCGGCCACTCGCTTGTCAGCACTCATCAACATCGCTCCTTTTCCCTAAACCGATTCACAAAAAACTAACGGTTACTTGGCCGGGGGTTCGACCCGCTGGCCGGCCAAGACAATGTCGTCGAAATTGCCCAGATCGTCGAATGCGCCGATGCCGATTTTGCCCCAGGCAAACGTCGTGTCGGTCGCCGTCATCACGGGCTCTTGCATGTCGTCGAAGTACACGGCGATCGCGCCATCGCCGGCGTTGCGCGTGATCTTGATCCGGTGCCAAGCGCCGTCCCAGGCCGTGCCCGGCGTCGTCTTGGTCGAAATCTTCACGCGGGGCGCATCGTTGACGATGAAAATCTGATTGGCGTGATCGTCGGTCTTCTTGCCGAAGTGTACGTAATAGAAGTGCGCCGGATCCTGATAGCCGAACACCAGCACCATGCTGCGATGATCGTAGTCCTTGACCGTGCTTTGCAGCCGCGCTTCCAAGGCGAAGTCGCCCACGATCGGATCGTCCAGGATCGCGATGTTGAGGGGACTGCGATGCGGCGGCTGATACTTGCTCTGCTCGAACAGGCTGTAAACGTGCCCCTTAGGCGTTCGCAGCACCTTCCACGAGTTCGGATCAAAGGGCCGCCAACGTGCGGCTCCTTGCTCGAAGTCTTCGCGCAGTATCTCCGGTAGTTCGGCGGCCGCGGCCGGCATTGCGATCCCAAGCAATCCGGCGAAAGCCAGCATCGCGCTTGTGCAAATCCACTTCGTCATCGCGTACATCCTCGGTAGTCTGCAGTTACTCGATGATCTTCGACAACGGATATTCGACGATGCCTCGCGCGCCGGCGGCCTTCAAACGGGGAATGATGTGACGCACGATCGACTCGTCGAGGATCGTGTTCACATCCACCCACTTCTCGTCCGCCAGGCTGGAGACGGTCGGCTGCTGCAGTGCGGGCAACAGCGACAGCACTTGTTGCAAGCTGCCGCGCGGCACGTTCATCATCAGTCCCACTTTGCCTTCGGCGGCCATCGCGCCGCGCAACATCAGCACGATGTCGTCGATCTTCTGCTGTTTCCAATTGTCGGCGTAAGCAGCCTTGTTGGCGATGAACCGCGGCGTGCTGGTGAGCACCTCGTCCAGGATGCGCAGTTGATTGGCGCGCAGCGAACTGCCGGTCTCGGTGACTTCCACGATTGCATCGGCCAGCTTGGGCGGCTTGACTTCGGTGGCGCCCCAACTGAACTCCACCTTGGCTTTTACGCCATGCGCGGCAAGATAGCGCTCGGTCAAACCCACCGCTTCGGTCGCGATGCGTTTGCCCTGCAAATCCTGCACGCTCTGAAATGGCGAGTTCTCGGGCACGCACAGCACCCAGCGTACGGGCCGCCGGCTGACCTTCGAAAAGATCAGTTCGGCCACCTCCACCACGTCGGCGCCGTTCTCCATGATCCAGTCATAGCCGGTCAAGCCCGCGTCGAGCACGCCATCTTCCACATAGCGGGCCATCTCCTGCGCGCGAATCAACATGCACTCGATGTCGTCGTCGTCAATCGTGGGAAAATAGCTGCGCGAGTTGAACGTGATCTTGTAGCCAGCGCGGCGAAACAGTTCGGCCGTGGCCTCCTGCAGGCTGCCGGCGGGAATTCCAAGTTTCAAACACTTGCTGGTGGACATATTCTTGCGGACGCCAAGGCGGCCGATCTTGCGTTACTGCTTCTTGTAGACCACGGCCGGATCGAACACGCGCTCGCCGATCACCTGGTATCCCTCGGGCGTCACCTGGCGAAAGAAGCAACTGGCGTATCCTTCGTGGCAGGCCGCGCCGCCGATCTGGTTGACCTTGAGCAAAATAGTGTCCGCGTCGCAGTCGACAAAGATGGCCTGCACTTCCTGCACGTTGCCGCTCTCTTCGCCTTTGCGCCACAGTTTGTTGCGGCTGCGGCTGAAATAGACGGCCCTCCCGCTGCGCAGCGTCTCGTCGTAGCTTTCCTGGTTCATATAGGCCAGCATCAGCACTTGACCGGTAGCGGCGTCTTGAGCAATGGCCGGCAACAGCCCGTCACCCTTGGCGAAATCGGGGGAATCGGCGGGAGGATTCACGGCTCGCTGGCTCCTGGAGGAATCGAGAACGGATGAGAAGTTGGTTCGCAGTGGATCAACCAGCATAAACGGCCGTGCGGCGGCAAGCTAGTGGCGGAAACCAGTTGAGCGCGATTCTGTCTGCTTGCCAACGGCCGAATGCGAGACGGCGCAGCGCCCAGTGCGCCGGTAGAGATGCCGACGGGTTTTGTCTAGATTAGTTGGTATGTGCCCCAACGCACCCCACCGCTCATCGCCCACCTACGCGTCGCGCGAGACATCCGGCATGAACGCTTTACACCTTTCAACGAACGTCCGCCGCGGGCGCCTGGCACTGGCGCTCGGCTTGCTGTTGGCTTGGTCTGCTAGTGTCGCGGCCGACGATGATCGCTTCGAGCCGGTGCGCGAGCGGATTGCCAAGGCGCTGGTGGATCACGGCATCCCATCAATCAGCGTGGCCGTGGCGCATCAGGGCCAGATCGTTTGGGAACAAGGATTCGGCTGGGCCGATCGCGAGAATCGCATTGCCGCCAGCGAGCACACGCTCTATTCGCTGGCCTCGATCTCCAAACCGATTACCGCCACCGGGCTGATGGTGCTCGTCGAGCAAAAGAAGCTCGACCTAGACAAGCCGGTCAACGAGTACCTGGGCGTGGCCAAGCTGCGTGCGCACCGTGGCGACGCCGGCCAGGCCACGCTGCGACGCGTCGCCAATCATACGGCCGGGCTGCCGTTGCACTATCAGTTCTTCTACGCCGACGAGGCGTATCGCCCGCCCACGCGCGATGAAACCATCCGCCGCTTCGGCAACTTGATGACCGAACCAGGCGAGCACTATCAATACAGCAACCTGGGCTATGGCGTGCTGGACTACGTGATCGAACGCGCCAGTGGCCAGACTTATGTCGACTTCATGCGCGAGCATGTGTTCCTGCCGCTCGGCCTGACGCACATGTCGGTCGACGTCGGGCCCGGGCTCGAGCCGCATCAGGCGATTCGCTACATGCCGGACGGGCGCCGTATTCCATTCTATGAGTTCGATCACTCCGGCGCGTCGGCCGTCTATGCAAGCGCCCATGACCTGGCGCGGTTTGCCATGTTCCATCTGAAGGAACACCTGCCCGACCAGCGCGCGATCCTCAGCGACGACGCGATCGACGAAATGCAGCGGCCCACGACGGCGAGCAACCCCGGCTCGAGCTATGGCATAGGCTGGGGTTCGGGCATCCATGACCACGGATATCGGGTCGTGCAACATTCGGGCGGCA
>JBBDYK010000172.1:0-5595 GCA_040901665.1 Pirellulales bacterium | reverse complement strand
CATTCGGGTGACGCGAAACGTCGCCAAAGACGCAAGTGCTTTGGCGCAAATAAATGTCTAGTGCTCCAACTGAGAGCTATCGTCCGAAATCCAAGCGTTGACAGAGCACTAGATCCCGGAAGTATCCTGGAAGACGAATTGGTGTACGACGTTCGTCCTGGAAAGCCTGAGTTGGACGAGACGGGCGGCGCCGGCCGCTCGCGCGGTTCCCTGTTGCCCGTCATCATCATTTTGGGCTTTGGACTGACGCTGGTGCTAGGTCTGATCTCCGTCGCAGGCTTGGCCGGACTTTACATCGTCGCGGCGTTTTGCGCCGTGCTAGGCTTTGTCGCCTTCCATTACATCCTGTGGGGCTGGTGGCTCACCAACAGGCTTCGCGACGACGAGCGCCGCCGCGACGCCAACGGCGACCAGTAATGATCGTTGGAGTGCAGCGTTCAGGCTGATCCGCAATTCCGCGGCGGCCAAGTCGACTCACGCACGCCGAAGGCTGGATGCCAGCCGACTACTTGAAGTACTCCGGCTCGTTGTCCGCGCGCCATTTGATGTTGCAGCCGATGCTGGGCTTTTGCTCGGCGTGCGGCGACTGGCCGGCGAGCACCTGGTCGAGCGCCGCGCGCAGGTCCTTGCCGGTGAGCGGAATGCCGGAGTTGGGGCGGCTGTCGTCGAGTTGACCGCGGTAGACAAGCTTTTGATTGGCGTCGAACAGGAAGAAGTCGGGCGTACAGGCCGCTTTGTAGGCCTTGGCCACGGCCTGCGTTTCGTCGAACAAATAGGGAAACGTGTACTCCCGCATTTCGACCTCGTGCACCATTTGCTCGGGCGAGTCGGCCGGATGCGTCGTGACGTCGTTGGAGTTGATGCCGATCACCGCTACGCCGCGCGCTTGGTACTCGCGTGCCAAGCGGGCCAACTCCGGCGCGACGTGGATCACGTAGGGACAGTGGTTGCACATGAAGATGACGAGCGTCGCCTTGGCGCCGGTAGAATCGCCCAGCGAAATGGTGTTTCCGTCCACGTTGGGCAACGAGAAATCGGGAGCCTGAGTTCCCAAGGGGAGCATCGTACTGGGAGTAAGGACCACGGTCGGTTCCTCCAACGAACGGTCTGATGAATCGGCATATCCCGAGCAACCGCTAATCTTAGTGGGCTTGGGGCTGGCAATCAAAGCCATGGGCCCTCGCCCGCGGCCGCGAAGTTGCTTGACAGAGGGGGGGCGTCCGGTAGAGTTGTCTTACCGACCGCCGCCGGAGTCGAAAAACTCCCCATTCGAGTCAAAAGGAACGTGCCATGAGCTATGCCGAAAACCCCTACGCCAGTTGGGGCATGACTGCGGCCGATGCGCCTGCCAGCGAGCGCGCCGGGTTCATTCGTCAGACCTATTTGCACCTGGGCGGAGCGGTGTTGGCCTTCGTTGCCTTGGAGGCGGCGCTGTTGCAGATTCCAGGCATCGGCGACCTGGTCATGCAGATTAGCGCGTCGCGCTGGGGATGGTTCGTGGTGTTGGGCGCTTTCATCGCCGTCAGCTACGTCGCCAACAATTGGGCTCTGAATTCCGCGTCGCTCGGCAAGCAGTATCTGGGACTTGGTCTGTATGTCGTGGCCGAAGCGGTGATCTTCGTGCCGCTGCTGTGGATTGCCCAGCACTTCGGCGGCGAGAACGTCATTCCCACGGCCGGCCTGCTCACTGTGTTAGTGTTCAGCGGATTGACGGCCATCGTCTTCCTCACGGGCGCCGATTTCTCGTTCCTGCGGACGGGGTTGATGGTGGCCGGGTTGATTGCGCTGGTGATGATTTTCGCCAGCGCGATCTTCGGCTTCAACCTGGGCATCATTTTCATCGGCGCCATGCTGGCCCTGGCCAGCGGATATATCCTTTACGACACGAGCAACGTCTTGCACCACTATCGCATCGGCCAGCACGTGGCCGCTTCTTTGGCGTTGTTTGCCTCCGTGGCGCTGTTGTTCTGGTACATGGTGCAACTGGTGATGTCGCTGACCGGCCGCGACTAGTGCTCTGTCAACGCTTGGATTTCGGATGATAGCTTTCACGCGGACGACTAGATATCTATTTGCGCCAAAGCACTAGCGTCTTTGGCGACGTTTCGCGTCACCCGAATGAATCGGCTTGACGCTCCACTAGCGCCCGATGCAATGCACCGCCGACTGGATTTCCACCCCGCGGTGGTCCGTCGGTTGCCGCGCGCCTATAATTCGGGCATGCGACGGATTGCCGTTTCGACTTGCACGTACCGCAGACTTCTTCGAGTCGAGCCATGGCGGATCCGCCCGAGTATCCCGAGCAGTACTTGACGGGCATCGAGCATTTCAACGAATGCGACTTTTATGAGAGCCATGAGGTCTGGGAAGCGCTGTGGACCGACTATCAAGGTCCGTCGCGCAAGTTCTACCAAGGTCTGATCCAGGCGGCTGTGGCTCTGCACCATTTTGGCAATGGAAACATTCGTGGCGCTCGCAAGCTGTATTACAGCACGCGCAGCTACCTCGAACCGTATCGGCCCTGGCACATGGGGCTCGATTTGGAACAGTTTTTGGCGCAGTTCGAGCGATGCTTCGCGGAGGTGATCGCCAGTCAGGAGGAATTCCCGGAAATCGAGATCGTGCCCGATCTGATCCCTGAAATTCATCTGGCCGCCACCGGCGCGTGAACGTGGCCGCCGATATGCATAGTATGTTTGAATCAGCTCGCAACCGTGTTGGGTCTTAATTCGAGTTGCGCGAAGGTGCCCGCAACACCGGTTCGCCCGAGTGGCGGGGGGAGAGTGGTACATGTCGTATAACGAGGAAGATTTGATCTTCACGCCCGAGGAGTTTACCGGGCAAGTTCGACTGTTTCCGCTGCCGAACCTGGTGCTGTTTCCACACGTGATCCAACCGTTGCGCGTTTTCGAGCCGCGTTACGTCGATCTATTGCACGACGCACTGTCGAGCGACCGGCTGATTGCCATGGCCCTCTTGCAACCGGGCTGGGAAGCCGGCTATGAAGGCAACCCTCCCATTGCGCCGGTGGCGTGTCTGGGCCGCGTGCTCACGTGGCAGTCGCAGGCCAATCAACAATACAACTTGCTGTTGGTGGGCTTGCGCCGTGTGCGCATCGTGCGCGAGGTGTCGGTGGACCATCGCTTCCGCGTGGCCGAGGCGGAGCTACTGGAGGACGCCTATCCGCCCCACTCGGCCATCGCGCGGCCGGCGTTACATCGCCAACTTGCCGCCACGTTCGAGGAGATGTTGCCCGGTTGCGACGACGCCGCCGATGTGTCGAACCAGGTGGCGGCCAAGAAAATATCGTTGGGCACGCTGACGGATGTGATCAGCTATGCGCTCGACTTGGATCTGCCCGCCAAGCAAGCCCTGCTGGCCGAACCCGACGTCGACCGCCGCGCCCAGCAACTGTTGTTGCATTTGCAGCAGCCGACGTGCGACATCGGCGAGCAGCGGGCCCTGGCCGATTTTCCGCCGGCATTCAGCTTGAATTGAGCAGGCTTCTTGACCGGGCGGCGGGCCGCCTTCTAAGATCGACTGCATGAGCCCCAGTGACAACTATCGACGCCCCAACGGCTTGGCCGATGAACTGCCCGGCGGCGCCGATCTGGGCAGCCTGGCCGGCGAGGAAGGACCGATCCCCGCGGCTGCTGCCGAGTCTCCGGTCGATCAGCCTCGCATTGCCCGTGCTGTGCGCGAGATTCTGCTGGCCGTGGGCGAAGATCCGGATCGCGACGGGTTGCGCGAAACGCCCGCTCGCGTCGCCCGCATGTACGCCGAGTTGTTCGCCGGCCTGCACGAAGATCCTCGCGTCCACCTGCAGAAATTCTTCGTCGAGCAGTACGACGAAGTCGTGCTCGTGCGCGACATCAGTTTCAATAGCATGTGCGAGCACCACATGCTGCCGTTTACCGGTGTGGCGCACATCGGATACGTGCCCGACGGACGCGTGATCGGCTTGAGCAAGTTGGCGCGCGTGGTGGAGGTCGTGGCGCGCCGGCCGCAGGTCCAGGAGCGGATGACCGAATCGATCGCCAACTTGTTGCTCGACGAGCTGCACGCCAAGGGCGTGGCCGTGGTCATCGAAGCCACGCACACCTGCATGACCATTCGCGGCATTCGCAAGCCGGGCAGCCTGTGCGTCACTTCGGCCATGAAGGGTCTCTTCCGTTCGAACCTGTCGAGCCGCTCCGAGATGATGAATCTAATTTACGGCGGCCGGCGGTAAGACGCTGAGCGGTTCACCCAGGCGCATTCGGCCGTGGCCATCCTCACTCAATTCGTGCTGCGGCTCTGCTTCGGTTTGGCCCTGGGCATGGCGCTCACCGATCCGCGACAAGTGACCAGCGGCTATTATCGCAACCACTTGTACGTCCTGCTGGGCCTGACCGTGTTGGCCGCGCTGGTGGCGCTGGGCGCGCCCGAGCAGTTCGTGCTGGCGCCGCCGCTGGCCGCGGCCGTTCTCAGCTACCTTGGCTCGGTCGCCTGGTTGTATGAGAAACCCCGCTTCGGCATCCCGATCCTGTGGCTAGTGGCGGCGTGCGCGCTGTGGGGCGCTTGGGCGGATATGCCGCCCGTGCCGAGCGACTGTGCCGGCGCCATGGCGTTGGCGTGGCTCGACCCGCCCACCAGTGGACTCGTGCTCGGCATGACCATGGCGGCCATGTTTTTGGGACACTGGTATCTCAATTCGCCCACCATGGCGATCGGTCCCTTGCAGCGGCTGGTCGTCTTGATGGCGGCCGCGGTGGCCATCCGCGCGATTGTGGCCGGCGCTGATTTGGCGCTGCTCGTTTCCGACGGCTGGCCATCCACCAGCACCTGGCTGTTTCTCGCGCTGCGGTGGCTGGCCGGCATCGTTGGCGCGCTGATGTTGGCCCTGATGACCTGGCAGACGCTTAAAATACCCAACACGCAAAGCGCCACGGGCATTCTCTATGTCGGCGTGATCGTGACCTTTATCGGCGAGCTGCTGGCGCTGCTCTTGGCGACTCCGCCTGGCACATAACGGCCACGAGGGCTGTCAAAGTCGACCCAACCGTTCAGGTGGGTTTGGACGGGGCTGCTATCAGGTTGCTTTTACCGGCAATCGCCGTGGCCTATAATGCAGGGGTCAAAGCGATTCGGACGAAGTCACTACGGGAGGCCATGCCATGAAGTTCCAAATGCTGCTCGTAGTCGCCCTGGTTACCGTGGTTTCCCTGGCGTCGCTGCGCGCCGTGCCGGCTCAAGGTCTTGCCGGCGGCAGCACCCGAAACCCCAACGGCCCGACGGTCAGCCCGTATCTGAATCTCTTGCAGAATAACAACCCCGACATCACGAACTACCAGTCGTTGGTGAAGCCGTTGATCAACCAGAACGACGCGCTGCGACGGCAAGGCGGCGCCATTCAGCAGTTGCAACAACAGCAATACCGTGGCGGGCCCGCTGGTGGCGGGACCGGCGTGCACAGCTATTTCATGTACTACTCGCACTATTTTCCGCAGGGTCGCTGACGCGCTCGGCGGAGATCTTCATCGCGAATGGCGCCGCCTAGTAGCCTGTTGAAAAATGCCTTCGTGGCATTTTTCAACCTCGCCAAGTGCGGAGCAA
>JBBDYK010000171.1:0-5604 GCA_040901665.1 Pirellulales bacterium | reverse complement strand
GACGAGTTGACGGTCGGCTATGCCACGCAAATCTTGGACATGAACGACGACGGGCGGCCGGACATTCTGGTGGTGGACTCAAAGCGCGTGATCTGGTTCGAGAACCCGACCTGGCAGATGCACACCATCCTGGAAGGCCAGACGCTGCCGGACAACGTGGCGATTGCGCCGGCGGACATCGACGGTGACGGTGACACGGATTTCGCCTTGGCAGCCGATTGGCGGCCGAGTGACACGCAATCCAGCGGGTCGCTGCAATGGCTCGAGCGGGGCGCCACGGTCGACGCGCCGTGGAAGCTGCACCGCATCGGAGTGGAGCCGACGATCCATCGGATTCGCTTTGCCGATCTGGACGCCGACGGCCGAGACGAGTTGATCGTGGTGCCGCTGTTCGGTCGGGGATCGAAGGGGCCGCACTTCGCCGAGGCGCCGCTGCGCGTGCTGGCCTTTGACGTCCCTAGCGATCCGGTGGCCGGCCCTTGGCAGCCGCGCGTGCTCAACGAGGAGTTGCACGTGGCGCATAACTTCTGGCCGACCGATTTGAATCGCGACGGCCAGCTTGACCTGTTGGTGGCCAGCTTCGAGGGAGTGAGCTTGCTTACCCGCGACGTGCAAGGTGCATGGTCGCGCCAGCTCATCGGCACCGGCAACCAGCAGACCGCGCCCAACCGCGGGGCCAGCGAGATCAAGCATGGCAGGCTTGCCGCGGGCGGCGATTACCTGGCGACGATCGAGCCGTGGCACGGGTTTCAGGTCGTCGTCTACACGCCGCCGGCAAGCGCGGGCGAGTTGTGGCAGCGACACGTTGTCGACGATCAACTCAAGTGGGGACATGCCGTGTGGTGCGCCGACCTGGACGCCGACGCCGCCGACGAACTGGTGATCGGCGTGCGCGACAACAAGGACGACGCCAATCCGTGCGGCTTGCGGATCTACGATCCGGCCGACTCCACGGGCACGCCCTGGACGAAGCACGTGGTGGATCCAGCCGGCGTGGCCATCGAGGATTTGGCCGTAGGCGATCTCGACGGCGACGGCCGGCGGGACATTGTCGCCGTGGGGCGGCAAACGCGCAACGTTCGCATCTATTGGAACACGACGCAAGCGAATTAGTTCGTGGTGGCTATGCGCTGCGTCGTGCCGTTGTCGGCGGCCCAATTCCTCTCGTCCGGCGCTAGCGGCGCGCCTATACTAAAAGTGTGAGCGGCGAGTGGCTGGCAGGGAAACCATGCGTGGAGGATGTTGCGTCAATGAGGGATCGAAGCGTGTGGAACGGGAATCGTGCGGCGGTGTATTTCATGCCGCTGTTCGTGTTGATCGTGCTGGCGGCGACGGCTTGTAGCCGCGGAGAGGGCGCGCCGTCCACGGCGAAGTCGACCGCGCCGGCAACCGCCGAGTTGGGCGAGTTTCCACCCGAGAGCTTGCAGGCCAGCGGCGGCAGCAAAGTTGCATTGCCGGCGGAGCGCGGACGCGTGGCGACCGTGATCGTGTGCATGTCGGTCGAGTGTCCGATTTCGAATGAGTTTCTGCCGGCCATTCAAGATCTGGCCGAGTCGTATCGACCCAAGGGCGTGAGCTTCGTGGGCATCAATCCCAACGGCGGCGAATCGCTCGAAGTGATGGCTGCCTACGCGAAGCAGCACGAGCTGGTGTTCCCGTTCTTGAAGGACGACGGGGGCAAGATCTCGCGCCGGCTGCTGTTCAATGTCACGCCCGAAGCGCGAGTGTTCGATGCCGCGGGTGAAATCGTCTATCGCGGCCGCATCGACGACCGGTATCGCCCGGGCAGCGGCGAGCCCGGCGCCACGATCAAGCGCGATCTGGCCGACGCGCTGGATGAAGTACTGGCCGGAAAACCGGTCAGCCAGGCGCGCACCCGAACGGTTGGCTGCCCGATCCAGCCGGCGGCGCCGGCGGCCAAGTAGCGGCAAGTGCTGCTACGAGGGCCAGGGGACGCAAAAGCGATACATGGCGTAGTAGTGGCAGGCGCTGCCAGCGATGACGAAGATGTGCCAGATGGCGTGGAAGATGGGCACGCGATCATCGCGCATCAGGAAGAACGTGCCGGCCGTGTAGAACAGCCCGCCGTAGAGCATCCACAGCAGGGCGCCGGAGGGCGCCGTCTCGACGATCGGCTTGATGGCCAGGATCGGCAGCCAGCCGTTCATCACATAGGCCGAGAGCGTGACGTTGTGCAGCTTGGTATAGAACAGCTTGGCCACGATGCCAAACAGAGCCACCGCCCACATCGAGATGAACAGGGCCCACCACCAGCCGTGGCGAAAGAACGTGAGCGAGATGGGTGTGAACGTGCCGGCGATCAACAGGAAAATGCAAACCTGGTCGATCGTGCGAAACAGGTGCCGTAGCCGCGGACGCTCGAAGCTGTGCGACAGAGTCGACGCTGCGTAGACAGAGATCAGCGTGGCGCCATAGATGCACACGCCGATAACCTGCAACGTGTCGCCATACCGGGTCATGGTGTCGATCAGCACGCCGGTGCCCACGATGGCCAGGGCCAGGCCCAGGCCATGGGTCGCGCGGTTGGCCAGTTCCACGGATTCGGGCAGCGGCGAAGGTAGCTCGGCAACGGTGCTCATGCGAAGTGCATCGTCCTTGACAGGCTCCGGGGTGTCGAGAGACTCAAAGGCGCGGACGGCCGGACTGGAGAGCCATATTCGCGCTGTTTGCGATTTGGCGAGGCCCGCTGGCGCTCGACCTTGGCGCGACGTGCTCTAACTTCCATATTAGTATCGACTATCCCGCGGCCCAAGCGCCAGCGCAGGCACACGCGCGGTTTTCGGCGTGACGGCGACGTCCAGTTATTCCGAAAAGACCAGTCTTACCTAGAGGTTACGACATGTCGCGGGCCACTCGCCGACGGTTTCTGGCAGGCGGTGCGGGGGTGTGCGGCATGGGACTCTTGGGAAACTTTCCGCACTACGCGAACGCGGCAACCATGGATCACGAGACTTTTGGCCGGCACCAGGCCCACCGCCGCGAGGAATTGTGGAATCTGTTGGGCGATTTGCCGCCTCGCGATCGCAAGATCGTCGTCCGCACGCTGTCCCGCGAACAGGGCGATGGCTACACGCTTGAGCACTTGGAGCTCGACCTGAACGGTCTGGAGCCGGTGCCGGCGCTGCTGCTGATACCCGAGCGGCGCGCGGAAAAGGCGCCGGGGCTGGTTTACATTCACGCGCACGGCGGCACTTACGAGCTGGGCAAGGAGGAGTTGCTGCGGGGGCGGAGGGTGTTGCCGGCCTATGCTCCGGTGTGCGCCGAGAAAGGCATCGTGGCCTTGGCGATCGATAGCTGGTGCTTTTCCGGGCGGAAGCACAAGCCTGACGGACGCGAAGGAGAGCACGACGCGTTCAAGGAGATGCTGTGGCGCGGGCGCGTGCTGTGGGGCATGATGATGTACGACGAGGTGCAGGCCCTCAACTACCTGGTTAGCCGGCCGGAAGTCGATCCGGATCGGATCGGCGCGTTCGGACTGTCGATGGGCTCGACCAAGGCCTGGTGGCTGGCGGCCTTAGATCCGCGAGTGCGCGTCTGCATCGACTTATGCTGCCTGACCGACTTCGAAGAATTGATCAAGATCGACAATCTGCGCGGGCATGGGTTTTACTACTACGTGCCGCGCTTGCTCAAGCAATTTCAGACTGCAGACATCAACGAGTTGATCGTGCCGCGGCCGCACTTGAGCTTGAACGGCCGCGAGGATCGGTTGACGCCGCCGGTGGGTGTCGAGCGCGTGCGCGATCACTTGCTGCCCTTGTATCGCAAGTATGGCCGCGAGGAGGATTGTCGCATCGAGTTGTTCGATTGCGGCCACAAGGAAACGCCCGAGATGCGCCGGCTGGTGTTGGAATGGTTCGACCGGTATCTGGTCGGTTGACGTCCCTGCCCGTTGCCGCCCTGCCCTGCACTTGTGACACGGAGGTTGCCCTGCGATGACGATCGAATCGGCCGCGAGTGAATCGCGCGGCGCGCCGCCGGTGGACGAGTACGAGCAGGATGCGCGCGAGTGGCTGGCCAACGTGTATCAAGGCGACTCCGTCCGCCAGCTTTCGGTGCGCTCGATCGTGACCGGCATGCTGATTGGCGGCGTGATGTCGGTGTCGAACCTGTACGTGGGGTTGAAGACGGGCTGGGGGCTGGACGTGATGATCACCGCGTCGATCATCGCGTTTGCGGTGTATCGCTCGCTGGAGGTGGTGTCGGCGCGGATCCGGCGCGATCCGTTCACCATTCTGGAAAACTACACGATGTCGAGCGCCTCGACGGCCGCCGCCTACATGGCTTCGGCCGGGCTGGTGTCGGCGATTCCGGCGTTGTACCTGGCGACCGGGCTGCAACTGAGCGCCGTGCAGATCATGACCTGGCTGGCGTCGCTGTCGGTGCTGGGCGTGTTCATGGCGATTCCGCTGAAGCGGCAAATGATCAATATCGACAAGCTGCCGTTTCCCAGCGGAATGGCGGCGGCCGAAACGCTCAAGTCGATCCACACCACGGGGCAAGAGGCACTGGCCAAGGCCTATGCACTGTTTGCCGGAGCCGTGGTGGGCGCCGGCGTGAAGCTGTGCGTCGAGTTGGGTTTGGCGCGCGATACGCTGCCGCTCATGCCGGGCGAGCGGGGACGCAGATGGCTGGACACCACCAGCTTCGGCTTCGAAGGCTCGCTGATCATGGTGGGCGTGGGCGCCTTGATGGGCATTCGTGTCGGCGGGTCGCTGCTCTTGGGCGCGGTGATCTATTTCGGCACGATCGGTCCGGTATTGGTGGAGCGGGGCATCGTGGATCCGGTGGGATACGGCCGCACGGGCGTGAACACCTGGACGCTGTGGCCGGCCACTGCGCTGATGGTGGCGGCGTCGCTGACGTCGTTCGCCGTGCGCTGGCGGACCGTGCTGCGCGCGTTCGGAAGCATGGCTTCCATCGTGCAGGGACGCGCGGCGGACGATCCGCTGAAGCGCATTGAAGTGCCCGGCTGGTGGTTCGTCGTGGGCACGCTGGTGTCGGGCACGTCGTGCGTGGTGCTGGGCGAGATTTACTTCGGCATTGCCTGGTGGATGGGCGTGATCGCGGTGCTGTTCACCTTCATGTTGTCGATCGTGGCCGCACGGGCCACCGGCGAGACGAACATCACGCCCATCGGCGCGATGGGCAAGATCACGCAGTTGCTGTACGGCTGGCTGGCGCCAACCAACCTGACGACCAATTTGATGACCGCCTCGATCACGTCGGGGGCGGCGGCCCATTCGGCCGATTTGCTGATGGACTTGAAGTGCGGATACTTGCTGGGAGGCAATCCGCGCAAGCAGACGATCTCGCAGTTGTTCGGCGTGTTGGCGGGGACGCTGGTCTGCGTGCCGGCGTATATGCTGGTGGTTTCAGATCCCGAAAAGCTCGGCACCGAGGAACTGCCGGCGCCGGCAGCGCAAGTGTGGGCCGGCGTGGCCGAGTTGCTGGCCAAGGGGCTGGACAATCTGCCGCGCGGAGCGGTGCCCGCCATGGCGGTGGGAGCGCTGGCGGGCGTGTTGTTGGCGCTGGCCGAGGAATTCGCGCCGCCGCGGGTCAAGAAGTGGATTCCCTCGTCGA
>JBBDYK010000170.1:0-5636 GCA_040901665.1 Pirellulales bacterium | reverse complement strand
AAGTCCTCGTCATGACGTGAATTGAAACGGCAGATCGCGATCTCCTGTTAACGCGCCCAGGCGCGAGCGATGTCCGGTTCGGTCGCATTTCTTGGCTCGAAGTTGGCCTGACGCGCTTCGCTGATCTGTCTGAGTGCGGCGCTGATATTCTTGTTCTCCGGTCGTCTCGCCATGCACCAGCGGAAGTGAGGCTCTGCCTCCCCTAGTCTCTCCGCTTGCAGCAGTGATTGACCCAAAGCGTAGCGCACTTCAAAATCTCGCGGATTGCATTGATAAGCGCGCTCCAGGCAAACGAGCTCCGCCTCCGGCTGCTTCACGTCGCGGTACATCAACGCCTGCTGGAGCCAGATGGTGTCCGGCTGGATATCAGTTTTCTCGTGGACTTGACGGTCCGTCACGTTTCGCGCGTAGGCGAGCAAATGGGCCAAGTCCTGCGGCTGCCGCTGCTCGAGGTAGCGCGCCCAAATCTGCGGAAGCGTGTGCCATTCCGGCTGAAATATCTCGGTAACCAAGGGGGCGGGATACCGTCCCGCCAGGAGATAGACGATTTTGAGCTGATGCGGCCCAGGATCTTTGAAGCATTTTTTCCAAAGCTCGATCGCGCGTTCCATGTCGCCATCGACAAGCGCCTGTTTGCCGACTTCGAACAGCAGGTCGCCGTCGTGAGGTCGAACTCGCAGCCCCTGTTCAAGGTATGCCTCAACCTGATTGCGACCCGCCCCTTCGATGAAACACAATTCTGCCAACAGAAGATATCCGTCGCCATCGAGCGGCGACTGTGCCAGGCCCGCGTGGGCGTTGCTAAGTGCGGCAGCCAGCAATTCGCAATCTTTCCCGAATGCGCGGACGAGCCAGGATTTGAGTTCCGCCTCCGATTTGAATTGCGACACCAAGGCCGCATCGCGGATTTGGGCAACGTCCATCGAATTGGCCGCCGCCCGCTGCCTTCGTTCAAACTCGCGCAATTGACAGGTCGCCAGTTCGAGTCGAGCGGCAGCGAATTTTGGGTCCCACGCGACGGCACGTTCCAAATGCCGCATCATTGCCTGGAGCATGGCCGCCCGATCTCGGTCCGTCGTGGCCGCGTCGCTGCGATTGGCGACCAAGTTCGCCAGCGTTTGACGCGACAAATCGTTGTTCGCCACCGAGACGCGCTGAAAGCGTTCCCAGTGGACCGAGGCGCCCGCCGGGCCGATGTAGGTGCAGACTATCCATACGCCCGATGCGGTTACGGTCATTGCGGTGAGCCAGCGCAAGCCGGCCAGCCTGATGTTGGCAGACCGATGGCTGTTGTTCGTCTCTTGCGCTTCGCACTGCACGATTTGTGCGAGCCGGATCGCGCAGGCAGCGAGGACGATGGTAACGCTCATGCATGCCGGGATGTACCAAACGAAATCGACAACCGAATGAATGACGCTCGCGGCTAGACCGGCGCAGACCGCAACACAACAAAGTTGTTCCAGCTCCGAACGTGCGCGTCGGACGGACGTCAGGCACCACGCCAGGCACAGGCCAAGCCCAGATAGCAATAGCGTCAGGCCGACGACGCCGGTTTCGGTGGCAATCTGCAAGTATCCGTTTTCGGCGTGCGTGTACTCGCCGGGGAGCGACTCGGAAAGATGGACCGGGTAGACCATTCGGTGGCTGCCCGCCCCAGCACCGGCGAGACCACCGTGCCGAAATGCGGCCACGTTTGCTTTCCAGATCGTGCGTCGCCCTTGATGATGATCGATCGCGTCCAGGGACCCGTGCGTGAGCGTGTTCAGGCGGAGGCTGACCTGGTCGTATCCATAGAGCGACAACAACCCCAGCACCACGACGGCCATCCCCACGAAGATCGACAAATGCTTCGCGTCGAAAAGTCGACCGTACGCACATGTCAGTCCGATGATCACGACCGCGGTCAGCAGCGCGAGAGTTCCGCCGCGAGACAACGAGAGCAAGATGGCGAACGACACGACGGCCAGCGCAGTGCCTAGAATTAGAGGCGATGCGGGCATCGGTCCCGGCGACGCAATTCGGCGATTGGTCTTTTCAAGCGAATTCTTTCGCACGGATTCTAACAACCAACTCACAAGCGGGCCCACTCCCAGCACGAGAAAATTGGCAAAGTGATTGCGGTTCATGAAGCTCCCGCAGACGCTCACGTCGGTGCGCCGAAAAGGATGCTCGTAGAACCAGAAATAGCGGCCATTCGACGTGAAGTATTGGATCAGCCCAAACAACGCCATTAAAACTGCTGACACGGCCACCCATCTCAGCACGCGCCGCGCGTCGCCGACGTCGTCGATGCGCTGGACAACGACGATGAACAGCAGACTATAGGCCAGCAGCATGGCGAGCGCCTTGGTCGTCTCGTGCGGTACCAGCGAGACCGTACTCCACAGGCCCAAGCTGCCGTCGCTGCCACCGTTCGGGCGCCAGAGCGGCAATAGTTCGGCGTTGCGGGGAGCTAGCCAGTGCATCCAGGCCGCGGGTAGCGGCACAATTTGCAGCACCAACAGTCCGACGGCGAACAGCAATAGGCCGAACGCCGCGGTGTCTTTCCAAGTGGTGGCTGGCCGCAACGCCTGGCGCACGAACCACGCCGCGGCCGCCAGTGCGACAAACGCGACAAACGCGAGCCGCCCCAAATCGTGCCGGCCACCGAAAAAATAGGGCGCAATGCACACCACGCCAATCAGTCCCGCGTCCACAACAGCGAGCAGCCAGTCGTCGCCAGCACCGAGCGCTCTTTCATTGCGAAACGCCGGACGGCTGCCCGAACTCGCAAAAGCATGTTGCGCTCGAATCTTCATATTGCTTCCCTGCGTCGAGCCGAACGATTCTTAGGCGGCCCGGCTTCGAGCTGGCGTCGCGTTGGGCGGAGATTTCATCGGCAATGGTTCGAACTGACTTTCGTCGTCGAGGTCGAAAACTTCGTCGTCTACAATTCGATTGTCGTCTGCCAATTCTTCGTTGTTCGTTGGCGAACCCTCGGCGTCGTGGCCGTAGCCGTAGCCGTAGCCGAAGCCATAGCCATAGCCGTAGCCGTAGCCGTGGCTCTCCGAGGATAGGCCATTGGCGACGACGCCCAACACCTTGGTGCCGGTGGCAAAGAAGCTTTCGCAAGCTTTCATGACCAATCGGCGGTGGTTTTTCTCCGGCCGCACGACGAGAATTGCCCCATCGATGAGTCGTCCGACAATTTGCGCGTCGCTGACGGCCAATACCGGCGGACAGTCGACGAGAACCTGGTCGTAGCGCGCGTCGGCCCAGGCCAGCAGCTCGGCAAAGCGCGAGCTGCCGAGGAGCTCTGCCGGATTCGGACGTCGCAGGCCCGCCGGCAACACGTCCAATCCGGCGAGCTCCGTTTGGCAGACCAATTTCTCGGCCATCTCGGCCGCGGTGGCGTCGGCGGTCAACACGTCCGCCAATCCGAGCTGGCCCTTCAAATTCAGCCGCGTCGTTAGTCCAGGCTTGCGCAGGTCCGCGTCGATGACCAGCGTCGCCTTCCCCGCCTGTGCAAACGACGTCGCGAGATTGATGCAGATGGTGGTCTTTCCGTCGCCGGGTTCCGCGCTGGAAACCAGGATCCGATCCGTGGAATCGGGTTGCAGCGTCAGCGCGGTTCGTAGCGTGCGGAAAGTTTCGGTTTCCGCCGCGGTCGGCATGATGTAGGTGTGGACCGACGTCAGGCCCTCGCCGTCCAGCGCGTCCAGCTGCCGGACCATGGCCAGCACCGGCACGCCAAGCTGCGTGGAAATATCCTCGGGCGAGGCAAAACGGTCTTCGAGAATATCTTGCACATAGGCGACCAAGCCGCCAATACCCAATCCGCCGAGCAGGGAGACCATGACAACCAGTCGCAATTGCGGCGAAACGGGCATTTCGTTGGGCAGCGGTTCTTGGACGACCGTCGCTTGGATCGGCCCCTGGAGTTGACTCATGTCGACGGCCTTAATCTTGACGAAGACGATGTCCTGTTGCTCTTCCAGGCGCTCCACCTCACGTTCGAGCATTTCGAGCTGCACAATTGTTCCGCTTTGCTGAGCGGCTTCGGCGCGGGCTTGGTTAAAGGAATTGAGCATTTGAAGCTCCTTTTGGCTCGCCGAGGCCACCTCTTGTTGCAGCATCGCCACTAACGTCGGTCCAAGTTGTGCCTTGCTGAGCGACGTGATTCTTTGGTCGGCATTCGTGCGATACTGGGCCAGATACTGCTCGATGTTGCGAGCGCGCTCCGTGAGTTCCGCAACGCGGGGGTGGGACGGGCCGCAATAAGGAGCAATTGACTCGAGCTCGGTCCGCACTTCCAGCAGGGACTTTTCCTGATCGTGGATCATCGCAACGTCCTGCGGGCTGAAGCCCAGGGCCGAGGCAAGCATCTCTTTGCCCATTACTTTCTCGATCGCCGCGAGATGCTGACTCAGGTTGGCCGAATTGCGAACCGCAGCTTCAACCGTGGCCTGCGTGGCCTGCAAATCGAGTCGCGCTTCCTGGGCCGTGATCAGCGCGTCATTGAGTCGCAACGCACGCTGAATCATCGGATCCACGACTTTGCCATCCGCCCTGATCGCCAACTGGCCTTTTGTCTGACGGAATGTTTGCAGCTCAAGTCGCTTCCCGGCGAGTTCTCGCTGCAGTCGACCTTGTTCCGTGGTAAACACGCGGATCACGTCGGCGGCCGAGCCTTGATGCGTCTTTTCGACGAACCGCAGATAAGATTGAATGACGGCGCTAACGACCGCCGCGGCTGCCTCGGGATGCAACGAATTGTAGCGGACTTCGATGATATTCGTCTTCCGCGTGATTCGCGCCGAAAGGTGCTTGGCAAGACTATTGCTCCATGCCTGAGGAGCTTGATCCTGAAAGTCGATACGGTGCTCCGGCAGCAATTGCTCGATCGCCGCTTGAATCACGATCGGACTGGTAACCAACTCCTGATGCGTCGTCATCGTGTTATCGGACGACGCCTGGTCGCCCATCGTCGGCAACTGGTCATTCGTCCGTTGGACGATCAACAGCTTCGCGGACGACTCGAAATATCGAGGCGCCAACGCGTAGTAGGCCGCACCCAACATTGCCGACACGCAAAGTGCCTGGACCAGCGTCTTTTTCTTGTGGCGTGCAATCCGCACCAAGCGCAGCAGACTGTGGACCAGCTCTTTGGAAGCGGTATCGACCACTGCGTCGGCGGTCAGCGTTGGCTCGAATTGTTCGGTTGCCGCGCTCATGCCGTTGAAGACAGGGTTAGAATAATGCGACGTTTCCTCCGAGCCCCAACCCGATGTGGAAGAAGGTGGACATGGTGTCGACAAAATAGGTTGCGGGCGTGGATTCGACGCTGACAAGATCGCCCGCCGCCAGCCGCAAGTTCTCGTCGCCATTTCGCTTTGCTTCGGCAATGCTGACTTGAATCACGGCGGGCTCGCGCGTGTCCTTCAGGCGGCGAATAACATACACCTTGTCGGCCACCGGCGACTTGATCCCGCCCGCCATGGCGATCGCGTCCAGGACGTGAACATCCTGATTGCGCGGAATCTCGAACTGGTCGGGGCGGTTCACGAGCCCCGAGACGTGAATCACGCGCTCCTTCTCGGGAAGGACCATCACGATGTCACCGTCGCCGACGCGGTAATCCGCGCGTCGACTGGGGT
>JBBDYK010000169.1:3606-5649 GCA_040901665.1 Pirellulales bacterium | reverse complement strand
CTGCGAGATTCGCGACTAACTGTTCCCACAACAGCACGTGACGGCAACGCCCGGGGCCGTGGCCGGTCGCCCGACCGGCAGCCAGGCCGCGCGCGGCGGAATGCCGTTTGTGGAAGGCTACGACCAGGGCTACGCCCGGGCCCTGGCCGAGTCGAAGCCGATGCTGGTGTTTTTCACCGCCGAATGGTGCCACTTCTGTCACCAGATGGCCGACGAGGCGTTCACGCATCCGCAAGTCGTGCGGTTGGCCGAGCAATTCGTGTGCATCCTGGTCGATGCCGATCGCGAGCCCGCCGTGTGCCAGCAATATCAGGTGAACGGTTATCCGACGATTCAGTTTCTGTCGCCGCGCGGAGTGCCGCTGGAACGCATCGTCGGCAAGAAGCCCGGGCACCAGGTGATGATGGCCATGCAGACGGCGCTGCAGAACGTTGCCCGCCGCGAAAACCTTGAGCGCTAAACACAGCAGCACGCGCCAGGACGGCACTGGCAAGATGCCAGTGGCCGCCGAGATGCCGGCCGAGGGCCGCGAGTAGTCGTTCGACCGAATGCGTGTTATCTTGACGGCGCAGCATCATGGCCCAACGGCCGTCGCTGCTGCGGCAAAGGAGGGAGCGAGCAACGTGCCCAACGGTCAACGCAAAGAGAACGTGGTCGAGGTGAACCCTTACCGCTTCTGGCACGCGCGGTTCTGGCACGGCATGCTGTTCGGCGCTTGGCTGCGGTTGCTCGCGCACAATCGCTTGCGCATCGGGCTGACGAAGTGGGGGCTGGTCTTCACGATCACCTGTGCCACGATCGTCAACTCGCTGTTACGCCCCTTGCAGGAATTCTTCTATCGCCGCGCGATCGCCCGCACGCAAATCAAAGACGCGCCGATTTTCATCATCGGCCACTGGCGCTCAGGCACGACGCTGTTGCACGAGTTGCTGGTGCTGGACGGGCGCTATACGTATCCGACCACCTACCAGTGCCTGGCGCCGAACCACTTTCTGATCAGCGACTGGGCGATGACCCGGCTGAAGTTCCTGCTGCCGTCGAAGCGGCCCATGGACAACATGATCACGGGTTGGGACCGGCCGCAGGAGGACGAATTCGCGCTGGTGAACATGGGCTTGCCATCGCCGTATCGGACGATGGCATTTCCCAACGAACCGCAGCAAACCGCCGGCTCGCTCACCCTGGCCGGCCTTTCCGCCGGCGAGCTGGTGCGGTGGAAGCGCGGGCTGGAGTGGTTTCTCAAGCGCGTCACCGTGCAGAATCCCAAACGCATCATCCTCAAGTCGCCTGGCCACACGGCGCGCGTCAAGACGATCTTGGAGTTGTTTCCCGACGCGCGATTCGTGCACATCGTGCGCGATCCCCACGCGGTGTTCAGCTCGACGGTGAAACTTTGGAAAACGCTGTACAAGTTCCAGGCCCTGCAGGAGCCCAATCATCGCGGTCTGGAAGACTTGGTGTTCGGCAACTTCGTCGAGATGTACGATGCCTTGGAGCGCGATCGTGCGCTGGTGGATCCGGCGCTCTTCTTCGAAGTGCGCTACGAGGACTTGGTGCGCGATCCGCTGGCAAAAATGCAGGAGCTGTACGAGCACCTGGAGCTGGGCGAGTTCGACCTGCTGCGTCCAAAGCTGGACGCGTACTTTGCCGATCGAAAAGACTACCAGACCGGCACTTACCAGCACGACGAGCAATTGCGCCAGCAAATCGAAAACCGCTGGGGCCCGTACATGCGCAAGTACGGCTATTGCCAGACGGCGACGAAGGCGGCGGGTTAGCTCGCCGTCCGCTCCCGCGAGGGGAACGGTGAGTGCGTCAAGTCAATTGACGCTCGGGCAATTGGCTGAACACTTGCGCCACGGCTGCGTATTGCCGGCTGTCGATCGGCTGATTCAGGCTGGTTTCTTGCAACAGGGCTTGCGCCAGCGAGGGACGCTCGACGACGGGCACGCCGTGCCGCTCGGCCAACGCTCGCATGGACTCAACGAGCGCGCCGGTCGCCTTGGCCACGACGATCGGCGGCGATGCTCCGCCAGGGTAGCG
>JBBDYK010000169.1:0-3596 GCA_040901665.1 Pirellulales bacterium | reverse complement strand
AGGGTAGCGCCTAAGCGCGACGGCGGCCTTGGGCGAATCGGCAATCACCACGCTGGCTGCCGCTACGCTGGACACGGCAGCATCGCCGGCCAGGCGGCGCTGCGCTTCGCGGCGGCGGGCCGCCAATTGCGGATCGCCTTGCAAGTTGCGCAGCTCCTCGCGCAGCTCCTGCGGCGTCATGCGCAATTCGCGTTCGTGGCGGAATCGCTGATAGCCATAGTCGATCGCGGCCAGAATCAACAACGCCGAGCCGACCTTCAGGCTGGTCCACAGGCAGAGATCCCAGAGGAACTGGGCCATCCCCGCCAGCTCAAGCTCTCCGATACCCGCCAGCTCGGCGCGGCGCTGGTAGACGCTGCCAAAAGCCACGGCGCCGATGACGGCCAGCTTCAGCACGCTCAAGCTGAGCCGCATGCCGCTGCCGGCGGAAAAGATTCGTTGCCAGCCCGCCAGCGGGTCGAGCCGGCCAAGGTCGGGCGCGAGCTTGCCCGGCAGGAAGAGAAAGCCGGTTTGCACCACGTTGAGCGCAACGGCCAACAGCGCCACCAGCGCCAGCGGCGGCAGCAACACTTGACTCAGACCTTGCAAAATGGGATTCCATTGCGCGGCGACCCGCTGAGCATCCGCCGGCGCGCCGCGCTCGATCAGGTGCATCCAGGCATTGCCGCCGAGCGAATCGACCAGCAAGCCGGTCAGAAATTCGACCAGCGCGCCGCCGGTAAAAACCAACACGACCAGTCCGCCGAGCAGGAGACCCGCCGACGTGAAATCGGCGCTGCGTGGCACGCGGCCTTCGTCCCGCGCGCGTTGTCGCCGATGCGGCGTGGGATCGAGCGTCTTTTCGTCGGTGAATTCGGCCATGGCGAGTCAGGTTCAGTGGCTGCTAGTCCGACACCCATTTGCAGCGCCAGCGAGGAAGTGCCGCGACTCACCGCGCCGCAGCGGCCGCATCGAGCGCCGCCGTGACGGCGCCGAGCCGCGATTTGAGCGCATCGGTCAACGTCTCGAGCACGGGCTCGAGTTGATCTTGAAACAACCAGGCGGCGGCGCCCAGCGACAGGCTGAGAGCGACAAACGCCACCATGGCGTTCGCGCCGAAGCCCAGCGCCAGGATATTCAACTGTGGCAGCGTGCGCGCGACGAGTCCGAGAATGAGCGTGGCCACCAGTAGCGCCACCATGACCGGCGCCGCGGCCCGAATGCCCAACACGAAGCTTTGCGCCAGCACGCTGGTCATGGCCGCGGCGACCGAGGGCGCATACTCCCCCTGCCCTGCCGGCATCCAGACGAATGTGTCGAACAACGCTTCGAGCACGTGTCGATGTCCGCCGATCGCCAGGAATACGGCCAACGTGACATAGTAGAACAGTTGCGAGAAGACGGGCACGTTGCCGCCCAAGCTGGGATCGAACGCATCGGCCAGTTGCATGCCGCTCATCTGGCTGATGATTTGGCCGGCAACTTGCAGTGCGGAGAACAGCACCATCACGCCCAAGCCGAGCACCAGGCCCACCAGCGCCTCGGCCCCGGCCAGCACCAACCAGGCCAACAGCGATGGCGGCACGGCGGTCGCCTTGTCCAGCTCGAACGGCGTGACGACCGCCGCCAGCGCCAGCGCCAACACGGCCCGCAACTGTAGCGGCACGGCCACCGATCCGAACATGGGCGCCACGGCCACCAGCGCGCCAATGCGCACCAGCACCAGCGCGAAGATGGCCAACTCGCTCAGATGCTGTTCGAGCAGGGATGCCATGCAATGCGATTACAGCGTGTGGGGAATGTTCGTGATGACTTCGCGCGAGTAGTGCACCATCTCGTGCACGATCCACGGCAAGGCCAGGCTCAGCACCAGCACAGTGACCACCAGCTTCGGCACGAACGAGACCGCTTGCTCTTGAATCTGCGTGATGGCTTGCAGCAGGCCGACGAAGAGTCCCACGACCAGTCCGGCCACCAACGCCGGCGCGCCGACGGCCAGAGCCACGTTGACGGCCTCGCGTCCCATGTCGACCGCAACATCCGGATTCATATGCGCACGCTGGTCCTTGGCCGATTTTCAGGAGAACGGTTGAAAGCTATCCAACAGCATGCCCACCACCAGGTGCCAGCCGTCGACCAATACGAACAACAACAGCTTGAACGGCAGCGACACCATCACCGGGGGCAACATCATCATCCCCATCGAGATCGTGATGCTGGAAACCACCAGGTCGAGCACCAGGAACGGCAAGTAAATCTGAAAGCCGATCAGAAAGGCCGTTTTCAGTTCGCTGAGCATGAAGGCCGGCAGCAGCACGGTAAGCGGCACCTCGTCATAGCTCGACGGCTCGGGCGTGTCGTCGGGCAGATACTTGTAGAACAGCCACACGTCGTCGCGATTGCCCGTGCGGTCGATCTGCGCGCTCATGAACTGTCGCACCGGCTTGACACCCGCATCCCAGGCTTCGGTGGCGGAAAGTTCCTTGGCGGCGTAGGGCTTGATGGCATCGGTGTACACGCGATTCCAAACCGGCGACATGATCAACAGCGTCATGAACAACGCGATCGAGGTCATCACCTGGTTGGGTGGAAGCTGCTGGGTGCCCAGCGCCTGGCGCAACAGTCCCAGCACCACCGTGATGCGCACGAAGCAGGTGGTCATCAACAGGATGGCCGGCGCCAAGCTCACCACGGCCAGCATGGCCAGGACCTCAAGCGCCGACGAGATGCCCTCGGGACTGAGCCATTTTTCCGGTCCGCCCAAGGCGGTGGGCAATTGCAAGGGATAAGCCGCGCTACCGGTGGAGGGCTCGGCCGGCAGCAGGTTCGAGGTTGTGTCCTGCGGCAGCTCCTGGGGTGGCGCGGCATCGGCGGCCGGCTGCGCGGCGGACGACTCCGGCGGTCCGGTCGGCTCCGGCACGCCAGGAGCTCCGGCCGTCGGCACTCCGGAGGAAACGCCGCCGGGCGGATCGTCGGCCGATTCCTTTGCGGGGTCACTCGCCACAGCAGGTGCGGCTGGCGGCAACGCGGGCGCGGCAACAGCCGACGTACCAACCACGCTCGATTCATCGTCGATCGCATTGAGGCGCAGCGAGTTCACCCGGGCGGCCTTGGCGGCGCGTTCCTGCGTGACGAACGGATTGTCGAACGGCGCTCGGGTCAGTGGGCGGCGCGGCGCAATGTCGTTGGCAAAGTCCTGCGCCGGCAGCGCGTGCGGCGCGAAGGCAACCAGGGCCAGCGCAAACAGCCACTCGCCGCGAACCGGCAGCGGCGTCTGTCGTCGATCGCGGCAAAGTTGGTGTAGCATGGGGTTTATCCTTAAGCCCGCGAGGTGCGGCTGGCGTGTTGCAGGGCTTCCAGGTGCGAAAAATCGACTTCATTCTCTTGATCGCGCGGAGCGAAGCGGCGATCGCGCGGCGCGGCCGACGTCGGCTGGCCGAACTGTTCCAGAATCTTGTCGAACGCGGCCCCGCCCGAACTCGGACCACGGCACACTATCAACAACTGCTCCACCTCGTGCGGGTCGGTAATCTCGGTCAGCGTTTGCGCGCTGGTGGGCGAAACGCACACCAGCAGCACCTTGTTGGCGCAACGCACCAGGTGAACCTGCTGCCGCC
>JBBDYK010000168.1:0-5656 GCA_040901665.1 Pirellulales bacterium | reverse complement strand
CGATGCGATAGAAGCGCGACTGCACTTCCCCGACCGGGAGCTCCGTCTTTTCCAGGCGAGCGTTCTTGTTGGCGTCCCACTGAGCCAGCGCCTGCGACCAAGGCTCCATGGCGATCCGTGCGTCCGTGTCGCCGCCGGGCGACCAGGTGCAGACGTACAACGTCCCGTCCGCCAGCGCCGGCGTGGGATTGACGATGCGGGCAAAACCATCGCGCGACCAAAGCGGACTGCCGTCGCGGGGATCGTACGCCACAAGCTGCAGCGCGCCGGCCATCACGATCTGCTTCTTACCGTCGACTTCCCACAGCACGGGCGTGGCATAGCTGCGCGTAAAGCCCTCGCGCGGGGACTGCCAGACGGTCTCGCCATTGTCGGCCCGCACGGCGATCAGAAAGCTGTCGAGATCGTGGTCTTCGCACAACACGACCTTGTCATCGACCAGAATTGGCGAGCTGGCCGAGCCGAACTCGTCGCGAAACGGCCCCATCCGCCGCGTCCAGACCGGATCGCCGCCGATGGTATAGCAGAGCAGGCCATAGCTGCCGAAAAATGCGTACACGCGCTGGCCGTCAGACGCCGGCGTCGACGAAGCGGGACTCCCCTCGGCGTGGTTCTTCTCCAGTTGCTCGGCCCGTACGGTTTGCTTCCACAAGACATCGCCCGTGGCACGATCCAGGCAGATCGTCGACAGCTCATTGCCTTCGTGCGCCGTGAGCAGAATACGATCCGCGAGCAACAGCGGCGTCGAGTGTCCCGGTGGCAGCGGGGCCTTCCATCGTTGATTCGCATCGTCTAGCTCGGCCGGCAACGGCTCGTCGTCGGCCATCGCCCGGCCATGATCTTGGCGGAAGTAATTCACCTGCTGAGCACTGGCTCGATCGAACACTGCACACCAGACCGTCAGCAGCAGGATTGCAAGCCTGAAAACCATGTTCGGCGGTCCCCGTTGTGTGGCGTTCGATGGCGCCGTCGCGATTACTGCGTCGAGAGATCCTGCGCCGCATTGACGAGCGACCCGGGAATCGGTCCCAGGCCCAACAGCGAGAGCGCCAGGTTGCCACCGTCGCCGTTGCGAATCGGCTGCAAAGGGGCGCCCGTGTAGTCGGGGCGTTCGGTTTGCGGATTGGCGCGGGACGAGGTGTTCAGTTCGTACAGATCTCGACCCGGCGCCACTCCGGCGCCCCACACGTAAAACGGAATGGTGTAGTTGAGCACGTTGCTGTTGATGCCGTGGTTGAGTCCCAAACCGCCGTGGTCGGCCGAGAGAATGATCGTCGTCTTGCCCTTGAACCGCTCATCGGTCGTCACCAGTTCGACGATGCGCGCCAGTTGCCCATCGACGTGGACGACGGCCTCCATGTACTCGGGACTGCCCCAACCCTTGGCGTGTCCTTTGCTGTCGGTATCGGCATAGTGCAGGAAAGTGTAGTTGAACGGCTGCGATTTCATTTCTTCGATGAAGCGGTCGGTCATGGCCGCTGTGTTGCCATCCTTTACATACAGGTCGATCTTGTCGCGACCGTTGTCCTCGCCGGTGGTGTCAGCCGCGCCGTTGCGGGCGTCGTACGACTGGTCGTAGAGCACGAACTTGCTCTTGGATGCTAACAGGGCCGTTCGCAGTCCGTTGTCGTGGGCCACATCAAACGAGCTAGCCACGTAATCGAGGCGGCTGTTGTGCAAGGTGCGGTCGCCCGGATCGGAGTTGATCGTCCACACGTGTCCGGCAATGGCGGTCGGGTCGGCCGCGCGGTCTTTCACCGGACGACACGTGACCATGCAGGTGTGGTTGGGCAGCGTGATGGTGTAGTCAAAGTCAGTGCGGGCATTGTGCGTCCAAGCCCCTTCGCGCTGCCATCGCGCGAACGTTGGCAGTTTGCCCTCGGCCAGCAGCGTTTCCAGGTGCTTGGGCGCCAGTCCATCCACGCTGATCTGGATCACGTATTCCGCCGCCCCTTCGGCAGCCAGGACTCGAGTGGCGGCGATGCATAACAACAGGGTAGCCAAGACGTGAATGCCGCCGGCCTGGCGAATCCACGAACTCGAAGAGAACGTCACGGTGTGCCTCGGTAACTGGGTAGGGATCGATCCAGGGATACGCAAGAGTGCGAGCCCTCTATTCTAATCTGCCGCCGCGCGATTTCATACGTTGGCCGGCATGGCCCAGTGACCGCCGTCGCGGTACTTGCGGCGGACCAACGCGGCGGCGTCCGGGTTGTTGGTCACGCGCTCGCTGGCCGGATCAAACTCCAGTTGCCCGCGGACGCGCGTGGCAATGTTGCCCAGGTGGCACAAAGCGCTCGAGCGGTGGTTGATCTCGATATCGGCGTTCGGTCGCTCGCCCGACTTGATGCAGGCGATGAAATTGTCGTGATGCGCCTGCAAATCGGGCTCGCCCGTGGTGACTTCCTCGATGAGCTTGTTGCGCGGTCCGAAGATCTTGAAACCGCCCCGCTTGCCCAAGAGCATCATCCCTTGCGTGCCGTAGAAGGCGTTGCCGTTTTCGAACCCTTCCTGCACGTAGGGCGACCAGATGCGCTGCTCGAAGATGAGCTGCCGCTTCTTCCCAACGCTGCCGTCGCCTGGATACTCGAACACGACATACTGCGTGTCGGCATGCTGTTGATCGTCGTCGAAGTAGTACTTTCCGCCGAGCGCCGCGATCGAGGAGGGCAGCGTCTCGACGCCCAGTCCCCACAGCGCGATGTCGATGTCGTGCACGCCGTCGTTGCCCATGTCGCCGCAGCCGAAGTTGTACCACCAGCGCCAGATACTGGGCAGCAAGTTCGATTGATACGGCACCATCTCCGCCGGCCCCACCCAGGCGTCGTAGTCCAACGTCGAGGGCGGATCGCTGGGTTGTTGCTTGCCGATCGAGCCGCGCCGCTGGCTGTTCCAGGCCTTGGAGACCAGCACGTCGCCGATCGCTCCCTGCTTCAGCTTTTCCATGCCCTCGCGGACGTGTGCCGTGCTGCGGCTTTGCGTGCCAACCTGCACCACTTTCTTGTTGCGGCGCGCGGCGTCGATCATCAGGCGGCCTTCGCGCAGATTGTGGGCGCACGGCTTCTCGACATAGACGTGCTTGCCGGCATCGCAGGCCAGGATCGTGGCCGGACCGTGCCAATGATCGGGCGTGGCAACCCACACGGCGTCGATCGACTTGTCGTCGAACACCTGGCGCATGTCCTTGACAGCCTTGGGCGCGGCGCTGCCATTCTGCTCCGCCAGCTTCACGGCGTTGGCCAGGCGCCCTTCATCCACGTCGCACAAATAGGCCAGCTCGACGCCCTTGTTCTTGGCCAACAGTTCCACGTGATTGCTGCCCATGCCGCCGGGCCCGACGACGCCGACCTTCAGTCGATCGTTGGCGCTCTTGGCATCGGCGGCTTCGGACCAGGCGAGCACGGCTGCGGCGGCAGCGGTGCCTTGGGCGCTTCGCTTCAAGAATTCACGGCGATCGTGCGTGGACATGGCGTGCCTCGTGCGGGTTTGGGGGTGAGAGTGCGGTGGGCGGCGTTTCTTGCGGCCGCGCGGCGCGGCGTGCGAGTTAGTCGAGCAGGTATTGCTTGATGAACAGAATCGTGGCGTAGAACTGAAAATCGGCGTTCTTCTTCTTGGCAAAGCCGTGGCCTTCGTCGTCGGCCATCAAGTACCAGACCGGCGTGTTGTTCTTTTGCAGCGTCTCGACGATCTGCACCGATTCGGAGAGCGGCACGCGCGGGTCGTTCTTGCCTTGCACGACGAACAGCGGCTTCTTGATGTCGTCGGCGTGGTTCAACGGGGCGATCTCTTCCAGGAACGCCCGCATCTTTGCATCGCGCTCGTCGCCGTATTCCACGCGGCGCAGATCGCGGCGATAGCTTTCGGTGTTCTCCAAAAAGGTAACCAGATTGGAGATGCCCACCACGTCGAGCGCGCAGCGAATGCGGTCGCTATAGCGCGTGGCAATGGCCAACGTCATGTGGCCGCCATAGCTGCCGCCCGTGACCATGATCCGCTCGGCATCCAGGTCGTTCCGCGTCTTCATCCAGTCGAACAACGCGGCGATGTCCTGATAGGTGCCCTCGCGCAAAAACCCGTTGTCCAATTGCAAGAATGACTTGCCGTATCCATCGGACCCGCGCACGTTCGGATAGATCAACGCCACGCCCAACTCGTTAAGAAAATAGTTATTGCGGGCCAGGAAGCCGGGACGCGATTGTCCCTCGGGCCCGCCGTGGATCACGATAATGACCGGGCGCTTGCCGGTGAATTTGGCGGGCGGATTGTACAGAAATCCGGAGATCTCTCGGTCGTCGAACGACTTCCACTTGATTAGCTCGGGCTCGGAAAACTTCTCGGCGTCCAGTCCGCCCGTTTCGCTCTTGGTCCAACGGTCGACCTTGCCCGTAGTGATATCCAGCGAGTAGACGTCTGCCGGCGAACGCGCCGACGTCATCACGAAGCCCAAGTCGCGATTGTTGTCGTGCCACTCCAGCCCGCCGATCACGGCGGAGGGTAGCTCGGGCAGCGGCAACTCCCGCTTCGCCGCCAGATCGAGCACGTGCAGGCGGCTGATGCCGTTCTCGTTGGTGACGAAAGCCAGCAGCTTGCCATCCTTCGACAGATCGCCCCCCTCGACGTCCCAGGGAATGTCGCCGGAGAGAACGGTTTCCTTCTTGCTCTCTAGATCGAAGTAGACCAGGCGAAGAAACTCCGAATCGTGATCGGTGGTCACGTAAATGCCCTTGCCGTCGGCGCTAAAGGCGATCGGCCGATAGGCAATCTTTTCGGTGCTTTGCTTGGGAGTGACCAGTGTCTTCTTGCCGCTGGCCGCATCGACCAGCCAGATATAACTCTCGTTGATCGAAACGTATTCGATCGCGAGCAAGCGGTCATCGTCCGGCGACCAGTCGGCGACGCCCCAGCCGCCCCCTTTATTCTCGGCCAGCAGCTTGTCGCTTTGTGGTTCGGCGGGATTCATCGTATAGAAGTCGACGTCGGCGCCGGTTCGCCGGGTCGATCCATAGACCACGCGCTCGCCGGCAGTTGACCACAGGGCGCCCGTGTTGCGCGATTTGCCGTCGGTCAACAGCGAGCCCTGCCCTTCGGCCAGATCGTAACGAAACAGTTGGAAGAACTCGCTGCCGCCGGCGTCCTTGGAGAAGACGAAATAGTTTGGCTCGCTGGGGTGATAGCTGGCAGCGCCCACGCGATCGGCATAGAACGTGATTTGCTCGCGCGCCGCGCCGGGCGCTGCGACATGATGTACTTGATTGGTGTCCCCAAAGCGCGTCGAGATCAGCATTTCGCGCTTGCTGGGATGCCAGTCGGACAAGCCGGCCGAACGGAATTCGGTGTAGCGGTTGGCGCTTTCGGCCAGTTCCTTGGGGATGGGCGGTATGCCCTCGACCAGCAGGTTGTCGCCCGGCGTGAGAACGCCCGGTTCCTGCCCCCACAGCATGCCTGCCGACAGCAGGCACGCGCCGCATGCAATGCCGAACCGATTCATCGCCGTCCCCTTTGTGGCGCCACCAAAAGCTCCGACTCAGGGCCCCACGCAGGGGCGTATCGCTTGAGCTTAAAGGCACCCGGCGTCGGTTGCAACTGATTTACAAGCAGACAATGTCATTCACCATTAGAAATGACCCCTATCGGCACCATTAGAGATGTCCCCATG
>JBBDYK010000167.1:0-5688 GCA_040901665.1 Pirellulales bacterium | reverse complement strand
CGACTTGCGAAGCGCCGCGCTTTTTTGGAAGATTGACCGCTTTGCCGCGCACTCTCCTAAAGGCCACAACGCGCCATGTCCGCAGCTCTTCGCCAGCGCCTGTTCGACGAACTGAACTCGATTCCGCTCGTCGATCCGCACACGCACATCAACGCCCACGCGCCGGCGTCGACGACGCTCGCGGACATCTTGGGCTATCACTACTACACTGAGTTGGCCCATTCGGCTGGCATGCCCAAGGCGCGTGTTGAAGAGCCCCGGCTCGATCCCAAGGAGAAAGTCCGGCGGCTGGTGGAATACTTGCCGGCCATCGAGAACACGGTGCAGTCGAGCTGGCTGCTCGAGATGTGCCGGACGTTTTTCGATTTCAAGGACGACGCGATTACCCCGGCCAATTGGGAGCCGCTGTACGATCGGGCCGCTGCCATGATGCAAGCGCCCGATTGGACCGACACGGTGCTCCAGCGGACGAACCTCGAAGCCGTGTTTCTGACGAACGATTTCGACGACCCGCTGGAAGGCTTCGACACCTCGGTCTACGTTCCCTGCCTGCGGACCGATGACTTGGTGTTTCAACTGGCGCAACAATCGGTCCGCACGCGATTGGAAAAGTCTAGCGGGGCCAGCATCGGTGATGCGGCATCGTTGCGCAAGGCGATCGGAAAACTATTTCAACATTTCGTCGCGCGCGGCGCGCGGGCCTGCGCCATTTCGTTGCCCCCCGACTTTGCTCCTATCAGGATCGATGCGGTGCGTGCCTCGGAATCCGTCAGCCACGTGTGGCGACAGGGAACGTCGGCCGAAGCCGCACGGCAGCGTGAGCTGGGGCACTTCGTCTTTTGGACGCTTGCCGAATTCTGCGCCGAGCACAAGTTGCCCTTCGACCTGATGATCGGCGTCAACCGGGGCGTCTACGCCGATGGCGTCTACCAGGGCCGCGACCTCTACGACAGTCGCGTGTCGTTGATACAGTATCGCGAGCTGTTCAATGCGTTTCCGCAGGTGCGGTTTCCGATTTCCGTATTGGCCAGCGTCACGAATCAGGAGCTCGTCAGCTATAGCTGGATCTTTCCGAACGTGTTGACCAACGGACACTGGTGGTACTCGAACACGCCGACCTACATCGAGCACGACGCCACAGCCCGGTTGGAGGCGGTGCCCCGCACCAAGCAAATCGGTTACTACAGCGACATGTACAAGCTGGAGTTTGCGCTGCCGAAGTTCGCAATGTACAAGCGCATCCTGGCGAAGATCCTCGCCGAGCGTTTCGTCGTGGACCGTGGCTGGACGGAAGCTCGAGCCGTCGCTCTCGGCCGCCAGGTGTTGCGCGGCAACGTGGACGCCGTGTTCGGACCATTTTCCGCTCGGTGACTGGCTGGATCGATCGGGCCCAAACTTTTCACGGCATTTTTTCTTGATAGCCGACCGGGCGGCAACTAGTCTAAAGGCAAAGGCCCCTGCACGCCCCCAGCAGCGGGTTCACTTCTTGGCACCACCGAGTCGCTCGTGAAGCTCTGAAATTCCGTGACGCGCCCGGCGCCGGCAAACGGTGTCGAGTTGGCTGTCGTGTAGCCAGCGCCTCGGCATCTCGCTTCCAGCTATCGGTGTCCCGTTTTCGAGTTTTCTCGGTTTTCCACCTGGTAAAGGCTTCATGTCCGCACGCGCCACCCTATTCGGTTCGATCGCGATACTTGCCGGGCTGATGTTGTTGGCCGACGCTGCACCGCAGGCGGCGCGGGCGGAGACCATCGGACTGAATTTCACGGGCGTCACGTTGACCGAAGGCATGCAGCTCAACAGCAACAGCGGCTATGCTCCGCCCGACGGCAGCGGCGCCGTCAACAGCGACTACATCGTGCAACTCATCAACGGCGCCTACGCCGTGTACGATAAATCGACCGGCAACCAGACCGAATTGATCGCGGCGAAGCAGTTTTGGATCAATGCAGGCGTGAATCCAGGCAACGATCTGTTGAACTTGGGCGTGTTCAACGAGCGCATTCTCTACGATCCCACGGTCGATCGCTGGTTTGCCGTGGGACTGAGTGGCCAATCGACCAACAACAACGTAATGATCGCGCGCAGCGACACCTCCGATCCGACGGGCGGCTGGAAGGCGGTCAGCTTCCTGGGCAACGATGGCGGCGACGGCAAGTTCGCCGACTTTGCCACCCTGGGGATCGATGCCGACGGCGTTTACGTTACCACGAACAACTTTCCCATGAACTCCAGCAACGTCGGTTTCGAGTACGCGATGGTGCACTCGATCCCCAAGGCCGATCTGCTGGCCACGACCCCCAGCGTCGCCAACATGACTTCGTACGGCTCACTGTCCGAAAACACCGTTGGCTTTTCCACGATCCAGCCGGTCACCAATTATGGCCCTACGAATGGAACTGCTCCGCTCGTTGCAGTTGTTCCGGCCCCGCCGGGCGAAACTTCGCTCTATCGCTGGGACATAACCGGCACGGCTGGCCCGGGAGCAGGCATCTCGGAGCCGATCGGAATCCCCACCAGTGATTATTCGGCGCCGCCGCCCGCAGCGCAGCCCGACTTTACTGCTTCCATTTCCACCATCGACGGACGAATCGCCAGCAACGTCTATCAGGTCGGCGACAAGCTGTACGCGGTGCACAATACGACGCTCTCCGGCAATCCGGCCCTGTCGGTGTTGATCTTCGATGAAATGACCAATCAGTTGATTCAGGAAGTCATCCTGGGCGATCCGAGCTACGACTATTTCAATGCCTCGATCGCCGCCAATCATCTGGGCGATATCGTCGTCGGTTTCACGCGGTCGGGCTTCTTCGAGGATGGCACGCTGAGCGCCGTTGCCATCGTGGGGCATACCGTGGGCGACGTGGTGACGTTCGGCGATCCACTCGTCTTGCAGGCCGGGCTCGTGGACAATTATCACTTCGCCAACGGCCGTTGGGGCGACTATACGAGTACGGTCGTTGACCCCGACAATCCGTTTGTCTTTTGGACGTTCCAGCAATACGCTCTGAGCAGTACGTTGTGGGCGACGCAGGTTACGCAGATCATCGTGCCCGAGCCGGCCAGTGTGGCGTTGGCGGCGATCGGGTTGAGCCTGATTTGCATCCTCGCAGCGCGACGCCGTCGTCAGACTGGTTCGCAAAGCTTATAAAAGTCGAATGGCGCGCCGCGAACAAGATCGCGAAGACATGCTGGCTGAAGCGACGGCGCTGGTGCAGCGCGCCAGCCTGCGCCTGCCTGAGTTTGCGGACCCTGTGATTGTCGGGTTTCGCCGCGATCGAAGCGCCAGTTTCTACTTTGGCGCCGATCCCGTCTATCAATTCACGTCCGGCGGTCTGCTGCGCCGGGCCTTTGTCGACGGGCTCATCTACAAAGCCGAACGCGGGCGGCTGGTGTCGCTCGAACGACAACGGGATTCCAACGCGGTGCAGCTTGTGCGCCACGAGTTGCGTGAGGAAGAGCAGCAGTCGTTCATGGCGGGGTTGCGCCGTCACCTGAATCTGCTCCGCGGCGCGCTGGCCGATGGCCAGTCTCATGTCGTTGGACAAGTGCCGGCGAATGCCGACGTCATAGACCGCGTGCGGACATGGCTCGCCGAGTTTGGTGACACGATGTGCATCGCGATCTCGCCCCGTAGCGGTTAGCGCACCGGCAGCGCCACGACGTCAGCGTCGCCCAGCGCGGATTGCAGCTTCTGGCCGGCCGCGTTCTGGCCGCGGCGAACATAGGCCAGCGCCAGCGGCGCTTGCAGATGCGGCGAATAACTGGCGGAAGTGACCGTGCCGGCAGAGGCGCCATCGGACGATAGTTCCAGCCCCGGCGTCGGCACGCTTGCCGAGTCGAAGCGGACGCCCACTAGCGTGCGATTGACGTGTCCCAGCGCGTCGATGCGGGCGACGGTTTCCTGGCCGAGATAGCAACCCTTGACGAAGCTGATCGCTTGCCCGTCGCGAGCCACCTCTTGCGGCAGGTTCTTGTCGGAAATGTCGTGGCCGAACAGCGGAAAACCCCATTCAATGCGGGCCGCCTCGAATGCCGCCTGCCGGCAACGCGTGGCGCCGGCCGCAACCAGCGCATCGCCGATCGCCGCGAAATCGTCGCGACCGGCAACGATCAGGAAACCGACCGGCCCCGCGAGCTCGACGCGGCGCACCCATGCGGTTCGCCCGGCCAGGGAAACGGCAGCGTGGTGCAAGCGCGTCGTGGGCGGCGGTGCGCCGGTGGCTGCGGTCAACAACTCCGTGGATGTCGGGCCACCCAAGTACCATTCGCCCCAAGCGTCGCTGCGATCCACCATTGTCACGCGCTCGGTGATCAAGTAGTGATCCAAATGCTTGAGGATCACTTCGGCCTGGCCGCCGACCGTATCGAGAACGATGGCGTCGGCGCCGACGAACAGCAACACATGAGCGAGCGTCTTGCCTTGCACGCTGGTCAGAAAGGCTTCGCAACCGGCGCCGGGCGCCAAGTTGCGCACTTCGTTGGTGGTCAGGTTGTGCAGCCAGGCGGCCCGATCGGCCCCGCTGATTTCGATTTGCGTGCGCGGCCCCAGCTCGACCAGGGCCGCCTGCGAAATCAGCGCCTGGTAGTCTTCCAGCCAATCGACGAGCTGAGGCGGCGTCATGTGCGTGAGTGCGAGCGGGTTGATCGCGGCTGCGGGGAATGCTCGCGGCCCACGGACACGCTTGTGTGCTGCGCGTTCTCCAACAACACGCACGACTCGTAACGCGCGGCTAGTCGAGATAGTTGCGAAGCTTGCACTGGCAGGATGCCCAGGTTCTCGACCAATTCCTCGTCGAGTCGGCTCAACAAGTAAACCTTGCCGCGTTCCAAGGCCCGCACGATCTCGGCCGTGGCTTGCATATCGGTGGGCTTGTGCTTGCCGATTGACTGTAGTGCCGCGGCAGGATCTTCCGCGCCAGCAATGCGGCGCAGCGCCGTGCCCGGCTCGTCGGCCAATTCGCTGCAAATGGCCACGGCGCCCCCTTCGCGAACGACAGTGGCGGCAGTGGCCAAGGCCCGTGCCACATTGTCCCAAGTTTGTTGACTGGCGCCTGAAATGGTCGCGATCACCAGATCGGCCTTTTGAGGCACCTGGAAGCTCCATGCTTCGTTGCACAGCTTACCGCCTTCGCGAAAGACGGCTCGGGTCTCGCCAGCCAATACCTGCAACACCGAGTCGCCCGCGCCGGGCACGACTTGCACCGTAAACGGCGCGCTCAACAGCCAGCCGGCCTGATCGGCGATCTGCCGCAATTGCTCTCGCTCTTTGGGCTCGCTCGATCGAAGCGACCGAAAGCGGTTGAGGCTGGCGGCGTCCGAGAAGGCCGGAAACAGACTGGTATAGATGCCGTGATATCCGAGCGAAGACTCCAAGCGCAAGCAGCCAATAGTGATCGCCAGATCGGCATCGTAAATCGCGCGGTTGATGTAGATCGGATCGCCGGCCGCCGAGGCAGCCACGTATCCTAGCGCCCCGCGATCGGCCGGGTCGTGAATCGTTTCGACGATCGACGCGCGCAGTTCCGCAGGCAACCCGCTTAACGGGTCACTTGCCGTTGACGTTTCCCCAGCGGCGCGAACCAGCGTGATGTCCTCGGGCCGGATTCCGGCTGCCGAGAGCGCTGCGACTAGCCCGGCTACGATGGCAGCGGCCTGGGACACCGCTTCGGTCAGAACCAGGGCCACTTT
>JBBDYK010000166.1:0-5697 GCA_040901665.1 Pirellulales bacterium | reverse complement strand
AGATCTGTCGCAGCGCGGCATGCTCGACGAAACGCTGGTGGTCATGCTGGGCGAATTCGGCCGCACGCCCAAGATCAATGCGGCCCAGGGACGCGACCATTGGGGCCCTTGCCAGTCGATCGTGCTGGCCGGTGGCGGCATACGCGGTGGACAGGTGTATGGCGCCAGCGACGCCCACGCGGCCTATCCCAAGAACAACCCCGTCTCGCCCGAAGACACCATCGCCACGATCTATCACGCGTTGGGCATCTCGCCCGAGAGCCTCGTCCACGACAGTCTGGGGCGACCGCACCGCATTACGGAAGGGCGGCCGCTGGTGGAGTTGTTTGGGTGACGGCGGGCGATTACCAACTCCGCGCCGTGTTCAGCCCCGGGCTCGGCCCGGGGATTCTTCGAGGCCGCGGCGGTCACATCGCGCCTTGGTGATGCGACCGATGTTGCTGTTCTTTGATCGATCACATGGCGAGCGCGCTTAGTAATTCTCCGAGTGATCCCCCGGCGGAGCCGGGGGCTGAACGGCATGTTCCAATGATCCTGTCGCATTTCATTTGCGCCGATCAATGCGCGCGCCAGTCTTCCCATGACACTACGCCCACTTCGGGCCGCGGCGCGTCGGGTAGCATGGCGATCAACTCCAGCACGTGCCCATCCGGATCGTCGAAGTAGATGGCGATGGCCGGCATCCAGCCAAACACCATGGGCCGCTCGCTGCCGTCGTTCAGGAAGTTGCGACCGCGTAGCTCTCGCTCGTGCAGCCAGTCGACCGAGCGATGGAGAACGTCTTCCACGGTCGAGCGAAAGGCGAAGTGCTGCTGGACGATCTCGGCCGGCGGCTTCTCCCACAGGCCGAGCATCGATTCGCCGCGCGGGCCCATCCAGAAGAATGCCACGCGGCGGTCGTCATCGCGGGCCGCCGGCGTCAGCCCCAGCACGTCGCGATAAAACGCCTCGGACCGCTCCAGGTTGCGGACGTTGATGTGCGTTTCGAACAGGCCGTTGATCATGATTTACCCGATTTTGGATTTTCGATTTTGGATTTTGGAAGGCACGACGGACGGCGGGTTTTGCCGCCGGCGGCTGGTGGATTCTAATACTGTATGCAGAATCCGGCGGCCTCACACGTCGATCTAAAATCGAAAATCCAAAATCCAAAATGGATGCCTGCCATGCGAACCCTTCCAATGCTACTGACTTTCATGGTGCTGCTCTCCCCCTCGGCGCTGGCCGCCGACCGGGCCCGCAATCAGATCGTCGTCTCGCCGCAGGGTCCGCGCGACGGCGGTGACTTCGGCCCGCACACGCCCGGCACCAAGACCTCCGGCTTGCAGGAAGCGCTCGATGCCGCCAAGGAGCGAGTCAAGGACGTCTATATCGCCGGCGGCAGTTGGACGGCGGGCAAGAACGAGCCCGTAGTTTATCACCTGCACGAGACGCTGCGCGTTCCCTGGATGCAGGACTTCCGTCTGGACAGTGGCCACTGCGTGCTCAACTATACGCCCCGGACGGGCGACGCGGTGGTGTTCGACAGCCAGATGAGTTGCGCCTACCGCTTCGGCCTGATCGTCTCGCAGTCCGACGGCGCCGTGGTTCGCCTGCGCCCCGCGACTGCCGGGCCTGACCGCTTCAAGGTGATCACGTCCAGCGAGTTCACGTTCAACGCGCTGGTGGGCGGCGGTGGAGCCTGGCCGGGAGGCGAGGCCTATGCCAACGAGCTCGACCCTGCGCGCCAATGGAAAGGCAGCGGCCTGTGGCTCGACGCGGCCGAGGGCCCCATCGACGGCAACAAGATCACCGTGCTGGAAACCGTGGGCTGCAACATCGGCCTGTTGCTCACCGGCGCCAGCACGCGCAACTCGATCGAAGAGATCAACATCCACCTCTGCCGCAACCACGTGCAGATCGGCGGCCCCGATGACTCCGTGCCCAACGACAATCGCATCGAAGCCTTCATGGACAGCCAGGGCATTGCGCCGACCAGTGGGGCCCGCGTCTTCGGCGCGCGCAACCTGCTGGTGCTCAGCACCCGGCAAACCTCAACCAGCGAGGATCTCGTGTTCGAGCCGTCGGCCGCGGGCAATATCGCGCTGGTGCATTCGGCATGTCGCACGACGGACCGCTCGACGGCGCGCTCGAACCGCGTCATTGCGGCGGCCGACGCGACCGTGGACGCCAACCCTGCGGTGCCGGCATCGGGGGCAACCTGCGAGAACACCTACCCATTTCCCGTAGAAGTGCGCATCGTGTCCCCCGGTCACGTGACAAGCTGGAGCGAGCAGACCGCGGGCCACAAGTGGCAAGACTTCGCCGCCGGGCTCTCGGCAGGTCAATCGTTCGTGCTCAATCCGGGCGATCGCGTGCGCTTCCAGTTCACGCAGCCGCCTACGTGGCGCTGGAAGGCGATTCGTTAAGCGTGGGGCTACAGGCGGACGATTGCGTCTTTGCGCGCAGCTCGCCACTTGAACCTTCCCTGCATTTCATGATAATCTTGAGGGATTTTACAGTGCTCCCGGTCGCCGGTCGGGCTGAGGGTGCGCCTGCAAGGGGCGCGCCTCCGCCATTCCCCGGCCGCCCTCCGCCGCTCCAGGATTGACACGTGCCGCGTCGCGACGATCTCCACAAGATTCTCATCATCGGCTCTGGCCCCATCGTCATTGGCCAGGCTTGCGAGTTTGACTATTCCGGCACGCAAGCCTGCAAGGCCTTGCGCGAGGAGGGCTACGAGGTCGTGCTGGTTAATTCCAACCCGGCCACGATCATGACCGACCCGGGCATGGCCGATCGCACCTATATCGAACCGCTCACTTGGGAAGTCATCACCAAGATCATCGAGGCCGAGCGGCCCGACGCGCTGCTGCCCACGCTGGGCGGCCAGACGGCGCTGAACCTGGCCATGGAGCTTTCCGAACACGGCGTGTTGGCCAGGTACGACGTGGAAATGATCGGCGCCCGGCCCGAGGTGATTCAAAAGGCGGAGAACCGCAACGAGTTCAAGGCCGCGATGGAGAAGATCGGCCTGGAAGTCTGCAACGGTCGAACCGTGCACACGCTAGCCGAAGCTCGCACGCTGCTGCCCGAAATTGGTTTACCCTGCGTGATTCGCCCCAGCTTCACGATGGGGGGCAGCGGCTCGGCCGTCGCTTATAACCGCAGTGAGTTCGATCAACTGGTCACGCGCGGGCTGGAAGCGTCGCCCGTTTGCGAAGTGCTGATCGAAGAGTCGATCATCGGCTGGAAAGAGTACGAGATGGAGGTGATGCGCGACGTTGACGACAACGTCGTGATCATCTGCTCGATCGAGAACTTCGATCCGATGGGCGTACACACCGGCGACTCGATCACTGTCGCTCCCGCGCAGACGCTGACCGACAAGGAATACCAGCGGATGCGCGACGCATCGCTGGCGGTGATTCGCGAGATCGGCGTGGAAACCGGCGGCTCGAACATCCAGTTCGCCACCCATCCGGAAACCGGCCGGATGATCGTCATCGAAATGAACCCGCGGGTGAGCCGCTCGAGCGCCTTGGCCAGCAAGGCCACGGGCTTTCCCATCGCCAAGATCGCCGCCAAGCTGGCGGTCGGCTATCGTCTGCACGAGCTGCCCAACGACATCACGCGCGAGACGATGGCCTGTTTCGAGCCGACGATCGACTATGTGGTGACCAAGATCCCGCGGTTTGCCTTCGAGAAGTTTCCGGAAGCCGACGCCATGCTCACCACGCAGATGAAGAGCGTGGGCGAGACCATGGCCATCGGCCGCACGTTCAAAGAGTCTTTTCAAAAGGCGCTTCGCGGATTGGAGGTCGGCAGCTTCGGCTTCGGTTGCGACGGCAAGGACCGCTGGGGCACGCCGGAAGAGCCCTCGCACGACGAAATTCGCGTCAAGCTATCCACGCCGGGCGACGAGCGCGCGTGGTACATCCGCTACGGCTTCAAATGCGGCATGAGCGTCGAGGAGATCCATCAGCTCACGCGCATCGACCGCTGGTTCCTGCAGCATCTGCGCGAGATCGTCGATCTGGAGGAAACGCTGCGCAACCATGAAGGCATCGACGCGATCAGCGACGAGCTGTTGCGCACTGCCAAGCAGTACGGCTTTTCCGACCGCCAGTTGGCCACCATCTGGAGCTCGAACGAAATCGACATTCGCCAGCAGCGCAAGGCGCGCGGTATCGTGGCCACGTTCAAGTCGGTCGATACTTGTGCGGCCGAGTTCGAGGCCTACACGCCGTATTACTACTCGACCTACGAGGACGAGGACGAGACGCCGCCCAAGCCCGCCGGACAGAAGCGGATCATGATCCTCGGCGGCGGGCCCAACCGCATCGGCCAGGGCATCGAGTTCGACTATTGCTGCTGCCATGCCAGCTTCGCCCTGCGCGAGATGGGCATCCAGTCGATCATGGTCAACTCCAACCCTGAAACGGTCAGCACGGACTACGACACCAGCGACTTGTTGTTCTTCGAGCCGCTGACGACCGAGGACGTGCTGAACATTTGCGATCGCATGCAGCCGGACGGGGTGATCGTGCAATTTGGCGGGCAGACGCCGCTGAACCTGGCCCGCGCGCTGTCGAGCGCCGGCGTGCCGATCATCGGCACCAGCGTCGACACGATCGAAGACGCCGAAGACCGCGAGAAGTTTCAACAGTTGCTCAAGCGGCTCGATCTGAAGCAGCCGGCCAACGGCATCGCCCGCACCATGGCGCAGGCGCGCACCGAGGCGGCCAAGGTCGGCTTTCCGGCACTGGTGCGTCCCAGCTTCGTGCTGGGCGGCCGGGCCATGGAAATCTGCTACGACCAGGCGCAGCTAGAACGCTTCGTGGCCGAAGCCTTCATCGTGGCCCAGGGGCAACCGGTCTTGATCGATCGCTTTCTGGAGGATGCCATCGAGGTGGACGTCGACGCCGTCAGCGACGGGCACAACGTGGTCGTGGTTGGCATCATGGAGCACATCGAAGAGGCCGGCGTGCACTCGGGCGATTCGGCCTGCGTCATTCCGGCGTATAGCTTGCAAGGGCCCATCCTGGCAGAGATTCGCCAGGCCACGCACGCGCTGGCCCGCCGCTTGCGCGTGGTGGGACTGATGAACATCCAGTTCGCCATCAAGAAGGAAGACGGCCGGCAGAACCTGTACGTGCTGGAAGTGAACCCACGCGCCAGCCGCACCGTGCCGTTCGTTTCCAAGGCCACGGGCGTGCCGGTGGCCAAGATCGCCGCCAAGGTGATGGCCGGCATGACGCTGCCCGAGTTGGGTCTCGAGGGCGAGCCGATTCCCAGCCACGTGTCGATCAAGGAAAGCGTGTTCCCGTTCCGCAAGTTCGTCGGCGTCGACATCGTGCTGGGGCCCGAGATGCGCTCGACCGGCGAAGTGATGGGCACCAGCGAGCGATTTTCGATCGCGTTTGCCAAGAGCCAACTGGCCGCCGGCACCGTATTGCCGACCAGCGGCACCATCTTCATCAGCGTCGCCCAACCGGCCAAGGAGCACATGGTTGGTCTGGCGGCGCGGCTGGCAGAAATGGGCTATAAGTTGATGGCCACCGAGGGCACGGCCCGCCGACTGGAGGCGGCCGGCATCGAGGTGCAGCACGTCAACAAGTTGATGGAAGGCCAGCCCAATTTGCTGGATTATCTGTTGGATGGCGCGATTCAACTGATCATGAACACGCCCAGCGGCAAGGGCGCCCGCACGGACGA
>JBBDYK010000165.1:0-5707 GCA_040901665.1 Pirellulales bacterium | reverse complement strand
GTATCGGACGTGACAACCAGATCCATATTCTTCATCACGGCGGCTGTATCGACAAATGCGTCGCCCCCCTCGTCCAGCCGTGGCCCGAGGTCGACGATCCTCAGCCGACCGGCCAACGCCGCCAATTGCTCGAGCCCGTGCTGTTTTTGCAGGCTGAACAGACGTACGTCCGGAAGATCCGCCAAGGGAGCGAACGCGGCCAACGGCACGCTCCGCCGCGCATCGTCCTCGTAGGCCGGGTTGCCTTGCCAGGCAATCGCGACTTTGAAACCCGCGTTGCTCGCCAGCTCTCGCTGCCAATGCGCCACACGTTCTGCATCAGCAACGAGATAGGGAACGTCCGCCGGAACGGTTTCGAGCGTGGTGCCGAATACCGCCGGCGCGCTCAACAACGGCAAGTAGGCATCGAAAGGCTGCGTGACGTCGCCGGAGAGAAACTGGTCCACGCCGGCGACCGAGGACAGCAATCCGTGCAGTCGCTGCGGGGCGTGCAGCAGCACGCGGGCCGCGTTCTGTTTTTTAGCGAGCGCCGCATAGCGGACGAATTGGAGCGTGTCGCCCAATCCCTGCTCGGCCACCAACAGCAACGTCTGGCCGGGCATCGGCTGACCTTGCCATTGCGGCTGCGAAAACGAGGTGCGCGGCAAGCCGGGCACGCGGCGGCGCCATTCGTATTCGCGCCAACCGTCGGCAAAGTTGCCCGTCAGCAGCCGCAACAGCGCGCGGTTACGATGGGGCTCTGCCAGCGTATCGTCGACAGCCAGCGCCCGCTCATAGCATTCCATCGCCTCGCCGAGCCGGCCTTGCAGCTTGCAAATCGTGCCGAGGTTGCTCAAGGCTTCAGGATACCTGGGCCGGGCGAGGATGGCGCGGCGATAGGCTGCTTCCGCTGCGGTGTGCTGTTGTCGCGCTTGATGGATGACTGCCTGGTTGAAGTGGGCTTCGGCCAGTTGTGGTTCGATCGCCAAAGCGCGGTCGTAGTTTTGCAGAGCCTCGTCGAAACGATCTTGATCCTTCAGCGCGCTGGCCAGATTGCAGAGCGTGGCCGCGTCGTTCGGCGCGAGCGTCAGCAACTGGCGATAACACGCGACGGCATCCTCGAATCGTCGCTGCCGTTGCAACAGCCGGCCCAACGCGTGCAGGGCCAGCGAATAGTTGGCCTTTGCGGCCAGCGCATGGCGATAGCTCGATTCGGCCTCGGCAAATGCTTCTTGCGCCTCCAGGCCCAGGCCCAGGTTGTAGTGCGCTTGGGCAAACTGTGGCGCCAGCGCGATCGCCCGGCGATAGCTGGCGATCGCTTCGTCGAGCGCTCCGCGGGCGGCAAGCACGGTGCCCAGCGTGTTGTGCCCAATGGCAAAATCGGCCTCGAGCGCCAAACCGCGGCGGCAACTGGCTTCGGCCTCGGGCAAGAATCCGGCAGCCAGCAGGGCTTCACCCAAATGGTTGTGGAAGCTGGCTTGCGCGCCGTCCAGCAGGATCGCACGCCGGATGTGCTCGATAGCTGGCGCGTAATTGCCGCGCGCATAGTCGATCAGGCCCAACAGATGCCAGGCGTCGGGCTGACGCGCGTTGCTCGCCAGGATCTCGCGATACAGACGAGCTGCCTCTTCCAGGTCTCCCGACCGGTGACGCTCGAGCGCGCTATTAAGGGCTACGGAAATTGTTGTCATGCCGGTCTCCGCGCGCTCGATTTCGGTTGTTCGCGGCTGCTGGCGACCAGCGCAGCTAATTCTTGGGCCATGCGGTGGAAAACCTCCGACCAATCATCCATCGTCGCTTGCCGAAACAGCCGGACGCTGGGATACCAAGGGCTGTCGTCGCGATCGCTGAGCCAACGCCAGTCCGCCGCGAAGGGCAAAGCCACCCAGGTTGGCACGCCCAACGCGCCGGCCAGGTGTGCCACCGCGCTGTCGCAGGTGATCACCAGGTCGACGTTCCTGATCGCCGCCGCAGTGTCGTGAAAGTCGTGCAGTCGTGGGCTCACATCGACCAGAGGCCAGCGGCCCGCCACCTGCGCGATTTGCTGGGCACCTTGATCCTTTTGCACGCTGACCAACCGCACGCCGGGCAGTGTGGACAGCGGCTCGAACTCGGTTAGATGAAACGAGCGGCAACGATCGTCGCGATAGCTGGGTCGGCCTTGCCAGGCGATGGCCACTCGAAAGGCATCTTCGTCGCCCAACGCCTGTCGCCACTGGTCGACTCGGCCGGGGTCTGCCGTCAGGTAGGGCACGTCGCGCGGGATGGTTTCGCAAGTGGTGCCGAAGATCCGCGGTAGGCTCAACAGCGGAATACGCACATCGCACGGCGGCAATGCTTCGCCCTGGGCCACGACGCCCGGAATGCCCGACTGCTTCAAAAGCGATGCCAACGGAAGTTGCACCTCGCAGACGACGCGGCCGCCGCGTGCAGCGACGAGCGGCACGTACCGTACGAATTGCAGCGTGTCGCCAAAGCCCTGCTCCGCGTGTATCAAGAGCGTGCGATCCACCAGCGGGCCGCCGTCCCAAATTGGCAACGTGTGTGGAGGCGGCTGGAAGTCGGCGCATTTCCAGCGCCATTCGTACTCGGCCCAGCCCTCGGCAAAGCGCCCCATCGAGAGCCATGCCAGCGCTCGATTCAAGTGCGCTTGCGCATAGTCGGGCGAGAGCCGCAAGGTGTCGTCGTAGCAAGCCAGTGCCTCGGCCAGGCGGCCTTGCATCCTATAGGCGATGCCCAGGTTGCTGCGCGTTTCGACGAAGTCGGGGCGCAGTGCGAGCACGCGCTGGTAGCACTGGATCGCTTCGGCCAACTTGCCTGCACTGCGGTAGACGGCGCCCAAGTTGTTGTACGCTTCGACGTAGTCGGGCCGGGCCGCGATGGCGGCGCGATATGCCGCTTCCGCGGCGTCACTATCGCGCCGGCGTGCCAGCGGATCGACCCGCGCGCGGGCAGCGCCGTGATAGATCGTTGCCGCTTCAAAGTAGGCCTCGGCCAGACCTGGCTCGATCGACGCGGCCTGGTGAAAAGAGGTCAGCGCCTCGGCAAAGCGGCGTTGGTCCTTCAAGACGCAGCCCAGTTGATAGTGGGCGCCGGCGTGCAGCGCATCGCCAGCCAGGATCGCGCGACAGAGTCGTTCGGCCTCGTTCAGATTGCCCGCCTGGCGATGCGAGGCGACCGCCGTCAGTATTGCCGAGTTCGTCGTCATCGAAGCGCAATGGCGTGATGTGTTTCTCTCGAATCTAGTGTAACTCACGTGGGGTTGCCGGCCACGGGCGTTTGCAGGCCACGGCCAGCGCATGGCACCCAGCCCTGACGGGGCAAGATGATTGCTCCGCCTTGTGAATCGGCTGGGCGGAGGCCAGATCGCCAGGTATAATCGGAGTCGAGCGGCCGGCGTCCATGAGCATTGCCAGACCCGAGCCGGCCGCTCCATCCCGCCTGCGACGCAACCCGCCCGCTGCCTCCGTCGAATTGCCCGCCATGTTTTTGTCGATCTCCCGCTGGACAGTTCGAGCGACGAGTGCGCTCGCTTCGATGGCGGCAGTGTTGCTAGTTGGCACAGGAATCGCGACGGCCGCCGAGCCGGCGGACAACATGCCGGTGGATAGCGCCGCGGCGATCGAACTGTTCGAGAAGCACGTGCGGCCGCTGCTGGTCGATCGTTGTCTCGAGTGTCACGCGGCCAAGGCCGAGGGCGACTTTAGGCTCGACTCGCGCGAGGGGATGCTTTCGGGCGGATTCAGCGGGCCGGCCGTAGTGCCCGGCGACGCCGGCGCCAGCCTGCTGGTCAAGGCCGTTCGCCACGTGGACGACGAACTGAAAATGCCGCCCGACGGCAAATTGGCCGACGACGCGATCGCGCCGTTGGCCGACTGGATTTCACGCGGCGCGCCGTGGCCGAGTGACGCGGTGATTGCCACGGGCGAGGGCGCGCCGGACGCCTGGAAATCGCACTGGGCGTTTCAACCGCTCGAAGCGCCGCCGCAGCCGGCCGTGAAGCAAGCGGACTGGCCGCAGACGCCGCTGGATGTGTTCGTGCTGGCGCAGTTGGAGGGACAGGGACTCGCGCCTTCGCCACCGGCCGATCGCCGCACGCTGATTCGCCGCGCCAGCTACGACCTGTTGGGACTGCCTCCCACGGCGGAAGAGGTCGAAGCGTTCGCCAACGATCCCAATCCGCGGGCGTTCGATCGCGTGATCGAGCGGCTGTTGGCTTCACCCCACTACGGCGAACGCTGGGCGCGGCACTGGCTGGACGTGGCGCGGTACGCCGACACCAAGGGCTATGTGTTCACGGCCGACCGCAATTATCCGAACGCCTATCGCTATCGCGACTGGGTGGTGCAGGCATTCAATCGCGACATGCCGTACGACCAGTTTCTGGTGGAACAGATCGCGGCCGATTGCTTACCGGGCGACGACAAGAGCCGGCTGGCGGCAATGGGCTTTCTGACGGTCGGGCGACGCTTTCTCAACAATCAGCACGACATCATCGACGATCGCATCGACGTGCTCACGCGCGGCACCATGGGACTGACCGTCACCTGCGCCCGCTGTCACGATCACAAATACGATCCGATTCCGACCGAGGACTACTATTCGCTGTACGGCGTACTGGCCAGCTCGATCGAGCCGGCGGAACCCGCCGAGTATATGACGCTGGCCGACGCCGAGCAGCCGGTGAACCCACACGTGTTCGTGCGCGGCAACTCGGGCAACCCTGGACCAGAAGTGCCGCGGCAGTTCCTGAAGCTGTTGTCGGGCGAGAGCCGGCAGCCGTTTGCGGATGGCTCGGGGCGGCTGGAGTTGGCCCAGGCGATTGCCAGTCGCCACAATCCGCTCACGCCGCGAGTGATCGTCAATCGCCTGTGGCTGCAATATTTCGACAAACCGTTGGTGGAGACTCCCAGCGATTTCGGCGTGCGCAGCGCGCCGCCGACGCATCCGGCGCTGCTCGATCATCTGGCCGCGTCGCTGGTGAACGACGGCTGGTCGCTGAAGCATTTGGCGCGAGTCATCCTGCGCTCGGCCACGTATCAGCAAGCCAGCTTCGACCGGCCGGAGTGCCGCGCTATCGATCCCGAGAACAAGCTGTTGTGGCGAATGAATCGCAAGCGACTGGATTTTGAAGGGCTGCGAGACGCGCTGTTGGCCGTTTCGGGACAGTTGGACGATGCGCTGGGCGGGCCCGCCGTGACGCTGACCGCTACGCCCTGGCCGCGGCGGCGCACGCTATATGGCTCGATCGATCGGCAGAACCTGCCGAATCTGTTTCGCACGTTCGATTTCGCCAGTCCCGATACACACAGCCCGCAGCGCTTTCGAACCACGGTGCCGCAGCAGGCGCTGTACCTGATGAACAGCCCGTTCCTGGGCGACCAGGTGCGGGCACTGGCCGAGCTGGCCCAGCAGCAAGCGGGCGATGCGCCGGGACGCATCGCGGCGCTGTATCGGCTGGCGCTTGCGCGCAATCCCAGCGAGCAGGAGCTAGCGCTGGGGCAAGCGTTCCTAGAGGACGAGTCAGCTCGAGAGCCGAGCGAACTGCCCATGGCGCTACCGGCAAGCGAGGTGGCAGCCGAACCCAGCGCCGCACCCGCGGCCGCCGAGACCGCGGCGCAACCCGCCGAAGACAAGCCGGCCGACGATAAGCCTGCCGGTGGGGCAGCGGAGCCGGCCAGGCAACAGGAAAGCGTAACGAAGGAGCCCCCCTCGAGTGCGCCGCTTT
>JBBDYK010000164.1:0-5707 GCA_040901665.1 Pirellulales bacterium | reverse complement strand
CTGGTGTTCCTGGCCACGACGTTGTTCATCAACAGCATCGTGCAGGCGTTCTTCATGCCCAACTGCGAGGAGTTCAGCGAGTTGATTCGCACGGGCAATCTCGATTTCGCGCTGCTGAAGCCGATCGACACGCAGTTCTTGATCTCGCTGCAAAAAATCAGTTGGTCGTCGTTGGCTAACTTTATCTTCGGGCTGCTGTTGTTGGGCGTTTCGCTGGCGAAGTTGGGCTATTGGCCCACGCCGGTGCAGGTGCTGTTGTATCCGCTGTACTGCGCGTGCGGCGTGGCCATTCTCTACAGCCTGATGATTGCGCTGGCGGCCACCAGCGTGTGGCTGGGCCGCAATCAGACGCTCTACGAGTTCTGGTTCTACATCACCAATTTCTCGCGCTATCCGATGGAGATCTATCGCGGCGAGATTGGCGGGCCGTTGCGGTGGTTCTTCACGTTCATCATTCCGCTGCTGGTGGTGGTGAACGTGCCGGCGCGATTGATGGCGCAGCCGCTGGCCGCACAGAACTGGCCGCTGGCGGCGTTCGGCGTGGTGGCGGCGATGGCTTCGCTGTGGGCCTCGCGGCGGGTCTTTCAGCGGGCGATGGGCAGCTACCGCAGCGCGAGCAGTTAATCCGCGCCGCGCTGGTCGGCACATTCGCTAAATGCCTGTTGCCGCTGACTTTGTGCTGGGTGGCTGGTGCGGCTTGTGCGGCTGGTTTGTTTGACACCATTCGTTTTGCGCCCGAAGATTGCGGAGATTCTTCCCCACCCGAACGCTTCGCGCGCGTCGAGTCGACCGCGCCGGCGTTTCCTTGGGTAGGTAGTCGGTGGTTCTTGTTGGTTCTGAGCAGACAAAAGGGCTGGCCGCAGCAGGCCGCCTGCCCGAATCGTCCGGGGCTTCCGTTGGGCGCCCCTGGCCCATTGGCAACCCGGGACTTAATTGATCGAGGGTCCCGACGATGGACTATTTATTCCTGGCGTGTGCGATCTTTGGCGGCACGGTGCTGATCGCTCAGTTTCTACTGGGTTTCGGTGGCGAAGACGCCGACGAGGGCGCCGAAGATACGCCGGACCACGTGGCGGCCTCGGGTGAAGACGAGGCTGCGGGCGATGGCCACCATCATGGATCGACGTGGCTGTTCGGCGTGCTCAGTTTTCGCACGGTGATGATCGGCCTGACGTTCTTTGGCCTGACGGGCAAGGCCGCCACGGCCTCTGGATTCGAGCAGCCGCTGCCGCTGGTGATTGGCACCGGCTGCGGACTGGCCGCGATGTATGGCGTGTATTTCCTGATGCGCGGGCTGTTCAAGCTGACGGCCGACGGCACCGAACGAATCGCTCACAGCGTGGGCGAGGAAGGCACGGTCTACCTGTCGATTCCCGCGCACCATACCGGCAAAGGTAAAGTAAACGTGCCGGTGCAAAACCGGATGTTGGAGTACGAGGCCGAGACGGGCGGCGAGAAGCTGCCGACCGGCACGCGCATATTAGTGGTTGCCGTGTTGGGTCCCGGTTGCGTCGAAGTTGAACCGATCCACGAAACCGCGAGTAAATCCGATGCTTGACATTTTCCAAGAGAACCCGGGACTGATTTGGTGGGCCGCCACGCTGGTCGTGCTGGCTCTCGTGCTGGTCAGCATCCTGCGGCTGTTGACCTCGCGCTATAAGCGTTGCCCCAGCAATCGCGTGCTGGTGATTTATGGTCGCGTGGGCAGCGGCAACACGTCTCGCTGCGTCCACGGCGGCGCGAAGTTCGTCTGGCCGCTGTTCCAGGACTATAGCTACTTGAGCCTGGAGCCGATTCAGATCGAGATTCCGCTGCGCGGCGCGCTGTCGATCGAAAACATTCGCGTGAACGTGCCCAGCGTATTCACCGTGGCCATCGGCACCATTCCCGAGATCATGCAGAACGCGGCCATCCGCTTGCTGGGACTGGATGGCAGCGCCGTCCGCAAGCAGGCCGAGGAAATCATCTTCGGCCAGATGCGCCAAGTGATCGCCTCGATGCGCATCGAAGACATCAACCGCGACCGCGAGACGTTCTTGGAGCACGTGCAGCGATCGCTCGAGCCGGAGCTGAAGAAAATCGGCCTGGTGCTGATCAACGTCAACATCACCGACATCACGGACGAATCGGGCTATATCGACGCCATCGGCCAGAAGGCCGCCAGCCAGGCCATTCAACAAGCCCGCGGCGACGTGGCCGAGCAAGAGCGGATGGGTGAGACGCGCGTGGCCGAAGCGGAGCGCGACCGGTCGATCCAGGTGGCCAACGCGCACAAGAACCGTGACATCGGCACGCGCGAAGCGCAGCGCGAGCAAGCGGTGCGGCTGGCCGAGTTGGACAAGGAACAGAAGATCGGCGAACAGACCGCCGGCTTCGAGCGGGACGCCAACATCAAGGCCGCCGAGCAGAAGATGCGCGTGGCGCTGGCCGACGCCGACGCCATGGCGATCCAGGGCGAGAACGAGGCGCAAGCGCTGGTCGCCGCGTCGCAAGCCCAGTTGCAGATCAAGCGGGCCGACGCCTTCGAAATCGGCGAACGGCGCAAACGGGAAGCCGAAGCCGCGGTGCTCGAAGCGCAAAACCGCGCCATGGCCAAAGCAGCCCTGGCCGAGGCCGAGCGCCGCGAAGCCGAGCAGCGGGCCGAGCTGGAAGCCCCCGCCAAAGCGCAAAAGGCGCGGACCATCGTCGAAGCCGAGGCCGAAGCCGAGAAGCGCCGCATCGAGGCCGAAGGCCAGGCCTCGGCCATCTTCGCCAAGCTCGACGCCGAGGCGCGCGGCCAGTACGAGATCCTGGCCAAGAAGGGCGAAGGTCTCAAGACCATCATCGAAGCGTGCGGCGGCGCCAAGGAAGCATTTCAGTTGCTGATGCTGGAGCACTTGGACAACCTGGCGGAAGCGTCGGCCAAGGCGATCTCGAACATCAAGTTCGACAAGGTGATCGTGTGGGAGAACGGCGGCCAGAACGGCAAGAGCAGCACCGCCAGCTTCCTGCAAAACATCGCCGGCTCGCTGCCGCCGATGATGAACGTGCTGAAGGACATCGGCGGCGTCGAATTGCCCGAAGCCCTGATCAAGCTGGGCACCGAAGGCGCGTCGCCAACGGCAAAGCCGGCCGAGGCCAACGGTGACGCGGAGCACGCCGGCGCCGCGCCGCTCGACGGCGGACGACCGCGCGGGTAGACGGCGAAGTGTGCAAGAGTGCCACGGGTGGCGCAGTCCACCCGTGCGTTCGCCGTGTCTCGGCTGGGTCGAGCACTGGTGGCTATGCGCCACCAGTGGCACGGATCGATTCGTTGCCCGTTCCACGCGCGCTTCCGCCGGGTGACATGCTCATGCGTGTGTGAGCATGCTGCTGCGGCTGATGTGATGTTCGGCATGCTCACCCACGGCGGCGCCGCGTGGGAACATGGCACCGGGCCAAATACGTTGATTGTTCCTCAATTGTCATCCTCGTCATCGAATTGTTCATCTGGATCGAATGACGCGTCGAACGCAGAAAAGTCGGATTCGAAGTCCTCAGCCAGGTAGGCGCTGGCTTCTTCGAATCCATCGGCCGCGAGAATCAAATCATCATCAATTACGCCGCCTAGGATGAAGCCGAGCGGCTCCGAACTAAACTCGTGGCTGACTTCCCAATCGACTAGATGCACTCGGGAGATTTCGCACAGCGCTTCGAAAAGATTCCTGACATTCCCATCGGGAAGTCCGCTTGCGGTCGCCGCGGCGCGATCGTCCGGATGTGGTTGAAGATTCAGTTTGCTGCTGCCCGTCAGCCGGTTATCGCTCGGGTAATCATCGAAACAAACTGAGTCGCAATAGAGCCAACTGAGACCGCTGTCGAATTTCCGTGCCGCTGCTCTTATTGCTGCCGCACGTGTGGCATCCAGCGGATCGATCGTGCGGTAATGTATGTAGACGCCCATGATTGACCCCGGACGTGATGCAACGTTCAATGGCCTTGAATTTGCTCAATCCGCCGTCTCACTCCTTCGGCTTCGCCTCGTCGTCCTTCTTCTCGAAGGCTAGCGAGGCCGAGTTCATGCAGTAGCGTTGGCCGGTGGGTTGGGGGCCGTCGTCGAACAGGTGGCCCAGGTGGGCGCCGCAATTCTTGCAGCGGACCTCGGTGCGCAACATGCCGTACTTGCGGTCTTCCAGCGTCTGCAGGTTGTCGGGCGTACCGGCGGCATGGAAGCTGGGCCAGCCGCAGCCGGAATCGTACTTCGTGTCCGAAGTAAACAGCGGCGCTCCACAACAGACGCACTTATAGTCGCCCGGCTCCTTGTGGTTCCAGAACTCGCCGCTAAAGGCGGCCTCGGTGCCCTGGCGGCGGGTCACCTCGAATTGTTCGGGCGTTAGCTGGGCCTGCCACTCCTCGTCCGATTTGTTGATCTTGGGCATGAATGTGGACTCCTGACTGTCGATGGTGCTAGCGGCCGCGTTCGCGCGGCTGTCGATCGAGGCCTGAGGGCCGCAGCCCCCGATGGCCAACAAGCCGACGCTCGCAACCCCGGCGATCGCCCATGCGCTCGCGCTGGCCGGTTTGTGATACGGCACGGACGACGGGCTCGGAACTGGCGGTGCGGTCATGTGCTCTCTCTTCAGGGTCGTGGCCAAGATTCGCAGCTCGGCAGCGAATAGGGGGTGCGTCGGGGGCGTGCGCCGGTGAAACTTCGCTACTATTTTATGGGTAGATGTCAGGCTGGACCAGCGCCCGCCGGCCCGATTGCCACGCCAGCGGCCATTCCCAGGCCCCCGGGGGTGCGAAATCGTAGCGGTGCGCTGCAATCTACTTGCGGCGGCCCGTGGCAGGAGTATTCTGATAAGCAGTCCACCAGGTTGGTCGCCCTAGCCCGGCGTGTTGCCGGCGGAAATCCGTAGCGCGCCAATTCGTTCAAAGGTCCCCTGAGACGGAGAATTCGTATGAAGAAGTATGTGTTGGGCTTCGGCGCCCTCGTGGCGTGCGCCATGGGTTCGGTGTCGGCGCCGGCCATGGATCTCGAGATCCTCGATCCGCAAATCGCGCAAGCTTTTGCTCAGGCGTTGTGCGAATCGGCCGACGCCATCGAAAAACCGCAAGTCAAGATCGACCCCGACCTGGAAAAGTCGTGTGGCGTGTTCATGGACGTAGGCGAGCCGGTTGGCTTGATCATCGTGCCGCAGAAGGACATCACGCCCGAGAATGAAGACGTCAACAAGGATCCGGGCGCGCCGCTGGGACACCTGTTCATGTCCAAGGGCTTTGCGCCGGTGATCGACGACAAGCCGATCGACGACGCCAAGCTGCGCACGATCACGTTTGCCGGTCAGGACGGCCAAGAGCAGAAGGTCAGCTACTTGACCTTGGCTGCCCGTCACACGGATGACGACGTCTGGCACTTGTATGCCTATGGCACCGACGAGAAGCCGCTTTTGGATCTGCAGATCGGCGAGGGCGTCGGCCCGGGCACGCAGCCCATCGCGATCGAAGTGAAGGACGTCGAGGACAACTCCGGCACGGCCTTCGTCACCATCTTCGACATGTACCAGTGCAGCTTCAAGTTGAACTACAAGAAGCCTGAATAAGACTGCGTTTGCGAGCAACCTGCTCGCAGTCGTGGAATGCAACCGGCGATCTGGCTTAGCCCGAGGGCGGCCAGATAGCCGGTTTTTTTTCGCGCATCCGGCCGGCATTCTAGCGTCCGCAAGCAAGCGAATAGGCCGCAAACCTC
>JBBDYK010000163.1:0-5733 GCA_040901665.1 Pirellulales bacterium | reverse complement strand
AGGCGATCGTGGTCGAGGTGGACGAAGCGCGGGCGTTTGCGCCCGTGAAGAACGCATCGGGCGAAGCGCGCGACACGCCGGAAACGGTCCAGCAACAGATGATCGCCTTGCACCGCGGCTGGCTCCAGGCGGCCGGTGTGGAGGTGGTCCCCGGCGTGGCCGTGGAGATCAGCCCAGTGTTCGCCCAAAACGCCGAAGAAGTGGCCGCTCAGGTCCGGCCGGGAATGGTCGTGACGCAACCCCGCTATTTCTGTTAGCTTGGCGCATGCTGCGCCGTCGGAGTGCTAGCAGCGATACAAGTGCGCTATCCCGGTAGGCAACGATGCTTCACGCTGTGATCATGGCCGGTGGATCCGGCACGCGCTTCTGGCCGGAAAGTCGCGGCGCGCGGCCGAAGCAGTTATTGCGATTGGTGGGCGAGCGCTCGATGATCCAAAGCACGGTCGATCGGCTCGGATCTCTCGTGCCGTCCGAACGTACGCTGGTGGTGACGAATCGCCAGTTGATTGCGGAGATTCGCGCGCAGCTTCCGCAACTGCCCGTTGCGGCGTTGGTCGGCGAGCCGTGCCGGCGCGACACGGCCCCTTGCATTGGCTTGGCGGCACTTTTGATCCTGCGCGACGATCCGCAAGGCGTGATGGCGGTCATGCCTTCGGACCATGTAATTGCGCCGGATGCGGCCTTTCAGCACGCGATCCGACTCGCGGCGCACCTGGTCGAGCAGTCGCCCGAGCGACTGATTACGTTTGGCATCCGGCCAACTTACCCGGCCGAGTCGTTTGGCTACATTGAGCGCGGCGCGGAGCGGGCGGCCGATGCGCGGCCAGCGGCGCTGGGCGCTGCGGCCGTGTATCAAGTGCAACGTTTCCGCGAAAAGCCCAAGGCCGAGGTGGCCCGCGAGTACCTGGCGGCCGGTACCTTCTATTGGAACTCTGGTATTTTCGTGTGGAAGGCCGCGACGATCGTGGCCGAGCTCGAAGCGCGGCAGGGCGAGATGATGGCGCACTTGCGCAAGATTGCCGATGCCTGGACGAATAAGAATTGTGAGCAGGTGTTTGTTCGCGAGTTCGAGGCGGTCCGCGGCATTTCGATCGACTATGCCGTCATGGAGCATTCGCGCAACGTGCTGGTGGTCGAAGCGCCATTTGCGTGGGACGACGTGGGCAGTTGGCAGGCCATCGCCCGCCTGCAAGGCGCAGACGCCGACGGCAACACGCTGGCCGGACGACACCTGGGGCTGCACACCACGGGTACGATCGTGCGCACCCCAGACGACCACCTGGTGGTCACGCTGGGCGTGTCGGACTTGATCGTGGTGCACACGCCCGACGCCACGCTGGTGGCCAACAAACACGATGAAGAGTCGATTCGCCAGCTTGTGACGTTGCTGGAAGAGCGAGGCTGGCGCGAGTATCTTTAGCTTTGGAACGTGTCGATGGATCGACGCCGATTTTCAGCCGCGTGCATCGCAGGCATGAGCCAGTTGCTCGTGTCTTGGCGCGCCAGGGCCGATGACATGCCCGAAAAGCCTTCGACCGGGAATTTCAACGCAGTTGCGCCCACACTGGGCGGCAAGCAGTTTTGGGCCGACGAGCTGTTCTTTCACGACTGGCACATCCAGCGCAACGCGCTAACCGGTCATTGCCGACTGCTGAGCGGCTCGAATCTGCGTTATGCGTGGGGAAGTTTCGAGGAGTGCTGCGCGAAATTGCAGCAAATCAAGCAACAGCGGCAATTGCCGCGGATGAGCGGTCCGGCGGTGGTCGTGCTGCACGGATTGTTTCGCAATGCGGGCTCGATGAGCGACATGGCCCGATTTCTCCGCGACGAAGGCCACTACACGGTGTTCAACGTCAGCTACCCGAGCACCCGGGGCACCGTCGCCGATCATGCCCGCTCGCTGGCCAAGGTGATCGACGGTCTGGACGGGATCAGCGAGATCAACTTCGTCTGCCACAGCCTGGGCAACCTGGTGGTGCGACACTACCTGGCCGATCACACCCAGCCGGATGTTGCTTTGAAACCGGACCCGCGGATCAGGCGGATGGTGATGCTTGGTCCGCCGAATCGCGGCGCGAAGATGGCCGAGGCATTTGCCGACGTGGGGGCATTTCACGCGGTGGCAGGCGGTTCGGCATCGCAGTTGGCCGTCAATTGGGCGGAACTGGAAGCTCGACTGGCGACGCCCAACTTCGAGTTCGGGATCATCGCGGGCGGCCGAGGCACCGAGAACGGCTACAATCCCTGGCTGGGCGCCGACAACGACATGGTGGTGAGTGTCGAGTCCACGCGGCTGCCGGGCGCCGCCGACTTTGTCGTCTTGCCGGCGCTGCACACGTTGATGATGGACGACGACACGGTGCAGCACTGTACGCTGCGATTCTTGCAGCACGGCTGTTTCGTTTCGCCCGCCGAGCGGCATCCAATCGGCCGTGGCCCGTGAGCTGCCCGGCGGCGAAGGCCGCTGTCGCGAGCACTACTACGCCAGACGGAGCATTGCGCGTAGGATAGAGACGTGAATTCCTTGCCCGGCAGAATCGTGGGAATCGACTATGGCACGCGCCGCATCGGCATTGCCATTAGCGATCCCGCGCAATCGTTTGCCAGTCCGCACGAGAACTATACGCGTCGCGACGAGGCGGCCGATCGCCGCCGCTTTCGGCAATTGGTCGAGGAGGAACGCGTCGCGCGGTTCGTGGTCGGATTACCGGTGCACCTTGACGGGCGCGAGAGCCAGAAAAGCGGCGAGGCACGCCAGTTCGCAGTTTGGCTCGCCGAGGCGACCGGCGTCCCCGTGGAACTGTTCGACGAACGATTCACGACGTACGAAGCGGAGCAGTTTCTGGCCGACGCACAACTGACCAAGAAGAAGCGCAAGGAGCGCCTCGACAAACTGGCGGCGCAGATCATGTTGACCGCCTATCTTGAATCGCGCCGTGCCGGCGCCAGCGGCGCCGACAGCGCCTCGCGCGGCTTGGATGATTGAGACGGACGGGCAGCAGAGCGGGGCACTCATGTCCAAATTGATCTTCGGTTGCGGGTACCTCGGCAAGCGCGTCGCCAAGCGGTGGCGCGACGCCGGGCAGACGGTGTACGTCGTTACTCGCTCGGACGCCAAGGCTCGCGAATTCGAGCAGGCAGGCCTTTTTCCGATCGTGGCCGACGTGCTGCGCCCCGAAAGCCTCGCGAAGCTACCCGTCGCCGACAGCGTGCTCTACTCGATTGGCTACGATCGCGCGGCCCGTGGTTCACGACACGTGCTGTACGTCGATGGGCTGAAGGCTGCGCTCGACGCACTGCCAAAAGCGACCGGCACGCTTCTGTATGTCAGCTCGACGGGCGTGTACGGTCAGTCGCACGATGAGTGGGTCGACGAGCTCTCGCCGTGCGAGCCGCTGCGCGAAGCAGGGCAAGCGTGCCTGGCAGCCGAGCAGGTTCTGGCGACGCATCCCCTGGGCCGGCGGGCCGTCGTGCTGCGCATGGCCGGCTTGTACGGGCCGGAACGCATTCCGAATGGGGCGGCCATTCGGCGGGGAGAACCGATCGGCGTGGCCGAGCACGGCTATCTGAATCTGATCCACGTGGACGATGCGGCCGACGTCGTGCTGGCGGCCGAGCGGCACGCCCAGCCGCCGCGAACGTACGTTGTCAGCGACGGGCATCCGGTCGAGCGGCGCGCGTATTACGAAGAACTCGCGCGGCTGCTGGAAGCGCCGCGGCCGCGATTCCTGGCCCCGACAGCCGAATCTTCGGCGTCAGCTCGGGCCGAATCGAGCAAACGCATCAAAAATGCGCGGCTCATCGAGGAGCTTCGCGTGCGACCGGGCTATCCCTCATTTCGCGAGGGATTGGCGGCCATCGTCGCGGCCGAAGGCTCTGCCCACCGCCTTGAATAGACCGCCACGCGGCGATGCCTTCACGTCAGGTGGTTGTCGGTCCGGACGCGGGATTCTAGAATTCGATGCTTTCACGGCACGCGGCGACGCACCATGGACTGCTAGCGCCGCGCCGACCCTTAGGAACCAGGAAATCTGACGGATCTCCCGCGACGCCCCAGACGCGCCGCGCAGCGGAGCTCGCCACGCGAAAGAACTAGCCATGCTCCAACGGAAACCGGTTTTTCCTCACGTCATCGAGATGAACTATCAGGCAGGTCAGCGCATCGGCTGCAACGTCTACCTGGTCTTCGACGGCGCCGACTGGCTGCTGATTGACATCGGCTTCGACGAAACGGTCGATGAGATCGTGGATTTGATCCGCCAGTTGGATTTTCCGCTCTCCCATTGCAAGATGCTGATCGGCACTCACGCCGACGTGGATCACGTGCAGGGACTGGCCAAGATCGCCGGCCTGGTGAAATCGAAAGTGGTCGGCCACAAGTTGGCGGCCGAGGCGCTGGAAAAAGGCGACAAAATCAAGACCTTTGCCGAGATCGATGCCCAGGGCATTCACCTGGATATGCCGACCGTGAAGTTCGACCAGCTCATCGACGAAGGCGACCGCCTGCACCTGGGCAACCTCGAACTGGAGGTCTGGCATACGCCGGGTCACACCGACAGTCAGCTTTCATTCCGGATGGGCAATCTGTTGTTCAGCGCAGACAACATCTATCGCGATGGCTGCGTGGGAGCGATCGACGCGCATCACGGCAGCGATATCCAGGCCTTCATCAAGTCGCTGCGGCGCATTCGTTCCAGCGACGTTGAGTGGCTGCTGCCCAGCCACGGACCGATCTTCCGCAAGGACAATGCCTTGCTGGATCGGGCTATTTCGCGGCTGGAAGGCTATCTGCACATGGCCGACTTCGGCACCTGCGCCATCGACTGGCCGCTGATGGACGAGTGGGACAAGGAACTTGCGGCGGGCAAAATGCCGCAGTAGTTTCCGGCCGGAACCAAGGCGTGCGCAAGGTGCTAGCAGCAACAACCGCTGCTGCGTTCGTCCGCCTCTGGTAAGCCTTGACGGTTACCGAAACTTTGCGGTGCGCATCGCCCTAAAGTGTGACGGTTCTAGCGGATATTCCCTCATTGCCGGATGCGCCGCCGGTCGATTCTGTTGGTTAGCAGCGGGTTGGTTTCTGGGCCCAACGGTTCCTTGGGACCAGGGCGACTCAGCCAGAAACTGGCGGCCAATTACGGTGGCCGTCGACACGCTGCTCGACTCGCCGGCCGCTGGCGCTTCCCGTGTCAATCGAGCGTCACGGCCGGCTTATCTCGCATTTTTTAGGGGGGAATCCGATGCTCCGCAGGATCACGCTGGCGCTGTGCTGCGCCGTGGGGATGGCCGTCGTGCTGACGGCTGACGAGGCGCAGGCTCAACAGGCCTTCAATCGCCAATGGGGCAGCTCGTACAGCACCCGCGATTGGGACCGCTTGTACCACTACCCGTACGTCTACTATCCGCAGAACTTCTGGTCGAGCGAATACTACAAGAGCTCAGACAACTTGTACTACCGCTATCCGCAAGAAATGCGCGTGCCGGTCTACAACAAACAGTGGATGAACTACTTCCCGGAAGGGCGGCTCTACCACACGGGGCACCACTTCATTCTGGATCAGTTCTAAGCTGGCGGGAGGCGGGGGCGGCAGACCTGAGAACGACGAAGCAACTTTTTCGCAGCGAACGCCCGGCGTCAGGAGAGTTGTACCCCGGTGCGGGCGAAATGGTAGAGGATTTCGCTCGCTTGGGCTAGCTGATCGAGCGAGAGCCACTCGTCAGCCGTGTGGGCTTCAT
>JBBDYK010000162.1:0-5749 GCA_040901665.1 Pirellulales bacterium | reverse complement strand
TTGCGCGACGCAGGCTATCTCACCGCGCTGGTCGGCAAGTGGCACCTGGGAGACGCGGGGCACTATCCCGAAACGCAGGGCTTCGACGTCAACATCGGCGGCACTCACTGGGGTGCGCCCCCCACCTTCTTCCATCCCTATCGGGGCGATCGCCGCTTCGGCGGCGAACTCCGCTATGTGCCTCATCTGGAATGGGGCCAGCTGGGCGAATATCTCACCGATCGACTCACCGACGAGGCGCTCAAGATCATCGACCGCGCCGGCGAGCAGCCTTTCTTTCTGTACCTGGCGCATCACGCGGTCCACACGCCCATCGAAGGCAAGCCCGATCTGGTCGAACGCTACCGGCGCAAGCTTTTGCCGACGCTGCGACACCGAAACGCCGCCTACGCAGCCATGGTTCACAGCCTCGATGATAGCGTTGGCCGCGTGCTCGAAAAGCTCGACCAGCGCGGGATCGCCGACCACACGCTGGTCGTGTTCCTCTCGGACAACGGCGGGCACGTCATGCAGTTCGACGATCGAACCGTCACCAGTAACGCGCCGTTGCGCTCCGGCAAAGGATCGCTCTACGAGGGCGGCGTGCGCGTGCCGCTCATCGTGCGCTGGCCCGGCGTGGCGAAAGCAGATGCAGTCTGCGCCGAGCCGGTGTGCGTGATGGACGTGCTGCCGACGATTGCCGCAGCCGTCCAACCGTCCGCCGGCGTGCAATGGCAATCGCTCGACGGCCAGAGCCTGGTCCCGCTCCTCGAGGATCCATCCGCCCAGCTAGCGCGCGATGCGCTGTACTTCCATTATCCCCACTACTATCCGACGACGACCCCGGTCGGCGCCATCCGCCAGCGAGACTGGAAGCTGCTCGAATACTTCGAGGACGATCGCGTCGAGCTCTACCATCTCAAGGACGATCTCGGTGAGCAGCACGATCTGGCCGCCAAGGAACCGCTCCGTGCCCGGCAACTGCGCGACAGGCTGCACGCCTGGCGAAAGGAAGTTCAAGCGCAAATGCCCACGCGATAGCACGCGACCTCTGGCGCCATCAACGGCATTCCGCCGCCGGACTACTGCAGCCCGGCGACGGAATGCACTCGAAGAGGCAACTCGCCCAATTTCAACGAACCTACCTCACCGCTCAACTCTCGGAACGCGCGGCGGCTGCGGGCTTCGCCGTGCCGCTCAACTCGTCGATCAACTGCTTGGCCTGCACCAGGTGCGCTCGCGACCGCTCGACGCTCTGATCGATCACGCCTTGCAGCTCGGGCGACGCATACTGCCGCAGCACCTCCTGGGCGTCCACCATTTGCTGGTGCAGCACCAGTTGCGAGCCCACAAAGGCCATGTCCGCCTCTGCCGCCGGCTTCTCGTTCCAGCACGTGCGAGCGTTCTCCAGGCAGCGCTGCGCCAACTGGCGTTTGATGTCGATGAAGTCGAGATGCCCTGCGGTTCGTTGTTCAGCTACCGGCGCGTCGCGCGGTGCGCCTTCGCGCGCAGGGCGCGTACGATCCGCCGGGTCCGGCGCGGCCGTGCGTGCCTCGGCGCCGGCTCGAGCGCCGATCGGCGCGCCGCGCACCGCGGCCAGGTCGATCGGCGTGGCGCCAAACTTCTCCAATTGCGCCGCGAACTGCCCGTGATCCTTGGCGATCATTTCGGCAAATTGCTTGACTTTCGGGTTCTTCGTTTTTCCAGCGGCCAAGGTCCCTAGCGCGACTTCTTCCTGATTGCTAATGGCCAGGCACTGGGCGATGGTTTGATCGGCGCTGGCGGCGCCCTCGACCGGGCGGTTGGCCGTGACTCGGCGCGGCGCTTTCTCCAGCGGCCGCTCCTGGGCCAGGGCCAACGTGGCTGTCAACATGGTTGCGGCGGCCAACGCGGCCGACACGACAGACAATCTCCGTAATTGCGAACACATAAACGATCTCCTCCGACAAAAGGTGATGGGGGCGAACGACGAGCCACAGGCTGTGCGCCCTTGCAATTGCCATACCCGAAGCGAACAGCGCAAGTGCGCGTCCCGCCCGTTCCGTGCGCAGGTCGCGCGAGTCTATGAGTTTCCGTCAGAGTGCGGAAGTTGCGGCGCGATCGCGCGCACCGTGACGAGCGCGGCTGGCGCTGGTTCGCGTGAGACTTTCTTGGCGTGGGCCCGGTCACTCTGTCGCGAGAATGACCATCGTCGCCGCCCCACTTACGAGGATTCGCGCCTATGCCAGCAGAGCTTGGACGACGTGCGCCTCGTCGACGCCGGTGAGCTTCTCGTCGAAGCCGTTGCGCTCGAACGACAACTTGTGGAAGTCGAGACCCAACAGGTGCAGCACCGTGGCGTGCCAGTCGGCGACGCTGACTGGATCTTCCACCGCGGCGAAGCCCAGTTCGTCGGTGGCGCCGTGGGTGATGCCCCCCTTCGTGCCGCCGCCGGCCATCCAGCCGCACATCGCCAGCTTGTTATGGTCGCGACCCGCCTGGCTTTCGTTCATGCCGGCCCCAATCTGGGCGATGGGCAGCCGCCCCATTTCGCCGCCCCACAACACCAACACGTCGTCGAGCAGGCCTCGCTGCCGCAGATCGGTCAACAGTGCCGCGGTGGGCTGATCGGTCCGATCGCAGGCCGACTTGAGAGCCGTGGCGATCTGCGAATGGTTGTCCCAGATCTGCCCGTCGATGAACAATTGCACGAATCGCACGCCGCGCTCCACCAGTCGCCGTGCCATCAGGCAGCGGCGGCCATACGAGTCGGTCGGCTCCCGGCCGATGCCGTACATGTCCAGCGTGGCCGCCGATTCTTGCGACAGGTCGAGCGCATCCGACGCCGAAAGCTGCATCCGTGCTGCCAGCTCATAGCTGGCGATCCGCGCGTCGAGCCGCGGCTGCCGCGGTCGCGCTTGCTGGTGAACGCGATCGAGCCTGGCGGCTAACGCCCGCTCCAGCGGCGTGACCTCGTCCGGCTCGTCGAAATCGCGCACCAGGTTCAGCACGGGCGCGCCGGTCGAGCGGAAACGCGTCCCCTGAAACACGGGCGGCAGGAAACCCGCTTGCCAGTTCTGCGTGCCGTTGATTGGCAGTCCCTTGGGATCGTCGAGCACCACGTAGGCCGGCAGGTTGCGATTCTCGGAACCCAGTCCATAGGTGATCCACGAACCCATGCTGGGATAGCCGGGCAGCATGCGGCCGTTTTGAATCTTGTAGATCGCCGGCTCGTGCGTGATGTTCACCGTGTGTATCGACCGCACCAGCGCAATTTCGTCGACGTGTTTGGCCAATTGCGGCAAGGCGTCGCTAACCCACATGCCGCACTGGCCGTGCTGGGCGAACTTGAACGGGCTGCGCATCAGCGCGCCGGCTTCGTGCGGATTCTCCACTTCGCCGGCAATCTTGTCGAAGTAAGCTTCGCCGTGACGCTGCGCGAGCTGGGGCTTGGGGTCGAACAAGTCCATCTGGCTCGGCCCGCCGTTCATGAACAAGTGAATCACCGCCTTGGCCCGCGGCGCAACGTGCGGTCGTCGCGGCGCTAGATCGGTGGGCACGTGCCCGGTGCTTGCCAGCGCGCCGTGCAGCAGATCGTCGTTCACCAGCGACGCCAGCGCGATGCCGGCAAAGCCAGACCCCACGTGCTGCAGGAAATCGCGTCGCGTGGCGTTGCGCCGAAAACTCGCTGCCAGATCGCGCATGGGATTCACCTTAATCGATGTACAACAGAGCTGCCGAGTTGAACAGCGCATGACACAAGTTCTCGATCGCTTTGCGCCGTGCGGCCGTTTCGTCCAGCCGGTCGTCATGGACGATCAATCGCGGAGGTTTGCGGCGTGTCGAACCGTGCACGCCGTCGTCCCAGTCCTGGTGGTAGGGCGTGCCATCTTCATCCGCAGTGAGTAGGACTGCCACTTTTCCGCCCGCAGCGACCGCTGCTTGCAGCAGTTGCCGGTCTGCGTCCGAGGCCGCGGCGCTGCGCAGATACGTGCCCACGGCGTTTTCGCTGGTCGCAGCCGCCAGCTCGACGCGTCCCAGCGCTGCCAGCGGTTGCATGGACGGCTGCTTTTCGCTCAGGCATCGATTCCACGTCAAGCCGGCGATGCCCGGCGGCACCAGCGCCGCCGATTGCGCGAGTGGCGCCGAATTGAGCGCACCCAGTTCCAAATAAACCTCTCGCAGCGTGCGACCAGCCAGCGCCGAGAGGTCGAACTCGACAACGCCCCAACGCCGCGCGCTATCTCCCGCAGCGCTCGACCACACCGAGATCAAATCGTCCTCGTAGACCGTGTCGGGCGCCGACTCGCGCAGCCACAAGTGCAAAGTGGCGACCAGTTCGTGCCGCGTGCCCGGTGCATGGCTCTTCCACGCCGTCTCCAGCGCGCCGAGAGCGTCGGCGGCGATCGTCATTTCGTCCGCCGTCGGCGCGCGGCCCAGGGTGATGCGGTAGGCGGTGGTGATCTGGGCCCGTGAATCGTCGCCGGACTCGCGCATCACGCGTTCGGCCAGGGCGGTGGCCAGCTCGCGCACCAGGGCGTTGTTTGCCAGGTGCAAAGCCTGCGGCGCCACGATCGACTCGCTGCGCTCGATGCAGTTGGGGTCCATGCCCGCCACGTCGAATCCTTGCAGGATGGTCAACGGTTGTGTGCGGCGCTTGAGCACATAGATACTGCGCCGAAAGCGGCGATTCGAGTCGGCTTGTTCGCTGACCAGGCCGTCGCCGCGCGCCTCCAACGGGTCGGCCGCACCGAATGGCTGGGAGTTGAGCCGGCCGGCGACGTGCAGCAGCGTGTCGCGCAACACTTCGCCTTCCATCCGTCGCAGCGGCATCCGCGAGAGCAGCGCATTGTCCGGGTCGAGTCGCTCGTGCGATTCTCCCACTTGCGACGATTGCCGATACACGGCCGAACTCACTAGCAGCCGGTGCAATTGCTTCACGCTCCAGTCGTGCTCCATGAAGTAGATGGCCAGCCAGTCGAGCAACTCACCGTGCGTCGGCCGCGCGCCCGTCGTGCCGAAGTTGTCCAGCGTGCCGACGATGCCCTTGCCGAAGTGATGCTTCCACACGCGATTGACCATCACCCGCGCCGTCAACGGGTTGTCTGTTCGCGTTACCCAGCGCGCCAATGCCAGCCGCCGGCCGGTTTTCTTCGCGCCGGGCCATGGCGGCACCACGTCAAACGGCGTCCGACCGTCGGTCAACACGCTGGGCACGCCCGGCCCCACCAGCGCTGCGGGCGTCAGATAGTTGCCGCGTCGCAGCACATAGGTGGCCGACGGCTCGCCGTAGTCCCAGACCGCGCGGATCTTCGGCTCCGTTTTCGGATCGGCTCCGGCGGCGGTCCAGGCCGTGCGCTCGCTCGATGTCACATACGGCATCAAGCAGGTGTCGGCGTCGGCCGGTTGATCGGGCCCACCCAGCCGCGGAGCAATCCAGTCGTGCTCGTCGAGCGCGCCTTTGAAGACGTCCGCCAGGCGATAGTAATCGCGTTGCGGAATTGGATCGAACTTGTGCGAATGGCAGCGCGCACACTTGATGGTCAGCCCTAGCACGGCCGAGCTGAATACTTCGATCTCGTCGTCGATCACCTCCAGCCGATCGGGCACGAAGCCCGTGATGGGCGAGTAGGTGGCATCGGGCCCCAATCGCAGGAACGCCGTCGCCACCAGGTTGTCATACAGCTCCGGCGTGATCTCGGCGGCATGCTCCGCGTCGGCCAACTCGTCGCCGGCGAGCTGCTCGAGCAAAAAACGGTCGTACGGCTTGTCGGAATTGAACGCGCGGATC
>JBBDYK010000161.1:0-5756 GCA_040901665.1 Pirellulales bacterium | reverse complement strand
TGATCCTGGGCTGGCGGCAAGGTCAGGATCGTGCGGCCATCCGTGATGGCCAACACACTGGCCTCTTGGCCTTCGAGGCGCTCTTCGATCACGATCTGGTTGCCGGCGTCGCCGAATTCCTTGTGGCGGCCGATGCGCTTGACGGCTTCGATCGCTTCAGCCCGCGTCGAGCAGACGAACACGCCCTTGCCGGATGCCAGGCCCGAGGCCTTCACCACCACCGGCACGTCTTCTCGGTCGGACAAATAAGTGATGGCATGCTCTACGTTGCGAAACACGCGATAGTCGGAGGTGGGCACGTCGGCGTGGTGCAGCAGCTCCTTGCAGAACACTTTGCTGCCCTCCAACTCGGCCGCGCCGGCGCGCGGGCCGAACACGCGCAGCCGCGCGTCCTTGAACGCATCGACGATGCCCTTGACCAGCGGCAACTCGGGCCCGACCACCGTCAGCCCGACTTCGTTCTGCTTGGCGAACTTGATGAGTCGGCCAAAGTCCGTGGGCGAGATATCCACGTTCTCGGCGTCGGCCGCCGTGCCGGCGTTGCCCGGGGCGACGAACACGCGATCCACGCGCGAGCTTTGCCCGAGCTTCCAGGCCAGCGCGTGCTCGCGCCCGCCATTGCCAATGACCAACACCTTCATGACGAAAGTCTCTCGCTCGCGCGCCGCGCGAAAAAAACGCAAGGAAGCAAACCGCGGTCCTGCAATCGGGCCGTACTACGATTTTAGCGCTCCGGCGGGGATTGCGGTAGTGCCGAAAATCTAGCGGGGGTATGAGGCGCGGCGCCTCGTTTCACCCATTGGAACGCAGTTAGCGCTCGTCGCGCGACTAGTACTTCCGCGGCGTGACGCGCCCCTGCACGCGGCCGGGCAGGCTTTGAATGCGCAAAAATCCCTCGGCGTCGGTCTGGTTGTAGCTGCCGCCCCCTTCCATGCTGGCAATGCCGGCGTCGTACAAGTTGTTGGGGCTGCTGCGCCGGTCGACCGAGATGGTGCCCTTGTAGAGCTTGAGGGTCACTTCGCCCGTGACGTGCTGCTGCGCTTCGCGAATGAAGGCCAACAGCGCGTCCATCTTGGGAGCAAACCAGAAGCCGTAATACACCAGCTCCGCTACCTCGGGGGCCAGCCGATCGCGCAGGTGTACCAGGTCGCGGTCGGCCGTGAGCTGCTCGACCAGCCGATGCGCGTCGTAGAGCACGGTCATGCCCGGCGCTTCGTACACCCCCCTGCTCTTCATGCCGACGAAGCGGTTCTCGACCATGTCGATCCGCCCCACGCCGTTGTGGCCGGCGATCTGGTTCAACTCCGTGACCACTTCCAACGGGCTGAGCTTCTTGCCGTTGACCGTGGTGGGCACGCCCGCCGTGAAGCCGACGGTCACGCTCTGGGGCTTGTCCGGCGCCTGTTGCGGCGACACCGTCATGCCGAAGTCGACCAGCTCGACGCCGTTGACGTCCAGATCTTCGAGCTTGCCCGCCTCGTAGCTGATGTGCAGGCAGTTCTCGTCCGAGCTATACGGCTTGGCCGCGGTCGCCTTGACCGGAATGTTCTTCTGCTGGCAAAAGGCGATCAGTTCCGTTCGCCCCGGAAACTGCTGGCGAAACTTTTCGATCCGCCACGGCGCGATCACCTTGACCGCCGGATCGAGCGCTTCGGCCGCCAACTGAAAGCGGCACTGATCGTTCCCTTTGCCGGTGGCGCCGTGAGCGTATGCATCGGCCCCCACCTCGCGGGCCACTTGCAGGCAGACTTTTGAAATCAACGGCCGGGCGATCGACGTGCCCAACAGGTACACGCCCTCATACTTCGCCTGCCATTGCAGCACCGGAAAGGCAAAGTCGCGGCATAACTCTTCGCGGGCGTCGATGACACGGGCAGTTTTCGCGCCACACTTGCGGGCTTTCTCGAGCGTCGCCTCGCGATCTTCGCACGGCTGTCCCAGGTCGACGTACACGGCATGCACGTCGTAGCCCTCGTCCTGCAACCAGCCCAGGATGACCGAAGTGTCCAACCCGCCCGAATAAGCCAACACGCAGCTAGGCATGACGCGCAATTCCCAGTGCCGACAGTGAATGTGGAAAGAAGCGGCCCATTCTCCCCCCAAAGACCCCAACGGACAAGAGCCGGTTCGCGGGGGAACCAGGCGGGCGGCGGGAGGCTGGAGGAGGATGACTGCACGGTCGCGTTATATGCGCCGTCGTGCGCTCGCGGCGTTGCGGTGCTCAGCGTGCCGCCATGCTTACGGCACGACGTGCACCACCACGCGGTTATGGGAGCCGGAGCGGGAGCCGATGCCGCCGACGAGCACCACGCGGTCGCCGCTGGTGATGAGCCGCTCGCGCACGCCCCAGGTGGTGGCGGCGCGGAGCATTTCCTCGTCGCTGGTGGTCGGCATGCCCATCAACGGGATGATGCCCCAATACAGGCACATCCGCCGCAGTGCCTCGTCGGTGTCGCTGATGCCCAAGACCGGCACGTAGTTGCGCTGCATCGAGAGGGCCAATGCTGCCGCGCCGGTGTGGCTGGCGGCCACGATCAGCTTGGCGTCCAACTCGGCCGCCACGTGGCCCGCGCCGTAAACGACCGCCGCCGTGACCGGCTGCAATCCTTCGGGGCGGAATTCGCCCGGCGGCAGCGGCACGTTGTCCTGAAACAATTCTTCGGTCGCCAGCGCGATGCTGTTCATCATTTCGACCGCTTCGCGCGGATACTTGCCGATGGCCGTCTCGCCCGAGAGCATGCATGCGTCGCCGCCGTCGAGAATGGCGTTCGCCACGTCGGTGGCTTCGGCGCGCGTGGGCCGCCGCGAGTTTTGCATGCTGTCGAGCATCTGCGTCGCGATGATGACGGGCTTTTGATACTCGCGGCAGGTGGCCACGATCCGCTTTTGCACCACCGGCATCTCGGCAACGTTGATCTCCACGCCCAAGTCGCCGCGGGCCACCATGATGCCGTCGGCCACGGCGATGATCTCTTCCAGTCGATCGAGCGCCTCTTGCTTTTCGATCTTGGCGATCACGCGCGTGGGCACGGTGCGGTCGCCGAGCAGCACTTTCAGCTCGCGCACGTCGGCCGGATCGCGCACGAAGCTCAGCCCGACAAAGTCGATGCCGTTCTCGGCGGCCCAGACGGCGGCTTTGCGATCGTCTTCATCCATCGCCGGCGCACTGAGCTTCACGCCCGGCAGGTTCACGCCCTGGCGGCTGCGAATCAAGCCGGGTTGCGTCACTCGGCACAACGCGAAGTCGGCTCCTTTCTCTTCCACCACCATGGTCACGGTGCCATCGGCCAGCATCACGTTGTTGCCGACCTGCAACTCGTCGACCAGGGGATCGTAAGTCGATCCCAGCTCGTGGGGAGCGTTTCCCTGTTCGCCGCGTACGAAGCGGAACTCGGCGCCGGCCGCGCAATCGATCTCGCCGCCGGGCAATTCACCCAAGCGAATTTTGGGACCGGCCAGGTCGACCAGCACGGCGATGGGCCGGCGCAGCGATTCGCTCGTCTGGCGAATCATGGCCAGCGTTTCGCTGTGCACGTCCAGACTGGCGTGCGCCACGTTCAGCCGAAAGACATCGACGCCCGCCGTGACCAGCTCGGCCAATTGCTCGGGCGAGCGGCACGCCGGGCCCACCGTGGCCACGATCTTGGTGCGGGAGCGCAGCGGCTGATTCGAACGGTTGTGCATGGATTCGCTCACTATACGGACAAAAAGTGAAGCGCTACCTTGCCGCCCGGCGCTTGGCTTAAGCCTAATGAACCCGATAAGATTTGGCTAGCAGTCTTCGACCGTGCTCGACGTATCGCAAAATGACAGATCCTGATGCTGAACAGTCAGCGCCCCCAACCCCCACCGTGCGCCGCAGTTGGCGCAAGCGGCATCCGCTCGCATTGGGGTTATTGGTCGGCCTGGCGGGCACTGCCCTGTTGGGCATGGCCGCATTGCTGGTCAACGCGGCGCTGCACCGGCCCACGCCCCTGACGCAAGAAGCCTACGAGGCGGCCGCCGCTCGCTGGGACGAGCACGGCCCGGCCAGCTACGATCTCGACGTCGAGATCGGCGGACGACGCCCAGGCAAAGTTCACGTCGACGTGCGCGACCGCGAAGTTACCCACATCACCCGCGACGGCATCGAGCCCCGCCAGCGCCGCACCTGGTACTACTGGTCGGTGCCCGGTCAACTCGACACGATCGAGCTGGAACTGGAAATGGCCAAAGACCCGGCGACGTCGTACGGAGCGACGGGTGCCTCGCAAGTGGCCCTGTGGGCCGAGTTCGATCCCGAGTACGGGTATCCGCTCCAATTCGACCGGATCGTGCTGGGAGCCGACCTGGAAGTCCACTGGAAAGTCACGGGTTTTCGGCCCCTGGCAGGAAAATGACGCCCCTGCTGGTGGCGACCGGGCCGGGCAATAAGTAAACTCGGCGGCACGATTTCCTTGGTATCCCGCCGACACCCGGCCCAATCGACTAACGTCGTTCGCTCGCGCATGGGCGCGACGCCGAGTGTAGCCGCACCCCGCGGAACGATCCTGCCTGGAGGAACCGACCTTATGAAGAAACAACTGAACCGGCGTCAATTCGTGCAGACGTCGGCCGCCGCGGCGGCGCTGGCCGCGAACCCTTATTGGAATCTGGACCGGGCCGTGGCTCAGGAATCGACGAACGACCGCCCCTTGGTAGGCGCCATCGGCTTGGGGGGTCAGGGCACCGGCATTGCCCGGCGAGCCAATGGCTATGGCAACGTCGTGGCCGTCTGCGACGTGCATCGCGCGCATGCCGAGCGCGCCAAAGAGAAGCATTTTGCCAACGCCGAAATCTACGAAGACTATCGCCAGTTGTTGGACCGCCAGGACATTGAAGCGGTCACGATCGGCACGCCCGACCATTGGCACACGCCGATTGCCTTGGCGGCGCTCGAGGCCGGCAAGCACGTCTATTGCGAGAAACCGCTGACGCTCACCATCGACGAAGGCAAGAAGCTCGTCGCCGCCGTCAAGAAAACCGGCAAGGTGATGCAGGTTGGCACCCAGCAGCGCGGCGATCAATTCGCTCTGTTCGGACGTGCCGTCGCCACGGTCCGCAGCGGCCAGTTGGGCAAGATTACCAAGGTCACCGTCAGTCTGCCGCTCTCGACCGAAGAAGGCGGGCCCTTCGAAGCGCAGCCCGTGTCCGCGGGTCTGAACTGGGACATGTGGCTCGGCCAGGCGCCGCAGGCCGATTACTGTCCGGAGCGTTGCCACTTTCGCTTTCGTTGGTGGTACGAGTACTCCGGCGGCATCTGCACCGACTGGGGCGCACATCACATGGACGTGGCGCAATGGGCGCTCGACGTCGAGCACGCCGGCCCACTCACCATCGACGGCACTGCCACCAGGTTGCCGCAGATTCCCGGCGGCTTCAACACGCCCAAGCTGGTGACGGTCAACTATCTGTACCCGGGCGATGTGCACGTGCAACTGCTGGCCCAGGCGCCGGGCGACGAAGGCGTCACCTTCGAGGGCGAGAAGGGTCGCATCTACGTCAATCGCGGACGCATCACCGGCAAGGCCATCGAAGAGCAGGACGCCGATCCCAAGCTGAAGGAAGCGGTCATGGCCGACGTCGAAAAACTCTTCAAGGGAAACACGGCCAAGATGGGCGACCACATGGGCAACTTCTTCGAGGCCTGGAGGTTCGGCAAGTGGCCCATCTCAGACGTCGAAAGCCAGCATCGCTCGGTGAGCGCTTGCCACTTGGCCAATCTCTCGATCCGCCTG
>JBBDYK010000160.1:0-5778 GCA_040901665.1 Pirellulales bacterium | reverse complement strand
GTGGTATTTTCCAGCGTCCACGGTGACAGTGCTTGCTATGCGGATCGTGCGGGGTGTTTCCGCTACCGTTTTTCCCGAATACGGCCGCGAGATCAGGTTGTATTGGCCGGTTCGGGGCCCCGCGGTGGCCCGTGTTTTCCCAGCTTTTGCAGTTCCCCAGCCGGTTCGCTCCCGCGACCGCCAATCTTTCGTCAACCGGCAAGATTGACACAACTGGAACCGTGCCGCCGGTCGATACTCGCCATTGAGAGTCGGCAAGTGGGTGCGTTTTCGGGGAGGGAGTCATGCGGGCAGCACGCGGTTTTTTATTGGCAGTCTTGGCCATCACGGCAATCGCGGCGCGAGCCAGCGCAACCGATCAGATGCCTTGGCAACCAACCCTCGAGGCCGCGCAGCAGATTGCAGCGCGCACCAATCGGCTGGTGCTCGTTCATTTCTGGAGCACCAGTTGCAAGCCCTGCATGCGTTTGGAGAGCGAAGTGTTTTCCAAGCCCGAGGTGGCCAAAGCACTCGAGCCCAACTATGTGATGGTGAAGCTCAACGTGGACGAATCGCCGGGCACGGCGCAGTTGTATGGCGTTTCGAGCATTCCCACGGACGTGATTACGTTGCCCAACGGGCGTCTGGTGTGGCAGGTACAAAGCCCGCCAGCCGCCAGCCAGTACGTGGCGCAAATGAATCAAGCGGCAGCCTGGCATCGGGCGCTGATGCAAGGCCGGCCGGCGCAAAGCGTGGCTGCTGTGCCACCGGGAGCCGTCGCTCCGGGCACAGCGCCGCTTGCCACTCCAGCGGGCGGCGCAACGGGCGCGCCTGCGTATGGAACCCCTGCGGTCGCTTCGCCCGTGACTGCGAACAACGATCGTTACTCGGAGTATTTCTCACAGCCATCGGCTGCACCGCCGCAAGCTGGTCCGGCCCAATATCCGGCCGGCGCCGGGCAGCAAGCTCCCGCTGCACAAGCGCCGCCGGCGGCCGTCGCACAGCAACAACCGCCGGGTGCGGTTCAACCTGCCGTTGTCGGTTATGGTGCGCAAGCCGCAGCTTACCGGCCGGACCAGCCGCCAGCGCCGCAACTGCCACCGGGCGCGCCTCCGCTGGCACTCGACGGCTATTGTCCGACGACGCTCGTCGAACGCCAGCAGTGGGCCATGGGAGACGCGCGATTCGGCGCCATTCACCGCGGCCGCACCTACTTGTTCCTGGGACCGAACGAAGTGCAGAAGTTTCTCGGCGATCCGGAGAAATACGCCCCGGTCCTCTCCGGCAATGATCCGGTGTTGGCGCTCGACAGCCAGCAACTGGTGCCCGGTCGGCGCGAATACGGCGTGTATTCGGACAATCGCGTGTACTTGTTCGCCGACGAAACTTCGCGGCAGCGATTCGAGCAGAACCCGCGGCGATACGCGGCTGAGTCGCTGCAGGCGACAACGCCGCCCGGGACCGTCACGCGGTAGCGCTTCGTTCTGGCGCTGCAAGATCGCAAGCCGCTGCTTTCGGCGCGCGAGCGATCAGTGTGGTTCCCAGTCGCGCGAGCGCTCGACGGCTTTCTGCCACTGGGCATAGCGGCGATCGCGCTCTGTGGCGGACATCGCCGGCGTGAATTCGCGATCGAGGGCCCAATTCTTGGCAATGTCTGCCTGGCTGGACCAATAGCCCACTGCCAGGCCGGCCAGGTAGGCAGCGCCCAGGGCCGTGGTTTCCGAGACCTCGGGCCGGCGCACGTTGGCGCCCAGGATGTCCGCCTGGAATTGCATCATGCGATTGTTGACCGATGCACCGCCATCGACCTTCAACTCGGCCAGCCGCACGCCCGCGTCGCGCTCCATGGCTTCCAGCAGGTCGCGCGATTGAAACGCCATCGACTCGATGGCCGCCAGCGCGATGTGCGCCGCGGTGGTGCCGCGGGTGATGCCCACGATCGTGCCGCGGGCATAAGGATCCCAATAGGGCGCTCCGAGTCCGACGAAGGCGGGCACCAGGTATACGCCGTCGGAGCTTTCGACGCTGTTTGCCAGCCGTTCGACGTCGCCCGAGTTTTCGATGATCCGCAGCCCGTCGCGCAGCCATTGTACGACGGCGCCGGCGATGAACACGGAGCCTTCGAGGCAGTAGGTCACCTTGCCGTCCAAACCCCAGCCAATGGTCGTGAGCAGCTTGTTGCGCGAGGCAATCGGCTCGTGCCCGGTATTCAACAGCAGGAAGCAGCCGGTGCCATAGGTGTTCTTGGCACTGCCGACTTCGAAACAAGCCTGGCCAAACGTGGCCGCCTGCTGGTCGCCGGCGCAACCGGTGATGGGGAGGGCGGCGCCGAACCACTCGGCCGTCGTCTCGCCCAAGTGCCCGCTGGAGGGGACGACCTCGGGCAGCATGGCGCGGGGAATGTCAAGCACCTTGAGCAGTTCGTCGTCCCAGTCGAGCGTGTGGATGTTGAAGATGAGCGTGCGGCTGGCGTTGCTCAGATCGGTCACGTGACGCTTGCCACCGGTGAGCCGCCAGATCAGCCAGCTATCGACGGTGCCAAAGAGGATTTCCCCGGCCGCGGCCCGACTGCGCAGGCCGGGGATGGTGTCGAGAAGGTGTTTGATCTTGGTTCCGGAGAAGTAGGCGTCGACGACCAGGCCGGTCTTTTGCCGAAACGTTTCCTCCAGCCCATCGGCCTTGAGCCGGTCGCAGATGCCGGCGCTGATGCGGCTTTGCCAAACGATGGCGTTGGTCACGGGCTTGCCGGTAGATCGGTCCCAGAGAATAGTGGTCTCGCGCTGATTAGTGATGCCGATCGCGGCGATGTCTCGAGCGGTGAGCTTGGCTTGCATTAGCGCTTGCTGCGCAACGGCTAACTGTGAGGACCAGATGGCCTCGGGATCGTGCTCGACGTGGCCGGGCGACGGCAGTATTTGCTCGAACTCCTGCTGGGCGACGGCCAACGCGCGGCCATCGTGGCCGAAGACGATGGCCCGGCTGGAAGTAGTGCCTTGGTCCAGCGCGAGAATAAATTGCTTTGCCATGATCCGCCTGAAGTGCTGATGAATAAGGGTGACCGCGCTGCAACCATGCTCGAACCGCGACCGCGCTACGCGAGTTGCTTGCCGTAGCGCGCGGCCAGTCGCTCGGCTTCGGCCGCGACGACCGCCGCTTGATCGCCGGTGGGCAAGTGCCCTTCGGCGACCAACAATTCGGCCAATCGCTCGAGACAAGCTCTCGATAGTCGCTGATGGTATAGAAGCATCAGACGGCGTTCAACCAGATCGGCCAGCGAGGTGGCGAATTCGTGACAAATCGCCCACCGCGCCATCGAGACAGGCAGATCGGTGCCCGGCAGCAGCTCCGTGCTCGGCGAGGTGGCCAGGATGGCTGCGGCGCGCGTGCCGCACAGTCGCCAGACTGCTGCCACCGAAGCGCGCGACAACCCTTCGCGTCGGGCAATGCCGTCGCAGGCGCTGGCCACGGCCGCTGCATCGGGCGGATAGTCGTCGCCGCCGGGGATCACTCTCTCGCGCGAGTTGGCCGATTTAGGCAGCGCCAGTTGCTTGAGCACCGCGTCGGCCGTGACTTCCGCGAGCGCGCGCATGGTGGTTAGCTTGCCGCCGACTACGGAGTACAGGGGCACGGCCGTGTGCTCGTGCTTCACCAGGGCGTGGCGACGCGTGATGGCGCCCGGCGAGCTAGCGGGCACATAGGGCAGCGGGCGGACGGCACTGGTGTGAAAATCGACGTCCGCGGGCGTGAGCTGGGCCGCGGGCAAGATGGCGTTGACCGAATCGAGCAGGTAGTCACGTTCCTGGTCGGTGGTCACGGCCAATTCGGGAGACCCGGCAATGGGGACGTCGGTAGTGCCGATCAGCACGGTATCGGCCAGCGGCGTGATAAAGATCGGGCGACCGTCTTCGGCTTCGGCATAGATGCCCTGCCCTGCCAGCGCGTCGCGCAACGGGCGATTGAAGGTGAACAGGTGGCTTCCCTTGGTGCCGCCCATCAAGCGGCGCGAGTCGACGTGCAGTTGCTGCAACGCCTCGTCGACCCAGGCGCCGGTGGCGTTGACGATGGCGGCCGGCCGCAGCTCGCTGGGCTTGTTTGCGGCGGCATGGGCCGACGTAGGGCGCAACTCAACGGTGTCGCCGCGGAGCGTGGCCTCGTGATAGTTCAGCACGCGAAAGTCGAGCCCTTTTTCAGCGGCCAACTGCCGGGCGTCCTCCAGTAGCGCCAACACCAGCCGTTCTGGAAACGTCACCTGTCCGTCGTAGTAGGAGCACAGCCAGCGGTAGCGCTGCTGATCGAAAGGCGGCGCTTGGGGCGCGGCGACGCCGCAAACCTGGTGTCGCGGCACGAGCGAGTCGCGGGCATAGGCGTCATACAGCGAAAGGCCCGCGCGGATCAGCGAAACGCCGCGGCCCGACTTTGGCGCGGGAAACGGCCACCACTCCCAGCCGAAAAATCGCCCCACGGCGCTGGCTGCCCCACCGAACCGCGTCGAGGCTGGGATCCACAGCTTGAGCGGGTGAACGAATTGCGGCGCCAGCCGCAGCAGCCGGGAGCGTTCGGCCAGCGATTCCTTGACCAGGTCGAATTCGCCGTACTCCAGGTAGCGAAGCCCGCCGTGGATCAAGCGCGACGAACCGGCGGTGGCACCGCTGGCAAGGTCCCAACGGTCGATGATCCACACTGCGACGCCGTTCAAGAGCAGCTCGCGCGCGATCGCGCAACCGTTGATGCCGGCGCCGAGGACGAGCACGGTTTTCGAGCCGTTGGCCATCAACGGTAACACCCGCATGCCGTGCTTGTGACCGGGGCGCGCTGCGCAGCGCCGGAGACAAAGGTTGTGCTAGTCTTGCCGCTTGAGCGTGCGCTGCAAGTAGAGCACATGGGCCCGGACTCCTTCCAGGTTGGGATTCAGCCGCAGCGCGCGGCGGAAGCACTCCAGTGCCTTGGGCCGGTTGTTCAGCTTGAGGTACGACTGGCCGAGTCCCGTGGCAGCGCCGAAGTGATAGGGATTCAATTCCAACGCTTGCGTGCAGTCGTGGATCGATTCGGCATGGCGGCCCATGCCCAACAAGGCGAGCGCTCGTTGATTCCAACCTTCGGCCAGCCAGGGGGCTTGTTCGATCAAGCGCGTGGCCAGATCGATCGCTTCGAGGAGACGGCCCGTGGAATTAAGCTCGACGATGGTGTCGAGCAGGCGGCGGTGCTGGGTGGTGCCGATGCGGCACCAAAGCTTGCGAATGCCGCTCTCGGCAAGCATGCGGACGCCACGGTCGTCATCGTGCAGAGAACGGCCGAGCGTGGCGTTCGAGTCGAAGTCGCCCAGCAGCCCAACGGCCAATACGGCGGCGCGGCGCACCATGCGATTGCCGATGACGGCCAGGCGTTCGAGCGAGCCCACCGTGTATTGTTGTTGCACGCGGCGGCTGAATTGAGCCGTGTCCTGGTCGACCAGGTACTGGTGATAAAGGACGTCCAGAGCCGGAGTGCGAGCGCGCTGATTCATGTCGAAAAACTTTCCCAAAGCGGCTGCGGGCCGGCGAGTGCTGGGCGTGGTCGTTCCCGGAGTGAATGCCTGGGCACACGTTCAGTTTAATCAGAGCAAGCCGATTTACCAAACCCCGTCCGCGCCGCAGGGCGGGTTCATCTTTCCTCGCGAGGTTTTTTGGCCCACAATGACAAAGAGGCACGTCGTGGCACTGAGTCTGGCCAAGCACTGGGGGGAAAAACGATCGTTGACGCCATGTTTCGAGGCTCCAAATCGTTGGCGCGCGCCGTGATCCTATGCCTGACCCTGCTGGC
>JBBDYK010000159.1:0-5780 GCA_040901665.1 Pirellulales bacterium | reverse complement strand
CTGGCGAAGCGGTACTAGGAACGGTCGACAACAGTTTGCCAAGCTCATTCCACGCCGCGGCGCGCTCTTCCGCAGTTTCGTTTGCCAAGAACGCCCGGTACCGCGGAATGTACGATTGCACGGCCAGCGACGCTTCCACCAGTTCCGGCGCATCCCAGACCAGCGGCGCGCCCTGCCAGCGAGCTTCCAGCCGGTCGAGCAGCGCCAGATCGCGAGTGTCCTTGAACACCAAGTCGCGCGTCGCGGCCCACGAGAGGAAGTCACCCCAGGTATCGCCCGGCGCGCCGATCGTCGGTACGATTCGCTCAAGCGGTTCCAAGCGGGCGAGCAACTCGCGCCGTGCGGCCTGAACCGCTGCCGGCGTGACTGTTGCATGCTGATTCGCCTGCCGAGCGCATTCCGCGGACCACGCGTCGGCCGCAACCGGCTGTAGTTCTGACGCGCGGCGCTCAAGCGCTTCGGCAAGTTTCTGAAACGCAGGATCGGCAAGCTCACCCTGGGCGCCGGCGCGAATTGCCTTTGCTGTTGCCGCCAGCACGTTCGGCTCGGCGCGGCCCCCCAAACGCAGCTCGTACTGAGCGTCGGCCAGGCCCAATCGATAGGCCAGATTGTTCCAGCTCGCCAGCTCCTGACGATTGGTTGCCACGGCGCGGAGTGCCTCGCGAGCTTCGCGCGCCGCCGGAGTGTCGACCTGGGCCTGCGCAGTGGAAGTGAGTCCCAGGGCCAGGCAGAGCAGCGAAGCGATTGCAATCCACGGCCGCCGACGGGTGCATCGCTGGCGCGACGACGCGCGGCCTGTGTCGACTGTGCAGAATCCGCCGAATCGTGCCATGGGGCGCCCCTGGAGTGTTAACGTTGGCCGGCCATGGCGCCAAACTGAACCAACCATCCATCGGCTGTTTCCGAAAGGACAACGCCGCCGCGCGTGAGCGCGTCTTGAAGTTGCTGAAACGGGGGCGCCGCGCCGAACGGCATCTTCGCATCGGCCTGCGAAGCGCCAAATAACATCAATCGCCACAGTCGAGCCACAGGCGGCTCCGCGGCCTCAGCCTCCGCCGCGTCGTCGTCCGCTGGGGTCACTGTGTCGTTCTCGATCGCCGCGGCTTCGGTCGGTGGCGGCGTGATAGCCGCCTGATACGAGGCTTCCGCCACGCGGTCCAGTCGCACCAACGACTCGAGCGCCGTGGCATTGGTGGTCTTCGATTTGCACCAGCCGAGCAATTGCTGCCAGGCAGGATCGTCGGTCAGCTTTGAGGCTCCTGAGTCTGCAGGAAGTGCGGCCGACCGCAGCAGCTCCACATCGGTGCTAAACAGCAGTTGTCCCTCGCCCAGCGCGATGCCGCGGACGGTGACCAGCGAGTCGCTTTCACCTTCCACGAACAGCGAGGCATTCTCACCGACCGTCCAGATGTCGTACTTGCCCCAGGTGTCGCGCGTCACGCGGTCGTCGCCCTTGTAAAACCGCGTCAGCGCATCGGCCACCTTGGCTGCATCGCGCACCGTGGCAACATACAGCAAGCGCTGCGTATCGACTGGTTGCCCGTCGGGTCCGGCGGCGGCGCTGCCGCGGTCGTCGCTGATTTCCAGGATCTCCGGTCCGAGCTGCTCGAACAGGTCGCGGCGCAAATCGACTTGTACGCCTTCCGGATCGTCGCGCAGGCCGTCGAGTACGTCGTCGAAGAGGCCCTCGCCATCGGGGCCCGGCTCATTGGCCTGGTCGTATAAGGCGCCAAAGCCCTGCATGGCCAGCGGAAAATCCCAGCGCCAAACCGCGGCGCTGTCGACGTCGGCCGGCACCCAAGCCGGCAGCGGCGGCAACGGGCCGGGGCGAAGTTCCAGGCTGCGCAGCGCGCCTTGATAGGGCCGCTCGGTGAGCAGCGCCGCCTCGACGGACCACTCGCAGGGTTCCGCCGCGTCGAAGTGAATGCTGCCAGCGATCCCTTTGAGCGCAGTGAAACCCATCCGGTCGGCCGCCTCCAGCGTGCTTTCCTTCGGCTCTTCCTCCGCGGCGGCTTGTTTCGCGCCGTCGGCCGGTTGTTGCAATGGATCCTTTTCTTGCTCGGACCGTGCCGTGTCGCGCGCTTGCAGTAGCTCAAGCAATTCGAACGGCCGCAGAAAGAAGCTCACGTTGGCCGGGTTGCCGGTGCCGATGGCCGCGGGCTGTTCGCCCAACTCGGGCGGCATGCCGAGCGACGGATGGCCGTGCGCCTCCAACAGCGCCGCGGCCGTGGCTGGAGAGGCGGCAATGCCATAGAACTTATCTGCGCGAAACATGACCGGCGTCCATTCCGAGTCTTCCTCCTTGGGATTGGTGAACAAGGTCAACTCGGCGATCGGGTGTTGATCCGTGACGACTTCATAGCCTTTGCCCTTGAAGTATTCACTCGCGGCGGCGAGGCAGGGGGGCACTTCCGTGGGCGACTTGTCGGCAGCAAACAGCCAGGCGATGCCGAACGATTCGTCGTGCAAGGGCATCACGATCACTCCGCCCGGATCGTGTGTCCCGGCCAGATCGCTCCAATCGAAACCGAAAATCGGCTTCATCCGCAGCAAGCTGCCGCGATCGCCCTGGGCCAGCGCCGCCAGCAACGGCGCGAACACCGGCCCGGTCAGTTTCTGGCCGATCGTGGTTTTCTGAAATGCCTCGCAGGTGGCTGCCGCATCACCGGTGTAAACGGCGAGGCACACGTTGGCCGGCACGCGGGCTAGAAACAGCTCGCGCGGATCCGCGGCGGCCAACGTCGAAGTCAAACCCACTGCTGCCGCCAGCGCGGCCGCCCACATACGAATCATATTCACGATTGCGAAACCCGTTGTTCGAAGGATTCAAGACGCCAGAGATGCGGTTGCTGCGCGAGATTGAGCGAGGGCGCTTTGCCTTCGCCGTATCGCCGCAGGAAACGTCAGCACGAGCGGCAATGCACTCCGACGCGCCGCAGAGGAGTTGGTACTGCGGCGTTCATTATGGATACGCACTCCCAGGCCCGCAAGTTGCGGCGTGCGCGCCGCGGTGGACAAACTCGCAGGTGCCGCGCCCGAATCGGATCAACGAAATAGCCGCGCAAAAGCCACAAGATCGGCTCGTTGAAGACGACCGCCACAGCCGTTGCAATCGGCCCCTTGCATGGCGGTTCATGGCGTCGCCAGCTATCATGGAGTTTCATCCTCGCAGCGCCGCTGCCGCGAATTTCTCCTCTCCAGACGCACGTCCATGCCCGTACTCGAAGCGATTGAAGTTTGGAAGGAATACGGCAGCGCCGAAAGCGTCAAGGTGCAAGCGCTGGCGGGCGTCGACGCGCGGGTGGACGCCGGCGAGTTTCTGGCCATCATGGGGCCCTCGGGCTGCGGCAAGAGCAGCTTGCTGCACCTGCTGGGTGGTGTCGACACGCCTACGGCCGGTCGCGTGCTCTTCGAAGGCGCCGATTTCAGCAGCCAAAGCGATCACCAGCGGAGTATCGTGCGCCGCCGTCGTTTGGGATTCGTGTTTCAGAAAATGAACCTGCTGCCCACGCTCACGGCGCTGGAAAATGTCGCGCTGCCGCTGCGCATCGACGGCGTGGCGCGCAAGGCGGCTCACGAGCGGGCTCGCGCCGTGCTAGCGCGGGTCGACCTGGCCGGGCGCGCCGCTCACTTTCCGCATGAAATGTCCGGCGGCGAACAGCAGCGCGTGGCTGTTGCCCGGGCGCTTGTCGTCGAGCCGGCCGTGCTGTTGGCCGACGAACCCACCGGCGCGCTCGATAGCGCTAACGGACAAAGTATCCTGGCGCTGTTGCGAGCCTGCGCCGATGCGGGACAAACCGTCGTGATGGTCACTCATGACGCGGCGATGGCCGACCTGGCAGATCGGCTGCTGGCGATGCGCGATGGCCAGATCGTTCACGAAGAGCGCCGGGCCACCGCGTCCAGCACCGGCGGCGCCGCCGATCACGCCGGATCTGACGCGCTATGAACCTCGTCCACTTGATCGCGCGACAATGGCGCCAGCGTCGGGCACGCACGGCGCTATCGATCATCAGCGTGGCCATCGCCGCGGCGGCCGTCTTGGGTGTCACGCTTGCGCAAACATCCGTGCGGATGGCGTATCGAAAGCTACTCGCCGCCACCGAGGGTCAGCCCACACTGGAAATCGTCGCCTCCGAGGGCACTCGCTTCGACCCGGCTTCCGTCCCCAAGATCGGCGATATTCCCGGCATTCAGGCCGCTACGCCGCTGGTTACGCGGGCGACGATGGGGCGCAGCGGCGGCAAACGCTTTCGCACCGTGCTGTTGGGCGTCGCCCCCGAAGATCCGCATGCTTGGGAGATGTTGCCGCTCGTTGAGGGCGTTGCCTGCCGCAGCGCGAGCGAGGCGCTCCTGTCGGCCGATCTCGCCAAACGGCTCGACGTTTCCGTGGGCGACCGGCTGACGGTCATCGGCAGCCGCGGCCCGCGCAGCTCGAAGATCGTGGGATTGGTCAATAGCGCAGCGCTTCGCGAAATGGCGCCGGCTGCTGCCCTGGTCATGCCGTTAGCGGCGGTGCAAGAGCTCTTTTCGTTGGGCGACCGAGTCAATCGCGTGCGCGTCGTGCTTGCTTCCAGCGAACAGCGCGACGCGGTGCGCGCGGCGCTCGACGAGCGCCTGCCCAAGACGCTGGCCGTGCAAGCGCCCGTGGCGCAACTCGAACTGGCCGGCGGCATTCTCCGCTCCACGGAGTTGGCGCTGCGCTTCGCCGGCGCACTGTCGCTGGCGATGGCGGCGTTCATCGTGCTCAATACGTTGCGCATGAACTTTGGCGAGCGCCGCCGCGACATGGCCGTGCTGCGCGTACTTGGGGTCACCGCGCGGCAACTGGTGCAACTGCAACTCGCTGAAGGGCTGTTGCTGGGTTTCATTGGCGCGGTGCTGGGCATTCCGCTGGGGTTGGCACTGGGAACCGGCCTGGCCTCCCTCATGCAGCAACTGGTGGAAGCCGAGATCCCGGCCCCCGAAACGCCCTATTGGATGCTGGCCGCTGCATTGGTGGTTGGGCCGCTGGTCGCCGCCCTGGCGGCGCTGGTGCCTGCGCTGCAATCGCGCGGAGTCTCGCCGGTCGAAGCGTTGGGCGACTTCGAGGCACGCCGGGGCGAGCGATTCCCCTGGTGGTCGGTCATCGGCGGCGCCGTCGTTTGGTCCGTCGCCGTGGCGTTGTTGGTGTTGGTGGCACTGGAGCGCCTTTCGACCGAGGCCGCCATTCCCGCCGGCATCCTGATGCTGGTCGGCTTCATCGCGGTCATTCCCGCTCTGTTGCGCCCCGTGATCCGCTCGCTGGCGGGATTGTTGGCCCCGTGGCTGAAGATGGAAGGCGATTTTGCCGCCGGGCAGCTTCTACAGCGGTACACGCGCACAGGGCTTACCGTAGGTGTGTTGGTTGTCGCCATCAGCAGTGGCGTCGGCATGGGCAACGCCATCATCAACAACGTCGAAGACGTGCGCGGCTGGTATCGCCGCATGACCGCCGGCGACATCATGCTGGCGGGCCCCGCGGCCGACGAAGTTTCCGAAGTGAATCGCGACGAGGCGGATATCCGCCAGCTCATCACGGCGCTGCCCGAGGTCGCATTCGTCGTCGAGTCGCGCTACCTGCCTGCCCGCACTGCGGGTGTCCCTACGATGTGCGTCGTGCACGATTTCTCACCTAACTTGGAACTTCCCTGGGCCATTCCGGCCGACGATGACGCGCGGTTGCGCAGGCGACTCAAGGCGGGCGACGCCGTGATCGGCAGCGCCTTGGCCAAGCGTCTGGGACTCGCGGCTGGCGACAC
>JBBDYK010000158.1:0-5783 GCA_040901665.1 Pirellulales bacterium | reverse complement strand
GCAAGACATGCGCTACGTGCTGGCGCTGCTCTTGATTCGCCGCCGCGTGGTGCGCCTGGAAGAAACGGAACGCGACGAGTCGGGCCGCGAGGTTTCGGTGCTTTATTGCCCGCGCCGCGAGACGACGTATCGTGTGTTCACGGCCATGCCCAACGAAACGCGCACCGCCGAAATTCAGGATGAGCTGTCACGGTTGCTATTTGCCAATGCCGGTTGAGGCTTGAGAACCGCGTTTATGATCCGCCAGCTCCCACCGCCGAACCGCCTTGGCCCGGCGTTCGCCGTGCGCGCCGGCCGCTGGTTGTGGGCCACGTGTGGAGTGCTGGTCTTGATTGCATCGAGCGGCGCCGGTTGTCCGCGCATGCTGCAACAGTACACGCAGCCGATACCCCGGGCGCTGCCTCCTTCTCCGTCGCTCGATCAGGTGGTCGACGTCGTCAACGACAATAGCTCGCGGTTGTCGTCGCTGTCGGCGCCAAAGGCTACGGTGACGGTCCCCGGCCTTCCATCGCTCAACGCGAATATTGCGTTTCAACGCCCGCGCTCGTTCCGGCTGGTGGCCCAGAAGTTCATGGGCACCGAGCTGGACTTGGGCAGCAACGAGGAGTTGTTCTGGTTTTGGGTGCGGCGCGCCCAGCCACCCGCGCTGTACTTTTGCCGGCACGAGCAGTTCGCCGCCAGCGCCGCGCGCCAGATGATGCCCGTCGAACCCGAATGGCTGATCGAAGCCCTCGGCATCATCACGTTCGATCGCACGGGGCAAATCGAAGGGCCATTTCCGGTGGGCAGCGGCAGGGTGGAGATACGCACGCGCTCCGTTACATCCAGCGGGCCCCGGTCGCGAATCGTCATCATCGACGAGTCGCGCGGCGTCGTGCTGGAGAATCATATCTACGACGCCCAGGGCGTGCGGCTGGCGTCCGCCATCCTTTCCGACCACAAGCACGATCCGGCCACGGGGGTGAAGCTCCCCCGGTTAGTCGAGATCCAACTGCCACCGGCCAAGATGAGTCTCTCGCTGGAACTGGGCGACGTGCTCGTCAATCAACTCACGGCCACGCCCGAGCAACTGTTCACCAAACCTGTCTACCCAGGCTATACCGAAGTCGATCTAGCGCAGCCCGGCGGTCTGGTTCCAATCGGCCCCCCACCGGCCAGCGCGGGCACCAGCGCCCAACTTCGCGCCGCCCCCGATATCCGCTACCAGTGAACTCTGACCGGGCACTTCATAAGGATTGCGGCGTTGACCGTCACCAGTGGCGGATCAGCCTCCGGCTCTGCCGGAGGATCGGCAATATCAAACCAGCGCTCGTTTGAAGCGTTGTCGCGCAGGTCACTTTCCAATCAACATCCCACCGTCCACCACCAGGCACTGCCCGGTGATCATCGACGACCCGGTCACCAGGCTCATGATCGCCGCCGCCACGTCGGGCGGATCGCATACTTTCTCCAGCGGGCAGGACTGCGCGAACATTTCTTTCATTGGCTCGTACGCAGGCCCAAGCCCTTGCTTCAGCCAGCGGCCGGTGATGAATCCCGGCGCCACGGCGTTGACGCGAATTTTGGGCGCCAGTGTTCGAGCCAGCGCCAGGGTGAGATTGTTGAGCGCGCCCTTGGACGCCGCGTAGGGAATCGAGCTTCCCTTACCGGCGATGCCGGCCACGCTCGAAACGTTGATGATCTGTCCGCCGCCCGAGGCAAGCATCGGCTCTTTCACAGCCCGGGCGCAATGAAACGGTCCGATGACGTTGACAGCGAAAATGCGCTGCCAGTCTTCGTCAGATACCTTGTCTAGATCATCGGCCAGCACGAACTTGGTCGTGCCGGCGTTGTTGATCAGAATGTCGATCCGCCCGAACTCCTTGACGGCGGCAGCGACCATGCCGCGGCAGGCATCGTCGTCGGCCACGTCGGCTTGCACGGCCAAGGCCTTCACGCCCAGGGCCTCGATTTCGCCGACCGTCTGCTCGGCCTCGTCGCGCGAGCGCGAGTAGTTAACCAGCACCGCGCATCCCTGACGAGCCAGCTCCAACGCCGTTGCCCGCCCCACGCCCGTCCCGCCGCCAGTGACAATCGCCGCTTTGCCTGTCAGTTGCATCGCCATCGCTCTCCGAGGACTCGCGCAAGAGGTTCATCGCTAGCGAGTATCTTAGCGGAGGCGATCTGCCGGCGGAACTGCCAGCAGGGCAGGGGAGGGAAAGTGAGCGCGACGGAAATGCAAACCCGAGCCGCGAGTCGGCGCTCTGAGCGGTCAGTGAACTACCGCACTTTGCAATGGAACCGCACCAACCCGCCGTGACCGACGGGCAGCGGTTCGGTGAGCTCCCAACGAAGCACCAGCGAATCGCCCTGATTGTCGGTGGTGAAGAACTCGGCTGGCCGGCTGCACTCGGCAGTTCCCGGCACGTACTCCAACCGCGTCGTCAAGTTGTCGATCAGCACCACGCTGTTGATGGTCTGGTCGCCCAGGTTGTCGAAGCGAATGGTGAAGTCGACGATGTCGCCCGGCTTGGCAACCTTGGTGCTGGCGGTCTTGATGATGCGCAGGCAGGGATTGTTCGGCAACTGAACACGGAAGGTGGCCTGCGCCTTCTGGTCGCCCGAGAACTCGACGGCTTGTTGCTCTTCGAGCACGACTTGCACGGCCGCGTCGTGAGTCCAAGTAATCGCCGCGTCGATCGCTTCGGCCAGACGGGCACGTTCCGCGTCTTTGATCACGCCCAGCCGCATGACCAGAAAGTCCTCGTGCGGAGCAAAGCCGCCTTCGAGCCCTGCGATCGGCTGACGACTCGTGGCCGGCACCGCGCCTTCGCCCACGCGCTCAATATTCGGAATTTTGCGGCCAATCTGTCCTTCGGGCATCTCCGGCTGCACTGCCGTGGTGGCCAGTTGATCGTCCTGATGCGCGACCGGCACCAGCGGCCGATCCACGCCGATGGGCTGATCGGCTTGCTCGCTTTGCGCCGCGCCGGTCACTTGCCGCACGGCGGCGAACCGCGGCGAGTACAAGCAAACGCGATTGCTGGGCTTGATTCGCGTTTCGCCGTCGATCGTCTCGTAGACGGCCACCGTGTCTTCCATTTCCACGCCGTGGATTTGCTTGTCCGCACTGACGTTCACCTGAATGTCGCGATCGCCACCGTCGAGCAGATACTCGTCGTGCGGCCACGGACCGGCAATGCCCGGCGGAGCCCACGGCGATTCGCAATGCATCGGCACAGGAATGCCGTTGTTCTCGATGCACTCGAGTGGAACATGGGGAGTTTTTTGCGCGTCATGGGCGACGGCCTCCGCAGCGGCCCGACGCACCAGCGTGGCCTCGCTGGGCGGCTGCGGAATCGGTTCGCTGCGCGGCAGCGACCGACACGACGTGGCCAGCAGCGCCACACCAGTCACGCACGCAAGCCACCATGCCTGCAAGGCGCGCCGCGACAAAGACGTTTGCACGGGCATCTTCCTCATGGCGAGCGGACTCCTCGCGCAAACGGCACGGGAACCGCCGTGCGAGCGCTGGCGGGTTGAATCGGTTGATCGGTCGCGCGCACCAGGGGACCGTCCCATTCGTGGTTCACTAGGCGCGGTCGCCAGCGGAGCAGGGGAGGGCACCCGTACATGAACGCCGCATCGGGCCCCGCCTGACTGTCGGGCAAGCGGCCGCCCATTCGCAGGATGGCCATCGGCCGTCCCAGTCCATCGGCCAGGTCGATCGGACTTTCGCCCTCGCGCACGTCGAAGTACGGCTGATCGTTCGGTTCTTGCGCCGCGGGCACGGCCGCCTCCGGATCTTCCAGATAGATGACGCGCGTGACGAACTTGCCATCGAGCGCCATTTCGAGTTCTTCTTGAGTCAGCTCGATCGGAATGGGGAATTTGAACTCCATGCCCATCGGCGGGTAGAGCCGATCGATGACTTCGATCGTGGGATAGACCTCCAGGCCTTCTTGCAGCGGAATGCCCGTCACGCGCAGCCGATAGACCGCGCCGATCAACAGCCCGAACCTGACCGGTCCGGCCTGCGGATCGCTGAACTGGCCGCTCTCGGCCGTTTCGACGACCAGGCCCTCGGGCCCGCTGACCTCGACCGGCTGGAAATATCCTGGCAATGGTCCGCCCCGCTGGAGCTGCTGGTTTCCAATCGCTCCCGGACGCATGATTCCGGCGTGATTGAAGTGAACCGGTGGTTGCTCGGCTGGCAGCGATGCCGCCAGACCTAGCCACGCCACCAGCGCCACGATCGCGCCGCCGGCAACTCTCACCGGGCGAAACGCCCGGCTGCGGAGCTTGAGGACCATTGTCATGGATGCTTACCAAAAATCCGTTCGAAACACTCGCCGCGTTGGCGACGCTCGCCGTCGCAGTCGAGTTGTTGTTATTGTTGCCGGGGCCCGCTCGCGGTTGGTTCGCGCGGGCCCCGGACCATTCGTTGTCGAACTATTGGCAGTCGGTGGCGTCGGGCACGTCGTAGTCGAAGTCGTGCTTGTCGCCAATCGGCTGGTGGAACAACACCGGCGGCATATGCTTATGCTCGGTGATCTTGACGTGCTTGACCGGCGCCGGATAGCTGAAGCCCGGCTTCTCCCGCACGTCGATCTTGAACTTCCGCACTGGCGACGGAATGTGCATCTTCGTGTGGTTGGCAATTACGTGCTTCTGCAAGCCTGCAGGCACTCCCAAGGGAATGTGTGCCGGACCCGGCAAACCAATCGGCGTGCCGCAGGTCGGCATGCCATACTCGGGCGCCGTCATGCCGGCGATGAACGCAGCAGGCGTGCCAGCCGGCATAGCGCCGGTGATGCCCGGTATGCAGGGGCTGCCGCCCGGTCCGCACATCGCGCCGCAATAGCCGCCCATGCCGGCCAATTCGGCTTCGCCGCCGGCAGCTTCCAGATCCTTATTACCGACGCGAATGATTGCCAGGATGGCGCCGCGGCGATCGGCCTCGACGATCGGGTCGAAGCCCGGATCGAGGCGCGTGCTGACCAGCGTTTCCACTCCGGCGATTGCCAGTTCCTGAAACTCCGGATCCGGCAAATAGACTACCTTGGTCACGAAGTTGCCCGACAGCACCTGGTCGAAATCTTCCTCGGTGAACTGCGCGGGAATGGCATTGTGCGCCAGATACGCTTCGCTGCGCGGCGTTGGCGGGCCGATCTCCAGCGTCGGATAAAGCTCCACGCCCGGCCGACCGGGAATGTTGGTCAGCTTCAAGCGATAGATCGCAGCGATTGGGAAGTTGTAGCGCGCCGGCACGATCAGCGGATCGGAGTCAAACGCACCCATGCCGCCGATGTCCCAGGTGACGGCCATGCCGTCCGGACTGGAGAAGGCGACCTGCGAGGTCATCATGCCGCCCATCCCGCCCATGCCAGGGCCACCGGGGCCACCCGGGCCGCACGGTCCACCCGGAGGCCCGCCCAATTCAGCGGCGGCCAGGACGCCGGGGCCTGGTCCACCCACGCCCGGACCGGGCTCCATGAGCATGTTGGCCGGGGGCAGGTTGTTGCGATGCGTGAGCTTGGACAACGGCGGGATGAACGTCGTATTGTCGTTCATCAGTCCATAGGGCGGATGCAGTCGGCAGCCGCTGGCCAGGAAGATCGTTCCCAGCAAAACCAAGGCAATGCGAAGTTTCATCGTCCCCCCCCAAAAAACGCGACGCCGTGCAGTCGGCCGGGAAAAGCGCATCCCGTGCCGGCACGCGTGCCGCAGTGTGTTTCCGATCCCGTCGTTTCGATCTCGCGTCGGCCGGGCAGGGGACTGACATGGACCCCCCGCCGGCATCG
>JBBDYK010000157.1:0-5794 GCA_040901665.1 Pirellulales bacterium | reverse complement strand
GCTTCTCGCCGAGGCCTCCCTCCCCGCGTCGCTACGGTCGTATATAATGGCCCGCGACGACGTCGAGCGCTGTGACGAGCGCAAAAAAATAGAGGGCCCTTGCTCGCCGGGGCAAGAACCCTCTGAGTTGGCTGTCCGGACTTGCGAACTTGGGGTTCGTCGAGTCCAGAGACCCACAGCCGTACCAACCGTATCGGGCCGCGGGCGAAGCAAACTTTAGATCGCAGTAGCTCGTCGCTCCATGCCCGTCGCGCGAGCGTTCGATCGCCGTCACAAACATAACCACTTGCCTGTCTGGAAACGCCCTACCATTCTCAAAAGGTTGCCATGAAAGTTGCCAAGCTCGCGTTGGAGGACGGGGCCGTCTACACCGGCACGTCATTCGGCGCTCAAGGAGAAGTCGACGGCGAGGTTTGCTTCAACACCGCGATGACCGGCTATCAAGAGATCCTCACCGATCCGAGCTACCGCGGCCAGATCGTTACCATGACCTATCCCGAGATCGGGAACTATGGCGTGAACGGCGAGGACGTCGAAAGCGGCAAACCGCAACTAGCCGCCTTCGTGGTGCGCAATCGCAGCAGCATCGCCAGCAACTTTCGCTCGGAGGAAACGCTGGAAGCCTACCTCGAGCGTTACGGCGTGGTAGGATTGGCCAGCATTGATACCCGCGCGCTGGTGCGACGCATTCGGCAACAGGGCGCGCTCAAGGGTGTGTTGTCCAGCATCGATCTGGACGACGACAGCCTGGTGGCCAAGGCCCAGGCCAGCCCTGGCCTGGTGGGACGAGACCTGGTGCGCGAGGTCGTGCCTACGCAAGCGCGCGCCTGGGACGAGCGGCTCAGTCGATGGTCCACGCTGGGTGAGCCGCCGTCCGGCGGACTACAGGGCCGCCGCGTCGTGGCGCTGGACTACGGCATGAAGTGGAACATCGCTCGCCACCTGCGCAGTCTTGGCTGCGACGTGACCATCCTACCTGGCACCGTCAGCGCCGCCGAAGTGCTCGAGCGCCAACCGGACGGCGTGTTTCTCTCCAACGGTCCGGGCGATCCCGAGCCGCTGACGTACGCCATCGACACCATTGGCGGGCTGCTCGGCAAGACGCCCGTCTTCGGCATCTGCCTGGGGCATCAATTGCTGTCGCTGGCGTGTGGCGCCTCGACGTTCAAGCTCAAGTTCGGGCACCGGGGCGCCAATCAGCCGGTGCAAAATCTGCTGTCGGGCCGCGTGGAAATCACCTCGCAGAATCATGGTTTCGCGGTGACAGAGGAGAATCTGCCGTCCTGTCTGGAAGTGACGCACCGCAACTTGAACGACGGCACGATCGAAGGCGTGCGTCATCGCGATCTGCCCGCCGCCAGCGTTCAGTATCACCCGGAGGCATCGGCCGGTCCGCACGACAGCGACTACTTGTTCGACGTCTTTCGCGCGATGATCGAAGCGTAGCGCGCAGCCCGTCGTGGCGTGCTTCCAACGACCGCTACGTCGTGGCCGCGGCTATTCGTCGAACAGCACGCATAGCACGTCGATGGCCGAGATGGCCCTTTCCGGCTGCTTGACGTGCGCCTCAACCGCCTGGCTCCAGATCGACAGCGCGCAGCGCAGGTATTGCTCGCGCGACTGCTCGACGACGTCCGGTTCAAGATCGCCGGCGACACAGGGCCACAGCACTTGCAATTCCGCCAACGCCGACGAGTCGCCGCTAATCGCGGCAAACACCAGGTCGTCAATCCGTTCCAGCACCTCCAGCACCTCGGCCGGCTGCGCAGCCAGCGTTTCGAGCATTCGATCGATGTTGGGGCGGGATGCATCACGTGGTGCGTCGGCCAGCTCACTTGCGAAGCGAGCGTGCGGCGCGTCGGCACGAGAGCGAACCTCTTCCGCGTCAATCTCGAGCGCGGCCTCGGCGACCGGCGGCGGAGATTCCGTGCCACCGACGCGTTCCAGCACGCACGGCCGGAACAGGGTTCGCATCTCCTCGGCCAGCGATGGCAGGTTCGCAGTCGAGAGCGTGGGCCGGCGCCGCTCGAGCTGAGTGGCGAACAAGGAGATGCGTCCCTCCTTGAGAATCTCTTCCACTTGGCCCGCCCAGCCTTCCCATGTCAACTCCTGGAGGGACTCGTCGCCGTCAAGGTTCAGCAAAGTGACTCCGTGACGGCCGATGGCGCGCCAACTGGCGGCGTCATTCGGCAAGGCCGAAACGCGGAACGGGCGGCTCGGCGAAAACTTGAGGCCCGTCGAGAACGAAAAGTCCGTTCGACATTCGACCGGCAATAGATTGATAAGCCCGGCCAGGAGGGTGTCGGTTGGAGTCGAAGCGGCAACGCCCAATTGATCGCTGGACAACGCCGCTTGCACCAGCATGGCCATGGCCGCGGACCCAGGGCGGCACGCCAATTGGGCAAGTAGCGCCCCGTCGACGGCCGGCGCGCGGCCGCTCAGCCGTAGCGGCTCGAGCGCCGGCGGAACCTCGGCCAGGACCTGCAAGGCGCCGCTGGCAGTGGCGGCGCGGACCACGGCAAAGGGGTTGTTGGCGAAGCGCGCCAATACGTCGGCCGGCACGATGAGGAACTGCGTGTAAATCCGCGGGCCGCCACGGCCGCTATACTCGGCGCCGGCCGTCGTCGTGCGCGATATCGCAAAGGCGCCGCTGGCCAGCCGGTGGAAGTTGGTGCTGGCCTGTTCCCCTTTTCCCTCCAGCAGCGAATCGTGCGCCGGTCCCCACACCGCCAACTCGCGGGCATCCGCTTCCGATATTCCCGGACTACGGCTGGCCAACTGATAGCCCACGGCGCGCTCGGTTTCCGCGGAGGTGAAGATGGCTTGTTCGATGTGCACGTGCTGAGCTCCTCGTGAGTCGGCAAGAAGTGAGATCTTCGGCTGCGATGCGTCGGAGACGCGTTTGGCTTAGCCGACGATGTTTTCGATCAGCCACTCGAAGGGCTCGATGATCCCGCGCGGTTCGATTCTCAACGGCACGCTTTGCTCTCCTTCGCCGGGTCGACGTCGTTTGACGCACGCTCCGGCCACGCCGGCCGCAAAGAACTTGTGCTTGCGAAATCGCTGCTGGCACACCCGGAACAATCCCGGCGCGTGGCGCTGGGCGTAGCCGGCCGGATCTTCGAAGCACGTCTCGCATTGATCGGCCTTGCTGAAGATCAGCGCCATGGGCCGATTGTTCCAGGGCACTTTTGGGTCGTGCCCCAGTTCGCTCAAATGGCTCATCAGCTTCATCGCAAAATAGTCCTCGTCGAGCGAGCCGGATTGCAGCTTGGTGCCGTCGATCAGGATCATCACGCCGTGACAACGGGCCAAAAACGAATGGATCACCTGGCAAGAACGCGGATGGTCTACTTCCTCGAACAACGCTTCGCCGGCGATGTCGGGCATCACTAACTCCACCGGCTGGCGATGCCGAGGACTGCGCAATTGGCAGTGCACCCAGTTCCAGCGGTCGGGCTCGCTGGGCGTCTTGTTCGGAAACTCGCAATGCGCAAGCGCCGCCAGAGTGATCTGCTGCAGCGTGACCGAAAAGCCGCCGCGGGCCGACATCTGCAACTCCTTGGGCTGCCGCGAGAGCATATCCAACAGCATGCCCAAATAGACGGTTTTGCCGACGCCGCTGGGGCCCAAAGTGGCGATCATCAGCGGCGCTGCCTGGCGAGACTGCGCCTGATGGGCCAGCACCATGGGCGCAAAGCAATTGCGACAGACTTCGGCGTCCAGCGTATTGCCCCGTTCGCAGATCAAACAGGGAATCTGGGCTCCATAGTCGGCCAAACGAAACGAATCCAGCTCGACAGCGACACCACGGTTCATGGCTTGGTCTCCGCATGCGGGGGCTCGTCGGACACGGGCGCGGCCGACTCGCCGGCCCCGCCGAACTTCTCGAAGTCACACAAACTGATGGCGCAACGAAAGCCGATGTTGTGCTTTCGCGCCAGCGCGTCGTCGCCGCTCTGATAGTGGCACGTGGCCTGGCAATCCAGATACGTATCGAAGGCGCCGCCGCGCAGGCTCTTCATCTCATGGGCCCCGGCAATCTGCCCACTGTCGTCGTCGCAGTCCAACGTCAGCGGATCGGCGGTCCATTCCCAGACGTTGCCGATCAGTTGCTGCACGCCCCCGACACTCACGCCGCCGGGGAACTCGTCGACCGGCACCGTTCGTCCCGGTCCGGATCCCCACAGATTCGCCCGCGTCCGATCCACCGCTTCGCCCCAAGGGTAACGGCGCTGAAGTAGTGGATGACCGGCGATCGCCACCGGCCAACTGGCGGCCTTGACCCATTCGGCGTCGGTCGGCAGTCGCTTGCCCACCCAGCGAGCGTAAGCCGCCGTCTCGTACCAGCAGACGCCGACTACGGGATAGTGATCCTCGCCACGGGGATAACGACCGTTGCGCCAGAAGCGCGGTCCCGGATGACCCGTTTGGTCGACAAAGTCGAGCACGGCCGGCAAAACTTCAGCATCCCAGATGGCCATCTGTTCGTAGCCACCATGTCGCACGAATTGGTGCATCTGGGCGTTGGTGACTTGATAGCGGTCGAGATAGTAACCATCAACCCACAGCGAAATCTCGGGCCGGGCGGCTCCTTCGTCGGTTTCGGGTATGCCCGTCGTGTGCAGGACCAGCACGCCACCGGCCGGGACCAGGCACATTCCCTCGGACAACGCGGCGCGAGCTTTGGCCAATTGATCGGCCGACAAGTTGCCAATCAGCTGTGGACGAAGCAACAGCGCGTAGCGGCCGCGCGACAGCATTTCATCGACCAAAGAACGTGCGTCGCCGCTTACCTCGATTTCCTCGGCGGCTTCCACTTCGGCAAATTCGGCGATGGATACCTCCGTAGCGGTGCTCGACGGCATGGTTGGTGTCGTTGTCGGGCTCTTGCGACGGATGAAGGCGGCTGCGCAGGTCGAGCTGAGCAGCTCGCCTACCCATTGCGAGGCGATTCGCAGGCGACTCTCTGGCGTCGCCGGCTGGCCGGTGTTGAAGTTTGTGAGTTGTTCAGGGGCTTGCATGGTAACCTCTTGCGCCTACTGTAAAGCGCGATCGATCGGTACGCTTACTTGGCCGACTTTGCCATTTTGCGCACCTTGTTTTTTTGCAGCATTTCGAACTGCTGCAACACGGTATCCAACACTTGATCGTTGCTTGATGGCGCCGCGGCCCGACCATCGCCTGCGGATGCGCCGGCAGCCGATTGAGCGGCCGCCGGAACGGAGGCGCCTTTGGCGAGCAATTCGGACTGACGGTCGACCGCGCGACGCAGCAGCCGGAGCTCCTCGTTCCATTGCTCCCGCTGCTCGTTTTGCAGTCGCTTCTGTTCGGCCAGCGCATCGGCCAGCTCGGCCGCCCGATGACGGAGCTGATCGAGCTCTATTTCAACATGTTCTCGCTCGGCGAGCGCCGTGGCCAACGGTTCGCGCAGGTCGGGCTCTTTGTTCCTGGTTTCGAGTTGCTGGTTCGCCGTCGCCAGTTCAGTCCGCGCCGCCGCCAACTCTCCACGCAGGCGCTCCGCTGTGACGGCCGTTTCGGTCAGCGGCCCAAATTGCACTCGCAATTGCGATAGCTCGTCGCGGGCCTGAACTGCGTCGACCTTGAGCTGTTCGATTTGCGCTTGGAGCTGTTGACTGTGTTCGAGTTGCAACTCCAGTCGCTGGCGACTTTGGAGTTCGTCGGCCTGAGCCCGCAGCAGCGTTTCTTGGGTCTGGCTGACCTCCGCCTGCGTTGCTTCGAATCGTTTTCCTAGCTCGTTCCATCGTCGTGTGGCGTCGGCCTCGGGACGCGG
>JBBDYK010000156.1:0-5849 GCA_040901665.1 Pirellulales bacterium | reverse complement strand
GGAATGCCGCCTGTGAATCATTTGGGCACCGATCAAGGCAAGGTTGCCCAAGTGGTGCTGGAAACCACGAATCCCGACGTTAAGCAAATTCGGATGGACGTGCAGTTCATCATTGTGCAATAAGGCGGCTGCTGACGATGGTTATCTTCCGCGGGCCGGCACACACGGCTCGAACACTCCCAGGACGGATCCGATGATGAAGGCGAACGTGCGGCATACCCCGCTTGCGCTTTTGGGAGCAGCCTTGCTGTGCGGGCTGTTGACGATCGGTTGCGATTCCAATCCGGCCTATCGGCCACCGACGGCGTCGGTCAACGGAAATCGCCCGGCTGACGCCAGCGAGGCGTTGCCATTGGCGGACGACGCCCAAGCGATTGTGCCGAGCGGCGACCGACCCGTGGCGGACGCGCCGCACGTGGAGACTCCGGCCAGCGATGCTCCGAGCGTCGCGCCCCTTGCGACGGCGCCTGATTCCGATGCTCCGCCAACGGACGAATCCACTGGCGCCGCCGCGGAAAGTCCGCCGCCGCCGACTGCGGATGCTCACGCCCCGGCTGCGTCGGCATTGAAGTTTGCATCGGCGCGGCCCGAGTACTTCGTCGGATGGCCCAAGCCACGATTGGCCCTGGTGATCAGCGGCCGGCAGGATGGCTATCTCGAACCGTGCGGATGCGCGGGCTTGGAAAACCAGAAAGGCGGTTTGAATCGCCGCCACGCGTTCTTCAAGCAGCTTGCCGAGCGCGGCTGGCCGCTCGCGGCCGTCGACGTCGGCGGGCAAGTCCGCCGCTTCGGTCGCCAGGCCGAAGTGCAGTACACGCTGGTCGCCGACGCGCTCAAGCAGATGGGCTATTCGGCCGTCGCGTTTGGCGCCGATGATTTGCGACTCTCGGCCGGCCACCTGCTCTCGTCGGTCGTGACGGGCGAACCCGAGGACTCGATCTTCGTGGCCGCCAACGTCAGTCTGTTCGGGCTGACGCCCAAAACAAAGATCATCGAAGCCGGCGGCATGAAGATCGGCGTAACCTCCATCCTGGGCAAGTCCTTTCAAGAGCAACTCAACAACGACGAGATCGAAGTGCAACCGGCCGCCGACGCGCTGCGCGCCGCGTTGCCCGCATTGGCCGAGTGCGACGTGCGCGTGCTGCTGGCTCACGCCACAAGTGCCGAGTGCGCCGAGTTGGCCCGCGAGTTCCCCGAGTTCATGCTCGTCGTGACGGCCGAGGACGTCGACGAGCCGAAGGCCCAGCCCGACACGATCGAAGGCACCCATTCACGCCTGATCGAAGTCGGTCACAAGGGCATGTACGTGGTGGTGGCCGGCTTCTTCAACGATCCGGACGAGCCGATCCGCTTTCAACGCGTCGCGCTCGACGATCGCTATCCCGACACGCCCGAGATGAAGCAACTGATGGTCACCTATCAGGACCAGTTGCAGCAGCTAGGCTGGGACGGCCTGGGCATTCGCAGCGTGCCGCATCCCCGTAGTCGCCAGGCCGGCGAACAGGGCGGACAATTCGTGGGCTCGGCCAAATGCCAGGATTGCCACCAGGAAGCGTACGACGTGTGGTCCAAGTCGAAGCACGCGCACGCCACCGACACGCTCGTTCACCTGGATCCGCCGCGACAGTTCGACGCCGAGTGCGTGAGCTGCCACGTGGTGGGCTGGAGCCCGCAAGATTACTTCCCGTTCACCTCGGGCTATGACAGCCTGGACAAGACACCGCACCTGGTGGGCAACGGCTGCGAGAACTGCCACGGACCGGGCGGCGCGCACGTGGCCGCCGAAGAGGGCGAGGACGTCGGCGTCGACGCGGAAACGCTCCGCAAGCAAATGCACCTCACCTGGAATTCGGCCAAGACCGACATGTGTGTGAAGTGCCACGATCTGGACAACAGCCCCGAGTTCAGCGGCAACGTCGACCATTACTGGTCGGAGATTGCGCACTGAGATCAGGCTGGAGGCTGGAGGCGGGAGGCGGAGGCAAGGGAATGCCGTGACCGTTCGCTAACCCTGCATTTCGGCCTTACGGCAACCGCCGTATTGACTCCCGTCCCCTTTGATTCTCCCGTTCCGAATAGAAAAATGGACCATTTCAGCAACAGATTTGCGGCGGCGTATCATGCGGACGTGATTGCCGCGCCAGTTCGTTCCACCAAGCGTTATTGCTACCCAGGTGCAATCGAAAATGGAGAAGTGCATGGAATTGGCGTAGAATTTCAACCAATTGGGCTGGAGCCGTGGTTTGCCACTTTTGCTGCGGGGAGTATTTCGCCGAATGCCGTAAACGTTGCTCTTTATCATCCGAACCCTTCGGAAGCACTCGTAGTTTCTCGTGGAGATGGTTACGTGGTGGATGTTAGTGACCCTACTAGGTGGTCCGAGGTGCCGCGTCGTCCCATAATGGGCCTGATTTCAATTGAGGAGATGGGCACAATTATCCTATGGGACTTCACTAAGTTCGTGGCGATTGGAGCAGACGGGATTCGATGGACGACTCCACACCTTTCCTGGGACGGAATTCGTGAAGTACGCAGGGAAGAAGATCATCTTGTTGGCGAGGTGTGGGACGCAACAAAGTCGTCATGGGCGCGTACATCCATTGCCATTTCTGACGGGTCATTTGAAGGAGGAGCCAGCCCAGGATGAATTAAGAGAATTCAAGGAGACGGGAGTCAATACGGCGGGTGCCGTAGGATGTCGTGGCGGCGCTGGGTGAATCGCGTGCGGCTGATGCGGGCCCTTTTTCAAAGCGGATGGACCAATGCGGCGCGTGATTTTCCAACTCCGCATTGCCGCTGGCTAGGCCTGCATTTCGGCCATGGCTTCTGCGGGGATGTTGAAGTTGGCTGAGACGCTTTGCACGTCGTCGTGATCGTCGAGCTTCTGCATCAGCTCGAGCACTTTCTTGCCGGTCTCGGCGTCGAGATCGACCGTCGAGTTGGGGATGCGCGAGATTTCGCTCATTTCCGGCTCGATGCCGTGCTGGCCCAGCGCGGTGCCCACCTCGGCGAAGAGGGCCGGATCGCAGGTGATCTCGAAGTTGTCGTCCACGCGGCGGACGTCGTCGGCGCCGGCCTCGAGCGCGTCCTCCAGCAGCGTCTCTTCGTCGATCCTGTCGACGGGCACCAGGAAAAGGCCCTTGCGCTCGAACATCCAGGCGACGCAACCGGTGGCGCCCAGCTTGCCGTCGCACACTTCAAAGGCCTTGCGAATCTCGCCGGCCGTGCGATTGCGATTGTCGGTGAGGATTTCGCATAACACCGCCACGCCGCCCGGCCCGTATCCTTCGTAGAGCACCTCGTCGAGATTGCCGCCATCGAGCTCGCCGGTGCCCTTTCTGATCGCGCGTTGGATGTTGTCCTTGGGCACGCTGACGGCCTTGGCCGCGTCGATGGCATAGCGCAGCTTGAGATTGGCGTCGGGATCGCCGCCGCCGGATTTCGCCGCGATGATGATCGCCTTGGACAGCTTACTCCACAGCTTGCCGCGTTTGTTGTCGCGCAGGGCCTTCTTGTGCGCGATGTTGGCCCAATGGGAATGACCTGCCATGCTGCCGATCTCAACGACTGTCGACGAGGAGTGAATTAACGTGCTTCCGTGGCGGCTTGCGCCCGGTTGATCTTTTGGCGGGTGGCCTCGGCTTTGTCGGTTTCGGATTTCTCCTCGAACGCTTTGACGGCGCGGTTCCAGGCGTCGGTGGCGCCGGCGAAATCTCCGGCCTTGTGCAGGGTCTCCCCCAAATGGTCGAGGATCACGCCGTCGGCCTCTTCGTCGGCTGCCGCGGCCTTGAGCTCGGCCGCCGCTTCGTCGTAACGTCCCAGGCGATAGAGTGCCCAGCCCAGGCTATCGCGATAGGCCATGTTCTTGGGATCGCTTTGCACGGCCTTTTGAATCATGCCCAGCGCCAATTCCACGTGCTTGTCGGCATCGGCCCATAGATAGCCCAGATCGTTGAGCGCGCCGTAGTCTTCAGGAAACTCGTTGAGCAGATCTTCCAGCCACGCTTCGCTCTCTTCCTGTCGGTTTTCGAGCACGGCGATGTTCGACATCACCAGACGGGCGTCACGAATGGACTCGCGCGCCTCGTCCGAATCGTATTTCGCGCCGTATTTGTCGATCAGCTCCTGGTAGCCCTGCCGAGCTTCGTCGTAGCGTTTGGCGTGATAGAGGATCCAGGGCACGCGGCTGGCGAAGCGGGGCGAGTCGGCTTGAGATTCGGCGGCTTTGCGGGCCGCCGCGAGCGCTTCGTCCGTGCGGCCATCCATCTCCAGCGCGCCGGCCAGGTAGAAATAGAGCGCTGCCGTGTTGTCGGCCAGCAGCTTTTCGTCCAGCCCTCGCTGAAACACTATGGCGGCGTCGGCGAACTGGTCGGCCATGAACATTTCCAGGCCCCAGGTGACGAGGGTTTCGCCGGCCTTGTCCGGTTGGGCCGCGAGCGCTTTTTCGTAAAATGCGCCGGCGGATTTGAAATCGTCGCGCTCCATGGCCAGCCGCGCCGTCACCAGGCACTGACCGTACGTGAGCTCCTGGGGCTTTTCGGCCAGGCGGCGTTGGGCGGCATCGATCAGGGCCTGCGAGATTTCCGCGTCGTCGAGCACTGCCTGGCCGCTGGCGCCCAACGGCCCCATCGTGCCCACGCGGCCCACTGCATCGCCCAGCGCCGTCAACAGCTTGTCGACGTCCTTGCGTTGATGGGCCACGGCGACCAGCCCTTGAAAGGCTTCGATGGGCGGGCGGGCCGCATGCCGCGCGATCAGGTCGGCATAAACGGGCTCGGCTTTATCGAGTTGGCCCGCCTCGCGCAGTTGCTGCGCCAGAAAGTAGGTCAGCGGGATGTTGTCCAGGTCTTGTTCGCGTATTTTTTCCAAGCGCCCGATAAGCTGTTCGCTCTGTCCCAATTGTGCCAGCGCGTCGGCCAGCACCTGATACGGCGCTGTGCCTTGCTTGGAGGTTTGCTGGTCGAAATAGGGTTGCAACCTGGCGATCGCTTGCGCCGGTTGGTTGCGCTTCAACTCCACGCGCGCCAGGTTATAGGCCAGCAGTCCGTCGTTCGCATTGGCCGCCTGCGACTTCTCGAAGGCGTTGGCCGCCTTGTCCAATTCGCCTGTTTCCAGAAAGCTTTCGCCCATCAATTGATAGGTCAGCTCGGGCTTGCCGAGCAGGGCCTTTTGCATCGACTCGTCGAGTCCGGCCACTTGGGGATTCTCGAGTGCGGAGAGTATCTTGCCGAATTCGCCGGCTGCTTTGTCGAATTGCTTGGCGACGAAATAGAGCCGGCCCATTTCCATCCGCGCCACCAACAGGCTGGGCGTGGCGTCGGTTTCGGCCTGCAGCTTGAGCGCCTTTTCGTACAGGGCCATCGCGCGCTCGGCGTCGCCTTGCTCCGTCAGATAGACGGCCAGCCGTCGCAACAACACCGGATCGTCCGATTCGCGCTCCGCCAGGATCAACGCATAGCGCACGGCCTCGGCCTGCCGGTCGAGGCTGAATGCCAGCGGGACGATTTCCTTGATCGCCGGCGAGGCCTGCGGATCGAAGCGAAACGCGCGCTGGTAGTAGCGCAGCGCCTCGGGATATTTCTGCTGCTGTTCGGCGACGCGGCCGGCGGCAAAGAGCGCCAGCGCTCGCACGCGATCTTTCTCGAGCCCGGTTCGCTTCTTCACGGGCGCAAGCGGCTCGACGGGATCGCTCAATTCGATGCTCTGCTCGGCGGGCGGCTGAGCCGCCTGGGGAGGCGTGGCGGGCGCCTCGGAGGCGGCGCTCGGCGCGGCGCCCGGGGCATTCGCCAGAGCGCCGCAGGCGACGAACCCCAGCAACGCCCAAACGCTCGCTCGGAAAATCGTGGGCC
>JBBDYK010000155.1:0-5857 GCA_040901665.1 Pirellulales bacterium | reverse complement strand
GTGCGGCGCATGTCCCGTGCATGACGGTCTGCCCGAGTGCGCGTGGCCACCATCAAAACCACGAGCAAGCCCAACACGGCGAGTGCCCTGCGAATCGGCTTCGCTCCCACGTCTCCCAGCGCAACCGCCGCCAGATATTGCAATAACACGAGCGCCAGACCCAGTGACGCCAAAAACAACCCCGTCGCAACGACGTCGCCCCCCATCAAGGGCGCGCGGGCCGGCTCGGGCATCTCGAGCGTCACCCAAAAACCGACCGGCACTTGCGCAAGCGCCGCCACCAGCGCCACCAGCGCCCCGCCGCGGATCAACCGCGTCGCACTCGGCGCGCTTGCTGCGTCGGCCGATAGTCGCAACCCTACCTCCATCACTACCGCGCCGGTGACGGCCACCGCCGCCAGCCACACGTGCACCACGCGCGACAGCACCTCGCCATCGACCAGCAGGCGACGAAATTCGCCGGAGTCGAGCGGCCCGGCCAGCAAATCGGCGCGCTGGCCAATCACCGAGATGATGATGAACAGCGCCGGAAAGTGCATGAGCAAGTTGGTGGCAGCCGCCACGGCCAACAGCCGGTGCGCAAACCGCCAACGCTGCCAACGCCGCCACAGCGCGGTGTACGCGCCCATGCAGGCGAAGTAGAACAACAGCTCGAACCCGGCAAACCACAGCCGGCTTGGCGGTAACGCGGCCACGGCGTCGAAATACGCGCCATCGTCCTGCCACCAGCGCATCGCCAGCAGCGGTGCCCCGATGACGATGCCCCCGGTCAATCCCCAGGTAGACAGCCGCGCCAGCAGCAGCCCTGCGCGATCGGCCGTCGCATCGCCCCGGCGGCGACCTCGCGCATCGAGCCACGCGCTGGCCAGCGGCCCGATCATTGCCACGTCGACCATCAGCAGGTGCGCGGCCAACAGCAACACCAGCACCACTTCCAGCGCGCCCTCCACTTCGCACTCTCCCCGACGAGACGTTTGGCGCGCAAACAAACGGCCGCGGCGCGCGCTATCCGACCATAGGATAGCAGTCGCCGCGGCCGGGAGCGAACCCTGCCGCATCGCGTACCGCTGGTGCGGAGCGGTAGTCTCAGGCGTTCATCAGCTTGGACAAACTGGCCAGCGCTTGCTGGGCATTCTCGATGCCACCGAGCCGGGCCGCCAATCCCTTGGCCAAAACCAGGTGCTCGAATGGCACCGCGTGCACGGTCGGGCTCACCGCGGGCCCGCGCTTTTTCGACATGCCTTTGCGCAGCGTGCTGACTTGCGCCGAGGTGACGGCGACGCCGCGACCGGCCAGCAGGGCGATCACATCGCGAGGCCGACCGTCGACACCCACCTCACCCCAGGCGCCGCGAATGGCATCGGCCTTGTTCACGCCGCCGCGGCCCTTGCGCCGTTTCGCTTTCTTGCCGGCGCCGGTCGGCCCCCGCCCATACTTGATCTTGTTGATGAGCGCGTTCGAGGCTTTCACGCCGCGCTCGGCCAGCAAGTCTTGCACGTCCTTCACGTTGGCCTTGGGATTCTTCTTGAGAATCTCGCGAATCACGTCGCTGCGGTTGGCGCTTTTCGCGGCTGCTTTCGTCTTTGCCAATGTAGTCATCTCCCCACGTAGTAAGTTCTAATGAATCGGCTGAGCCGCTGTTCGCACGGTGTCTCCCCTACGTAACAACGCCGGCAATGGGCTCGCTTGCGGTCTAGGTAACGACGGTCTTCGCAAGGTGCCGGATATGATACTACTGCGTTATATGTTTACCCATAGTCCCATTGGGTCGCATGATAGCCTGTCTGGGTGAGTATGCGATTGGCGGCGACCTGCATTGGCGGATGCGCCGTGCTCAGGTCAATTCTTACACCCCTGGCAGTCCCCGCGCGCGGCGCCACGCGGACAGTTGCCCCAGGTGCTGCCCCTGGTGGGACGTAAGAATATGAATCATGGCAACTCCCACCGTGGGCATCGAGTTCCGCAACCTCGGATTGGGAAACTCGCGAGCCAGATCCTCGTCGGTCGCGCCCCGCACGGCGTCGACAATCCGCTGGTAGGACGCCAGGTAAGCGTCCCAAAGTTCCGCCTTGCCGGGATACCTCGAACGATCTTCCAACGGCTTTGACGCCACGTTGAACAGCTCCTTCCACTCGGGCGACATCGACGGCTTCTGTCCCCACACGGCGATCATCGAATCGAATACATAGGCCAGGTGCCCCAGCACCCAGGCGGCATGATTCATGCCCGCCACCGGCTGCGCCGCCATCTGCTCGTCGGGAATATCCGCCACCAGTCGCCGCGCATAATCCACGTTCAAAGCAGCCGCCGTAAACAAGCTGTCGCGCATAGCAACGATCCTCGCATCCATTTGGTTTCTTGTGGTAGCGTCTACTTCGTGAACGTCACGTGGTAACCCGGTACCTTCAGGCGCACGCGGTACAAGCTGGTGTCCACCGTGACGTACAAAAGCGTGTCGTCCTTGCCGATGCCGAACTCGACGTTGCTGGGCAATCCGACCGGCGTCTCGCCGGCGCTTTGATTCGCTGGCCCGGTGGGCAGAAAGGCCAGCTCCTTGCCCGTCGGATCGATCACCATCAGACCGGGCCGCTTCAAGCTGCGCGCCGTAAGGTAGATATTGCCCTGCACGTCAACGCAGATGCCGTCGCTGCCGTTCTCGGTACCGAAGTCGACCAAGGTTTTCCGCGCGCCACTCACCAGCCCATCCGGGCCCAGCGGAAAGGCATACACCTTCATCGCGCCCGGCTGGGGCGGAGGAGCGTTCGGATCCATGACGTCCGAGCCATTGTTGTGATCGACCAGGTACAGCATCTTTTCGTCCGGAGAAAGCGCGATGCCGTTGGGCTTCTCTACCTCGCGGGTCACCTCGACCACCGTGCCGTCGGTGTCGATTCGATACACGGCCCGATGCTCCAATTCGCGCGGTTCGTGCCCGCCGTAGCGCGGGTCAGTGAAGTAGATGCGCCCCTTGGTATCAATGCACAAGTCGTTGGGCGCATTGAATCGTTTGCCTTGATACTCGTCGGCGATGACTTCGCGCTTGCCGGTTTTCAAATTCCACTTCGAGACGCAGCGGCCGCCGTAATCCGATCCTTCGCAAGCGATCAGGTCGCCGTTGGCGTCGCACCACAGGCCGTTGGCCTTGCCGCTGTCGGCCGCGAAGATCGACGACTTGCCCGTGGCCGGATCAAACCGCACGATCATGCCCGGATCGGTGCCGTTGGCAATATCAGTGAAGTAGATACTGCCATCGGGCGCGACCGCCGGCCCTTCGGTCAAGCCGCCATTGAGCTTGGCGGTGCGCGTGTAGACTTTCTCCAGCTTCGCTCCCGCCGGCACGATCGGATTCTCCGCCGCCGGCGTGCGGGCGTTAACGGCCGCCAACAATACCACAGCCACCAGCGCCATAGTCACAAAAGTACGCATCGGTCGATCTCCTGGATGGACTACTCGCGATTCAAGGTCAAACGCTCGCACAGGCACCGAATTCATAAAGCTGGAACCACAGAAAAAGGGGTCGGGAGTCATTATGACGACTACCGTACAACAATGACTCCCGACCCCTTTTTCGCGCGATTTCGGTTCGCTCCGCAGTCTACTGCCCACGCAAGCACGTTTTAAACGCTTTCCACCGGCACTTCCAGCGAAGCGCTCACATCGACCAGCGACTGCCACGTGGTGGCGTCCAACTCGATCCCGTTCTTCAGCCGCTTGGCCTTGGTTTGCTCTTCGATTTCGCCCGGCATCAGGATCTGTCCGTCGGGCAGAACCTTTTCCGAACTCTTGACCCACGCGACGAACTCCTTCACGTCCGCGGCGAACATGTCGTGCTCGGCGAACCGCTCGGGCTCCAGATAAATCGACAGCATGCCGTTGGCCAGCCGGTCCTTCTTGGCCGGGGTGCTCGCGCCGCCGCCGGTGAGCGAGCCCGCCAGCAACTCGGTGATCACGCCCAAGGCGTATCCTTTGTGTCCCGCCACCGACAGAATCGCGCCCGGCGGGTCGCCATAAAAAATCCTGGGATCCGTGGTGGGCTGGCCCAGCGAGTCAATGATGCAACCCTCGGGCACGGCAACTCCCTTGTTGAACGCCACGCGCAGCTTGCCTTCGGCGATCGTGCAGCACGACATGTCCATGATGATGGGCGAGCCTCCGTCCACCGGCACGCCTGCCGCCACGGGGTTGGCCGAAAGCCGGCGATTGATGCCGCCGAACGGCGCCACCAAGATCCCCGCGCCGCTGGTGTTCACGAAGTGGATCGACATCAATCCGGCCTCCGCGGCCATGGTGGGCCAGTCGCCGATGCGTCCCAGGTGCCCCGTGTTGCGCAGACCAATCACGCTCACTCCGTGCTTCTTGCACTTTTCGATGCCCAAGCGAGTCGCCTGCTCGCCGATCGATTGGCCGAAGCCGTAGTTGCCGTCCACCACCGCCAGCACTTCGTTCTCCAACACGACTTCGATCCGCTGATTGGCCAGCACCTTTCCGTCGCGCAGAAACTGGATGTAGCTGGGTATGCGAATCACGCCGTGCGAATCGTGCCCCACCAGATTCGATTCGGTCAAGTAGTGCCCGATGCGCGCAGCTTCGGCGGCGTCGCAGCCGGCAGCCGCAAAAATGTCGGTGGTCAGCTTCTTCAGGCGGTCGTGCGAGATGATCATCGAGGCTCCTCGGGCGTGATACGGACAAACTTCTGCAAGACAGGGCAATCGGGCGGCACCATGCCCTGGTTGCCGCCGGCCGAAAACGTCACTTCGCTCACATACAAGTCGCCAAAGCGGTCGACCCACACGTCGTGCGGCGCGAAGAAATCGCCTGGCGCACCAGGGTTGTCGCCACCGCCCCAGCGGGCCAGCAACTCTCCGGCCAGGTTGAAAATGCTCACGCGCCCACCCGTCGGATTCCCCGGCGGCGGCGCGTTGCCGGGGAACATCCCGGCCCGATACCCCAACTCCGCCACGAACACGCGGTCGGTTGCGTCGATGAACACTTCGCACGGCCGGGCAATATCGTTCCACTCCGCCAGGTATTCGCCGGCCGGTGAGAAGAGCTGAATGCGGCTGTTCTCCCGATCGGCCACGTACACCGTGCCATGTCGATCCACCGCGATGCCGTGGGGCACGTGAAACTGGCCCGGCCCCGCGCCGGGCTCGCCCCACGAGGAGATCAACCGGCCATCGGGTGCGAAGCGATGCACCCGCGCGTTGCCGTAACCGTCGGACACATACATTTCGCCGCCGGGCGACAGCGCCAAATTCGTCGGCATGTTGAACGGGCCGGCCGATTGGCGGATCGTGCGATAATCGATCGTCGTGGCGCCCGTGTCGCTGCGCCGGCCGACTTCGCCCAATGTGAGTAACGGCTCTCCCTCACTCGTGACCTTGTACACCGCGTGACCGAAATCGTCGACGCAATAGATCGCATCGTCCGGCCCGATGGTGATGCCGTGGGGCCGCACGAACGCGTCTTCGCCCCACGAGCGCAGAAAGCGCCCCTGTCGGTCGAACACGATCACCGGATGCCCGCCCCGATTGAGCACCAGCGCATTGCCGGCCGAATCGGTGGCCACGCCCACCGCATCCAGATAGCGCCAACCTTCCGGCAGTTGACCCCATCCCACCTGCGCACGATAGCGCAAGTCCCCTTGGCCAACGATGACGTCGGACTCAGTCGACAACACTCTTTCAATCATCGTATGCCGTCTCCCTTTTCACCGCTTGATGCGACCACGGATGCTCACTCCAGCGGCGCCACTTCCCCGCGCTCGTCGGGCGGCTCGGGCAACAAAAGAGCCACGCCGGCCGCCGGCAGAAACAAGAAACCCGCATAGAACAGCGCCAGCCGAAAGTCGCCCACC
>JBBDYK010000154.1:0-5866 GCA_040901665.1 Pirellulales bacterium | reverse complement strand
CCTGCACGCGGCCCTCGCGCATCACCTGCGCGGCCATCGAGTCGCAGATCAGCGTGACGTCGATGCCGCGCTGGCGCAGCTCCCAAGCCGTGAGCCGAGCGCCCTGCAACAACGGGCGAGTTTCATCGGCATAAACGTGCAGCCGCTTGCCGGCCTCCTGCGCAGCAAAGAATACGGCCAAGGCCGTGCCATAGTCGCTGGTGGCCAGTCCGCCGGCATTGCAGTGGGTGAGCACTCCCTGCCCGTCCGACAGCAACGCGGCGCCGTGCTGGCCGATCTGCCGGCACATGGCGCGGTCCTCCTCGTGGATCGAGCGGGCTTCCGAAAGTAGCGCCTCGCGAATCTCGCGCGGCGCGCAAGTCGCGCGAAGCTGATCGGCCGAGCGGCGCATGCGCGCCAGTGCCCAGAACAGATTGACGGCCGTGGGTCGGCTGCTGGCCAGATAGTCGACCACTTCCCCAAGCCTTGCGAAGAAGCGATCGACGTCCGCCTCGTCGGCGTTTTGCATCCCCACGCACACGCCGTAAGCGGCCGCCACACCAATGGCCGGAGCGCCGCGCACCCGCAGCGAGCGAATGGCCTCCCAGACCGTCTCGACGTCGCGGCAGTCGAGATTCTTCAGCTCCAAGGGCAACAGCGTCTGATCGATGAGCACCAAATGGCCGTCGACGTCGCCAACCCAGTCGAGCGTGGCGATGGTAGCAGCGCTAGCCTGTTCCATGGATCGATGTTCCTCGTAGTTCCCGGGTCCTGCCGGCCCGCCCATCTTAAGCATCGCCGAGAGATCACGCGACTGGCGTTGGTGAATTGGCAGACCGTCTACTACCATCGGGGCCACTTGGAATTGGCAATTGCGGCGGCGCCCAGGTGCGCAGCCGTGGGGAACTGATCCGCTCAGAGAACCTCATCCATGCCACCCATTCTGTTGCGATTTCGCGATGCCGCAGCCGATTGGTATGCACGATCGACTCGCCCGCAGTTGGCCGTGCTGGTGGCGCTTGCGTTGGTGACGATCGCCGGCGGGGTGATTCGGGCTCGCGACGTGGTGGATCGGCCCGTCTGGGAGGACGAGGCCTACACCTGGAAGGACAGCCAGACGCCGCTCGTGCGGCTGGTGTGGTGGAAGCACGATCCGGCGCACGGCCCGGCAAGCCACCTGCTGGTGCGGGCGTCGATGGCCCTGTTCGGCACCGACGCCGCCTGGGCGATGCGGATGCCGTCGCTGGTCTGTGGCATCCTGTGCGTGCCCGCGGCGTTTTGGCTGGGCCGCGTGATTCACGGCAACGCGCTGGGGCTGGTCGCGGCCGCGTTGGTGGCAGTCGATCCCAACCAGGTCGACCAGAGCCAGCAAGCGCGGATGTATACGATGCTGGCGCTGGCGACCATGTTGGCTCTCGCCCAGGCCGTGCGACTGCTGCGCGAGCCGGCGGAAACCCGGCGGCCGTGGATCGTGCTGGGCGTAACGCTGGCAGCGCAGTTTTGGATCAACTTCGGCGCGGCAGCGCTGTGGCTGGGATTGGCTGCGACCATCTGTGGGACGATCGTCGCTGCGCGCCGCGCCGCTGACGAGGCGGCCCTGGAGCGCGCCCGACGGATCGCGCGCGGGGCGATGGTTACCTATGGCTGGGCCGTGCTGCTGGCGGCACGGGGCCTGTGGCGGATGTGGATCTTCATCAAATCGGATCGCGGTATTTCTGCGGCCACGCTGGGCGAGACCCTGACGGCCATCGGGCGTGGTTGCGAGCAACTTGTCGGCGCGGGCCCGTTGTCCGCGCTGGTGCTGATTGCCGCGCTGGTGGGACTGGCAGTGCTGTGGCGGCAGTCGCGCGCAGTGGCAGTGGCGCTAACGCTGACGGCGGCGGCCACGCTGGCCATGATCTTCGCCGGACGAAGCGTGCATCACATGATCGCCGTGCGGTATTTCACGGTGCTACAACCGGCCGTCTGGCTGGCGCTAGCGGCGCTGGTCGTGTTTGCGCGGGGGACCGCGATGCGCGGTTGCCTGGCCGGCGCGCTGTTGGCGCTGGTTGCGGTGCAGGCCTGGCAGTCGACGCACATCGACCGTTGGGTGGACGTGAACACCTGGCGCTATGCTCGGGCCGCCTCGCGGTTCATCGGCGACGCCCGGGCCGGCGGCGATCTGGTGATGTGTACGCCCGCGGTGAATTTTGGTTGGGTGGCCCGGTACTACGATCTGCCGGGGCCCGACGACCAGCGGCTGCCGCGCGAGTCGCGAGATCGCGTTGCAGCACCGGCCAGCGGCGGCGAGAGCGCCACCTGGGTGATGGCCTATATGTTCGATCCGCGCTCCGAAGCGACGTTGCGCGAGTTGGTCGGCGACGCGCGCTCGGGCCAGCGCACCGCGGAAGAGCGCGACCAGATCGTGGCGGCCGTGCGCGACAAGGGTCTGACCGTCGTGCGGCTGAGCGCCGGACGATTCGACTCGTGGGTCTATGACGCAGCGCAGGATGATTTCGTGCCGCTGGAAACCATCGTCGCCGATCGCCCCACCGGCGTCCGCACAGCCGCAGCGCCAGACGCCGACACCCCACGCTAGGCAAAAAAGGTGTCAGGAACCTTTTCCCCCGCGCGCGACAAAAGGTTCCTGACACCTTTTGTGAAGCTTTTGTGAAGACTACACCCCAAAGCGCGCCTTGCACGGCAGGCCGAACGTCTTGGCCACCGCTTCGTTGGTTACTTCGCCGGACATGATGTTGATCGCCCGGGCGACCGGCTTGAGCTCGAGCGCGGCCCGCTCGATGCCGCGATTGGCAATCGCCAGTGCCCACGGCAGCGTGACGTTGCACAAGGCGTAGGTGCTGGTGCGGCCGACGGCGCCGGGCATGTTGGTGACGCAGTAGTGCAGCACGTCATCGATGATGTATGTCGGCTCGCTGTGCGTGGTGGGTCGGCTGGTCTCGACGCAGCCACCTTGATCGATGGCCACGTCGATAATCACGCTGCCCGGCTTCATCAGCTTCAGATCCTCGCGCTCGATCAGCCGCGGCGCTTTGGCGCCGGGAATCAACACGGCGCCGATCACGAGGTCGGCGCGCTGGAGTTGCTCGCGGACGGTGTGGCGGTCGCTATAAAGCGTATCGACATTGGCGGGCATGATGTCGTCGAGATATCGGAGCCGGTCCATGTTGATGTCCAACAGGCCGATGTCGGCGCCGAATCCGGCGGCGACCTTGGCCGCGTTGGCGCCGACGATGCCGCCGCCGAGGATGGTGATGTGCGCCGGCGCCACGCCCGGCACTCCGCCCAGCAGGATGCCGCGTCCCATTTGCGGCCGTTCCAGATACTTGGCGCCTTCCTGAATGCTCATGCGTCCGGCCACCTCGCTCATCGGCGTGAGCAGCGGCAAGCCGCCGCGCTCGTCGCGCAAGGTTTCATAGGCCACGGCCGTGGCGCCAGTGGCAAGCATGGCTTCGGTCAGCATGCGATCGGCGGCGAAATGAAAATAAGTGAAAATCGTCTGGCCGGGACGCACCAGCGGCCACTCGGCCGGCAGCGGCTCTTTGACCTTCAACACCAGGTCGGCCCGTCCAAAGACCTCCTCGGCCGTGCCAACCAACTCAGCGCCAACGTGTTCGTACTCCGCGTCGGGCAAGCCCGAGCCGAGACCGGCGCCGCACTCCACCAGCACGCGATGACCGGCGCGGACCATTTCCTCCGCGCCGACGGGCAACATGGCCACGCGATACTCGTCGCGCTTGATTTCCTTGGGCACACCGACAATCACGGGAGCGCACCTGGGCCGGAATGTTTATTCGTTCGGACGGATCGAGCCCGCTGGCGCGGCGACGTCGTGGCGTTACACCTCTTTGCCACACTGATCGCAGAACCTGGCGGCTTCGTCGTTGAGCGCCTGGCAGTTGCGGCAGCGCACCTTGACGACGGCCGACTCTGAGTGTGCGCCCTGGCCGGTGTGTTTGGCAAGATCGACTTCGCTCAAGGCGTCTTCGACAATCCCGCCGGCCATGCGGCTCCAAGGTTCGACGTCCTTGCGAGCCTGTTGGGGATCGAGCACCAGGCCAGCGCCGGCCAGCCCCCGCTTGCCGGCGGTTTGCAAAGCGCGTCCGGCGATCATCATCACCATGCCGGCAATGCCCCGCCCGGCAAAGCTCTGCATGCTGTTGCCAAAGCCGTCCGGCCCGGCCAGCGGGTTTGGAAACATGACGAACAGCGAAAGAAAGGTGAGCAGGCCGACGACGGACAGCGCCATGCCGCCGTAGTACAGCACTTTGCGGGAATCGCTGATATCGTTGCGCGTGGGTTGGTTCATTGCTGCGCCTGGAGAGAAGCAAGAAGAGGTCGCCAACCTGCCCTGGAAAGGAGCCGTTGACATTATAGCCGATAGCTACGTTTCACACGGTCTTGCGCGCACGACCGTGAGTGTGGGGTCTCGGGGGCGTTTTCTGCAAGGTCGGAATTGCCCGTTGGCGGTCCGATGGCTGGTTGGGGCACACAACCGTGCGGCTCGCTACCCTGGCGTAGTCACTGGCGATCAGTCGCGACAACCGTGCCTGCGGGTCGGCGCCGGTCGGTCTTTGCAAGGCCTGGCCGGCAATCAAAAGCACGATGCCGGCCGCGCCGCGCGCGGCAAAGCTTTGCATGCTATTGTCGAATGCGACGGATTCACTGCGCGGGTCTGGAAGGCCGACCAGTACCGACAACGACACGATCAGCCCAACGACGACGACCACCACCCCGAGACAATGCTTCCAGGAGCGAGTGCCGGGGATCGCAAGTAGTCGACATTTTCTCATGAAACCTCCCATCGAAGAAATTGTTGGAAAACCACATTGCGCTTGCAATTGCTCGTCTGTTAGTACAACGACGTCTGATGGCTGGGCGCGCGCGATACGCCCGGTCTGCGACCATTTGGCCGAAATCCTCGCAAGATTTCGTCCAGATCGAGACCTGTTGCGTCAGGTCGGCACCATCCCCTACTTTCAGCCCGACCGGCTTGTTCGCCAAAGCACTGGCAAACGCGCGCAACGAACCAAAGCCCTCGGATTGTTGGCCGCAGCACGTCGTGCGCATGGCCTCGGAAAGCCGGCGCGGGTCTAGCGCGCCGACCTAGTGGACAGTCACACTGAAGTTGGAGGGTGCCATGTTCACACGCCGCGACAGCGGCGGGTGAGCATGCCCACGAAAGCGTGAGCATAGTACCCAGCACAAATCGATTGACAGTCCACTAATACCGCACGATGCACCACAGCGCGCGTAGCCCGTCGCGCCAGCCGATCTTTTTGCCTTGGGCGTAGGTGCGGCCGGAGTAGCTGATGGGCCGCTCGTAGATGCGGATGCCGGGCAGGCGGGCGAGCCGGGCCGTCAGCTCGGGCTCGATGCCGAAGCGCCGCTCCTTGAGCGCTGGCGCGATCTGCTGAATGATCTCGCGGCGGAATGCCTTGTAGCAGGTTTCGATGTCCGACAGGTTCAAGTTGGTCGACAGGTTCGACAAGAGCGTCAGCAGCCAGTTGCCGGCCCGGTGCCAGAAATAGAGCACGCGATGGCCCTCGCCGATGAATCGGCTGCCGAAGACGACGTCGGCCTGACCTTCGACGATGGGCTGGATGAGCCGCGAGATTTCGGCCGGGTCGTACTCCAGGTCCGCGTCCTGCACGATCACCACGTCGCCGCGTGCGTGCGCGAAGCCCGTCTTGAGCGCGGCGCCTTTTCCCTGGTTGGCGGCGTGCAGGATCAACGTCACGTCGTCAGCATCGCGAAACGCGGTCAGGATGTCGCGGGTGCCGTCGGTGCTGCCGTCATCGACGACAATCAGTTCGCACGGCACGCCGCAAGCGCGCACGCGGCGGATCACCTCGGCCACGGTGGCCGCTTCGTTGTAGACCGGAAT
>JBBDYK010000153.1:4112-5871 GCA_040901665.1 Pirellulales bacterium | reverse complement strand
ACACGGGGCCATTGGCGCCCCCCTTTTCACGCGCCGACACCCGGCGGACTGCCAGCCATTCTTGCAGCGCGCGCACGGCGTACGAGCCGATGGGAGCAATTCGCTCGCGGCGCCCCTTGCCGCGCACCCGCACCGTGCCACCGGCAAAATCCAGGTCAGTCGCGTTCAAGCCAGCCAGCTCGCTCACGCGCAGCCCGGCCGAATACAGCACTTCGAGAATGGCCCGATCGCGCAGCCCCATGATGTCCGACGACGGTGGCGCGCCCAACAGCCGTTCGATGTCGTCGCTCGACAAGAAGTGCGGCAGCGACCGCGACTTGCGCGGATTGCGCAACGGCTTGGCGGGATTGGCCTTGGTCCAACCTTCGCGCTGGCCGAAGCGATAGAAGCTGCGCAACGATGCCAGCCGCCGGGCAATGGTGCTCTTGGCATAGCCGGCCTCGTGCAGTGCGGCCACGTAACCGCGCAGCTCGACGGTGCCCACTTCCGCCGGCGCCGGCAACCTGCCCTGCGTATCCGCGAGGTATTCGCTGAGCGCTTCGAGATCCTCGCGATAGCTCTTGGTCGTCAGTTGCGAGGCGTTGCGCTCGACGCGCAGGTACTGCAAAAAACGGTCGACGGCGTTTCGCATACCCGCAGCAAACTCCGAGTTCGGAGATACGCCGTTAGAACAATTCGTCGGCGTCCGCGTCGCTGGGCAGCGGCAGATCGAAGCGCCGCGTGGCAACTTCCTTGCGGCTCTCCTGCCGAATTTTCTGGCTGAGCACGGCCGCGTCGTACCAGGTGAAGCTCAACTCGGGATTCGAGGCATAACGTCCCAGCATTCGCAAGGTCTCGGCGCGGCTCGCGTCGTCGTACAGGAACACATACCGCTCCGCGCCCTTGACCAAGGCCAGCACGTTGATGTCTTGATTCACTGCCGTTGCTCCTTCACGTGGCGTGGTCGAGGGGGTGGGGGAGTGGGGTGGGATTGCCGCGTTAGCCCAGTCGCTCTAGTCCTTACTTATCGGCCGATCGTACCGGGTTCCGCTACTGGGTTTTCGAACGGCTGCGCAATCGCGCCTGCGCAGCGCACGGAACTATCTGAGTCGGCGCGCCGCGTCGAAAAATGCAGCGAATCCGCGCCCTCGAGAGTGCGCAAGCATTGCGCGCAGCGACGGGTAAAGCGGCGAGGATTGACGCCGTCGGTCAACGCGACCGCGAGAATCGGCTGCGCCGCAGCGGTTGCTACACGAGGTCGCGGAGGCTGGCCAGGCCCACCGGCTCGCGACTGGCGAACGGCTCAGCGTATTCCGCGCCGATCGACCAGCCCCAGAAAGCCGCTTGATCGCGCAGTCGGTCCAAAAACGTCGGCGGCTCCGTCGGCCGGCCGGTGATGAACTGGCTGCGATAGCATTGAATCGCGGCTAGCTTGTCCGGCCAATGACGGCTGATATCGAGCACCACCGCCGGCGGCGTTACCAACCGCAGGTGCACGCAAAAATAATACAAGATGCGCGTGGGAAAATGGGGCTGGCCCGGCAGGTCGGTTTTGGTCAGCTTAGACCAAAACCCCGCGGCCACGAAGTAAAAATCCCCGGCGCACTCCACAAGCCCCCCGAACAAGACCCCACCTCCCGCCACCCCCACGACCCGCAGACCGCGACCGCGGTAGGATTCGTGGAGGGCTTGCAGGTACGGGGTCTCCTTGCGGCAGGGCACGCACCAGGTCGCCCAGAGGTTGAGCAGGACAGGCTCACCGCGCAGCGAGGCGAGCGAG
>JBBDYK010000153.1:0-4102 GCA_040901665.1 Pirellulales bacterium | reverse complement strand
AAAATGGGGCTGGCCCGGCAGGTCGGTTTTGGTCAGCTTCGACCAAAACCGCGCGGCCTCGATCAGCTCGGTGGCGGCGACGTGGTCGGGGTGCGAGTCGACCCAATAGGGCGCGAAGATCAATCGCGGGCGAAGCTGACGGAAGACGCCCGCCAGTTGCGCCCGAGCTTCCAACGTGTGCTCGACGCTGCGGTTGGGCAGGCTCAGATTGCCGCGCCAGTCCAGCTTGAGAATCTTGGTGGCGGCGGCCGTCTCTTGGGCGCGCAGCTCGGGGCTGCCGAACGGCGTTGGCTCGCCGTTGGTCAAATCGAGCACGCCCACCCGATAGCCGTCTGCCTTGTACTGCAAAATCGCGCCGCCCATCCCCAGCTCGGCATCGTCGGGATGCGGCGCCACGACCAGTACGTCGAGCGGGTCGGTTGGGTCCATCAGCAGGGATCCATCTGGAGCGGCGACAACGTCGGGGAATGAGTCAACTGCGAATGGTTATAAAGCGTGCGGCTGTGGGTGAATAGTCCGTCCGCAGCATTAGTGAAACACCGCGCCAGCGCGGGCCAATGCATCGCTCAGCAGCAAGCACTGCTCGGGCGCAAGTTCGTCCAGGCACGACCGCGAAAACTGCGTGCGAGCGTCGACGACAACCGTGTCGGCCGGCGTGCTTCCCAACGTAGCGCCCACAAAGCTTGCACCTAACAGGCAGGCGCCGCGCAGATCGGCCCCTGCAAAGTCCACGCCTTGCAAGTCAGCGTCGCGCAAAGAGGCGTCGGTCAGGTCGGCTCGCTGCAAGTGCGCGTTCGTCAGATTTGCGCGATCAAAGCACGCGCCGCGCAGCCGGGTCTCGCGAAAATCGGCGTTGCGCAACTGCGCGCCCCGCGCGTTGAGTCCCGCTAGATCGCACCCCGGCGCATCCAGACCAAGGAGTTCGCTCCCCGTCAGGTCGCGGCGAGCGAGAATCGCCTGCGCCTCGACTTTGGAAAGGTTGGGGGCGATGTAGCGCTCTTCCCGCCAGGGGTCGGCCAGATTGTGGTAGCCGGCCGTCGCTTCCCAATACCCGAGGCGATCGGTCGTGAGCAATTCGATGCGCTCGAGCCACTTGAGGCTCTTGTAGAAGTAACGGCCCGGCACAACCGCGCGCACCGGCCCGCCGCGGTCTTGCGGCAAGGGCGAGCCTTCGGCTTCGAGCGCAACGAGCGCACCCAACGCCAGCGCGTCGGACAACGCCAGCGAGGTGCTATGCTCGCGGTCGCTACGCGCGACGAAGGAAACGAACGCGGCGCCCGCCTTTGGCGCGGCTCGCTCAACAACGGACGCCAGCGGCACGCCGGCAAATCGCACGCCCAACTTCGACCAGCGCGTGACGCAGTGCAGATCGATCGTTTGCTCGACGCGGTCGATCGCCCGCAGTTCGTCCAGCGTGTACGTCGCCGGACGGCTCACCGCGCCGCAAACTCGGACGACCCAGGGCGAGTTGTCGGCGCGCGGCGATCGCTCGCCCATCGACGGCCACTTGCCGGGGGCGACCAGTTGCTGGCCAGGCGGTAGTTCTTGCGAGTGTGTCACGCGCTATCCAGACAGCTTCTGCCCGATGCGATAGATATCCTCGGCGTCGAGCACTTGATCGTTGGCTTCGAAGAGTTGACGCACGGCGGCCTTGTGGATCTTCATTTTGATGCCGCCCACGCCAATGGCGCCATAGCACGTCATGCCGTCACGCTGGGTGGCTTTGTCCGTGATCTCGATGCCGGCCAGCCCCACCGGCGGCACGGCGCTCAGATCGATGGCCACTTGCAATGTACGGGCACCGGCCCGCGCTTGCTGCGAGACAAGTTCCACGCCGGGGGCCCCGGCGGCAATGAGGATTTGCGACCCTTCGAGCGCGCTGGCTGTTTGCTCCGCGGTGGCGGTTTCGATCGGTGTCAGTTGAGCGCCGGGCACCCTCGCCGCCACAGTTTCGCAGACGGACTTGGCGCGCTCGAGGGTGCGCGAGCAAACCCGCACTCGGGTTCCTTCAAGCGCCAGTAATCGCACCGCGCGTGCACCGACCGGACCGGTGGCTGCCAGCACGGTCGCCTCGGCGTCTTTCAGCGGGCAATGCCGGCCGGCCATCAGGACCGCAGCGGCCGCAGTGGTATTGGCGCCATTTGAGTCGAGCATCACCGATACACGCATCGGCCCGAAAAAGGCCCGCCTCACCTCGGCCAACACCGCTTCGCCCGCCGCTACGTCCGACCCGCCCACGAAGATGGCGGTCCAGCGGAGATCTTCCACACCGCGCGTGAACATGGCCCCGTAGGCCAGGTCGCGCACCTGCTCCAAGCGCACTCCGCCATGGCGAAACAGGTGATCCACGCCCGCGTCGACGGCCACCACACCGTCGAACGCGCTGGGTTGCGCATCGCTGTCGAGTTGCAAGAGTATCTTGGCTTTGCTCACGAATGGTTCCGCCGATGAAGGCTCGTCGAAGTGCCAGTTTACAAAAAAGCCCACGGGCAATCACCCGTGGGCTGGTGCGTACACATTGTAGATCGCGTCGAGCGCCTCGACTAAAAACCGCGGAAGGGATGCGCGGCCGTGTCCTTGCCGTCGATCATTTCCTGCACGGTCGGCTTGCCCCGCATGGCGGCGACGATGGCGTCCTTCGTGGCCTGGTAATTGTAGTCGTAGATCTTCTTGTCCTCGGCAGCGGCCGGATGAATGAACACGCCGCAGACGATCACCAGATTTTCGGCATCCTTGGCCGGAATGACGCCGTCGGCCACCGAGTCGGCGACCGCCTTGGCGACCGCAGCCTGCGCCGGACCGAACATTTGCACGGCTTGCTTCATGCCCTTGATCGTGACCTTGGTGACCAGAACCGTGGCCGGCTTGACTGCCAGGTTGGGCGTCAAAACCGCCAGCAGATTCGAGTGCCCCTCGCTTTGCCGCGCCAGGGCATTTGCGAAAGCCGCGCCCACCGGCCCGTCCTTGCTGCCGATCAACAAGTCGATATGGGCAATTTCGTTCCCTTCGCCGGACAGGGCCTCACCGATGAACATGGACATCTTTCGTTTCTCCCTCTCTATGCGTGCTGCACGTGATTTGCGGTTACCGACAACTCGACAGTTCCTGAATTTCCCGGCGCGATTCGCTCGCCACCGAACACCGTGGTCGCGCGGGCCAAGTGCTGCGCGTCGACTTTAACCCCGCTCGGCCGAAACCCCAGACCATAGCAAACCATGCTCGGTTTGCAAGCACCCGCTCATTAGAAGGGGGGATCTGCACGGAGTTTTCCGATTGCAGCGACTTGATAATCCGCGCCGCACTAGTATGCTGGCAGTCCTTCCCTGAGGGTGTTGCCCCGGCTGGACGCTGATCGAACGGAACAAAGTTTCGAGGCAGCCAATCCTCTCGGCCCGGGGGCCACTCTTGGCGACTTGGTTGGTCGCCCCTGCGGCAGCCGATGCATGGCCTCGGCCCGCTTGGATTGTTCCTTCGATTGCACACTGGAGGTAGGTTCGTATGTTTGGAAGCATCTTGGCGTTGGGCGCCGGTCTCGCATTGTCTTTCGCTCCGCCCCAGAACGATCAAGCCCCGGCACAGCCGCTGGATCTGCACCCGGTCGAAGCCCGCGTGATCGAGCGCACCAACTCGCAGCGAATTCGCCACGGACTGCGGCCCTTACGGGTCGACCGGCGGCTGGTCGGTTCGGCGCGCCGCCACGCGGCCTGGATGACCAACAGTCGCTCGATGACGCACACCAGCGATTCTGTCGCCGAGAACATTGCCATGGGGCAAAACTCCAGCGCCGAAGTGATTAATGCCTGGATGAACTCTTCTGGTCATCGGGCGAACATCCTCAACCCGGGCTACACTCGCATCGGCGTGGCGGCCTATGTCACCCCCGGCGGCACGATCTATTGGTGCCAGCAGTTCTTGCGATAGTCGATACCGGGGCTAAGAATACCCTGCGGCGGAGCATAGGCGCGGGGGCAGTTCCCCCCGCGCCGCTCTGCCGACAGACACCTGATGCCCCAGAGCGCGTGAACCCATCCTTGACCATTGTCGGCGCCAGCGTTCGCGCCGCGGCGGCGTCGGCCGTACGCGCGGGCTACCGCGTGCGCGC
>JBBDYK010000152.1:0-5872 GCA_040901665.1 Pirellulales bacterium | reverse complement strand
CCGGCGCGGCCCCAGGCGACGGTCAACGACAGCAGCCTGTGGCTCCAAGGGCTCACGGCAGGTCTCGATCTCAGGTTTTGAAGCGGCGTGGCGCTTGCGATCGCGCATCGGCGCGTGCCGTTCGCCGCAGTTGATCCGGCTTGTCTCAACTTTGCGCCCGAGTGAGTGGCTGCTAGAATCTTCGGCAGTTCCGCCTGATTCTCGCTATTTCGGTGTCTCGTGTATCGCGCTGCTGCATCTTCGGCCACTCCGCTCCCGCTTTTGATCACCGGCGCTGCCGGCGTGGCGGGCTACAACGCGCTGGCCTATTTTCACGAGCGCTATCCCGGCCAGGTGTTCGGCATTCGTCAGCGCGACAATTGGCGACTGAAGGGACCGGGGATCTTGGCATGCGATGCCGAGGACCGCGCGAGTCTGGCGGCCCTGTTTGACGAGCATCGTTTCGCCGCCGTGTTGGATTGTGCAGGCAACTGCGCCCTGAAAGCCTGCGAGCTCGATCCGCAGATGGCATGGCGGATCAACGTCGACGGCGTGCGCAACCTGGTGGCCATTTGCGCGCAGCGCGGAGTGCGCCTCGTACACCTTTCGATCGACCTGGTTTTTTCCGGCGCCGGGGTGGGCAACCACGTCGAGACCGATCTGACGGATCCGGTGACCGTGTATGGAAAAACCATGGTCGCCGGCGAGCAAATCGTCGCCGAGCAATTGCCGGGCGCTTGCACGCTGCGGATTTCGCTGCCCATGGGCGTCAGTTTCAATGGCCACGCCGGCGCGATTGATTGGATCCAGTCGCGCTTCAAGAAATCGAAGCCGGCCACGCTGTACTTCGACGAAGTGCGCACGCCGACCTATACCGATTGCTTGAACCGGTTGTGCGAGACGATGCTGGCCAACGAGCTGGCGGGCTTATATCACGCCGGAGGCCCGCGGGCCTTGAGCCTGTATGAGATTGCGCAGATCGTCAATCGCGTGGGCGGTTACGATCCGGACAATCTGATGGGTTGCCAGCGCATCGACGCCGGGCCCGTTCCGCCGCGGGCCGGTAACGTTTCGATGGACTCGAGCAAGCTCGCGCAGGCGCTGGGCTACCAACCGTTTCACGCCTGGCCCTACGACGAGGCCTACGTGCCCACGCATCGCCAGTGGCACTTCGAGCGCCAGGCAGCACAGCGCGGTAGCGCGGCGCTGTTGGCCGAAGTGCTCTATCGCAATCCACTGCGAGCCAATAGTTGATGCCGTCGAGCATGCTAGCGTCGACGCCGAGGCCCGAGATTGCCGGTTGATCTTGTGACGCGCCGGCCGTTGTGATAGCAAGCAACGCGGTGCGCATGGGTCCGCACCCAAAAGTCTCACGGAAGGGAAGCGTGGTTCATGCGCGGCGGACCGCCTGCCAGGCTGGTGAATCTGCTCGAGCGTCTACGGCTCGCCACGGCGGCGCAGGTCGAGCAGGCGGCGCCTCGAGTGCGACGATTGGCCGGAGACCTGCCCGACTTCGAATCGGTGTGGATCGACGCGCTGGTGCAGGCCCGCGTGCTCACGCCGTTTCAAGCGGCCCAAATCAACGAGGGGCGTGGCGAGGCGCTGGTGTGCGGCCCTTACGTCGTCGCCAGCCGCTTGCCGTCGCCCCACTATGCCGAATGCTTCCAGGCCACGCACCTGGAAACCGGCCGCCGCGCGCGTCTCTATCGCGTGCTCAAGCCGCAGGGCGACGCCGCGCAGGCGATGCGGGAGCTACAGCGATTAATCGACCGGTTGGCGCCTTTGGCCGGACCCGCCGCGTGTGTGATTCAACACGCCGGAATCGACGGACAGGACGTGTGGTCGTCGTGCGCATGGGTCGACGGCGTGACGGCGGCGGAGTGGTTGGCCGAGTACGGACGCTTTCCGCCGCAGGTCGTGCTGCACATTGCTCGCGAAATGATCGCCCGACTGGCCGACCTGGAACTGTTGGGCGCCGTACACGGTGACGTGAGTTGCGCCGGACTGGTATTGGAGCGCTCCGGACGCGTGGCGCTGCCCATGCCGGGACTGCGTGGCGTCGTGCGACCGGCCGAAGGCTATAGCTTCAACGAGTTGCCGGTCGAAGCCTACGACTATCTCGCACCCGAGCGCGTCTCCGAAGGCGGGCCGCCGACGACTGCCTCGGATCTTTACGCCTGTGGTTGCGTCTGGTGGCATTTGCTGACGGGCCGGGCGCCGTTTGCAGGTGGAAACAGCATGGCGAAGCTCAAGTCCGTACATGCGGGGCGCCTGATCGACGTGCGCCAAATAGCCATGAATGTTCCAGACGCCTTGCTGCGCGCCATCGACGTTTGCACAGCGCGCCAAGTGGCGGAGCGACCTGCCGCGATGAGCGAGGTTCGAGCGTTGCTCGGTGCACCCGCGCGTGGCGGACCGGCAATCCTTTCGCGCTGTCTGTTAGGACAAGCCTGGCTTTGGCAGCCGGTTCGCAAAACGCACAGGGCCCGGCGTTTGCCAGACACGCGACGATTGGCTGTTGCCGCCACGGTACTTATCGCGTGCGCGGTGAGTGCGGGTGTATGGCAATCGCGCGCGATTCGCCGAACGGCGGAACCGATAAAGCTCGCGACGGCCGGCGCTGCGGCCGACACTTCGTCGTCGGGCATGATACCCACGATGCCACCAGCATCGCCGGCGGCGGCGAAGACGAAGCACGATCCGCAGGTGACGCCGACGTCCGCTGTCGAGCCGCTGGTTGCCGAGCCGGCGAGCGAACTTGCATTGCCGACTGGCCGGCCGGTGTCTGCCGGCGAATTGTCACTGCAACCGGGACAGCGCGTACATGGCCAGAAAGGCAAGCGGGCGATCGTCCACGTAGCCAACCAAGGGCTGAGCGTTGCATGCGAAGACGTTTGCTTCGAAGACGTGGACTTCATTTGGCACGAGGGGGGCAAGCCGGGCGCCGGCCGAGTCGCAATACCAGCGATGCTGACGATCGCCGCCCAGCGGGTCGAGTTTCGGGGATGCTCGTTCTCGACGCCGAGCGATCAGGCGCCCGTCGCTGTCGTCTGGAGCGGATCCGCCGAGGCATCGGACGCCAACGACGGCGAACTCGCATTCACCGATTGCGTGTTTCGCGGCGTGCAATCTGCTGTCGATTGCCGCGGCACCACGGGATTGAGCGTCGAACTGGCGAACACGCTGTGTGTCGCTGCCGGTCCGATCGTGCGATCGTACGCCCCGCCAGCGGCCGGACAGACGCTGGCGATCGCGCTGCAACATACCACGACAAGGGGAGATTGCGCGGTGCTCGAGTGTCGCTACCGACAGTTGGAAGAAGAGCTTGGCGCCGTGGTCGTGACCGTGATCGACAGCGCGCTGGTGACGAATCCCCAGGGCGCATTGCTGATTCTTGCCGGACCAGAACGGCCCGAGCCACTACTGCGCGCGATTTCTTGGAATGGTCAAGGATCTCTGGTGACCGCAGAGACGGCAGTGGCAGTGTGGCGCGGCAGCGAGGGTCGCGAGCAGCCTTTGCCCGAGGATGAGCTGGAGGTCGCCGGGCTGGTGCGGAGCGACGTGACCTTTGCCGGCGCTGCGCACGAGCCACCGCCGTCGGCGTCGCGCATCACGCGTTGGAACGCGCCGCTGCAATCCGACAGTCCGCCTGGCTGCGATACGAGCGTCCTCTTCTTGCCGGACGATCCGGTTCCGGCGAAGTGATCGCCGCCGGCGTAATCCGCGCGAGCGGAACATGCGAAACTACGCTGCGAATGTCCCCAAATATGGTGCGTTTGACTCCGGCCGGGTGTGGCGTACAGTTTTCGTGCAATCCTTGCTCTTGGGGACCGATGTACCCGCATTGATCGAGCACCGCCCTTAGGGAGTCGTAACGATGCGTTTTCGGCTGCTGCGATTCGTCCGGCGACGTGAAGCCGCGACGGCCGTCGAATATGCGGTCTTGTTGGGCCTGATCTTCATGACGGCGTTCGCCGCGGTGGTGCTCTTCGGCCAGGCCACCAGCAAGAGCTTTCAGAACAGCAGCGACTCGCTGAGCAACGCCAGCTCCGGTCCGTAGGGCGGCCACCGCGTCGACTCTTGCACGCTCGTTAATCGACCCCGGCAAGCGCCAATCAACGGGCATTTCGCATGCGGTCGTACAGGAGCAGCCCGACCAGCGTTTTTGCATCTTCGATTGATCCGTCCATGGCCATCCGGATGGCTTCGTCCCAGCTCACCAACAGCGGTTCGATGTTCTCGCCCGCTTCAAGCGCTGCGTCGCCGGCATGCAGTCCTTGGGCCACATAGAGAACCATGCGCTCGCTGAGGATTCCGGGCGACATGTAAAACTCGCAGAGCTTCTCGATGCGATCGGCGCGGAAGCCGGTTTCTTCGATCAGTTCGCGGTGGGCGGTTGCCGCCGGATCCTCTCCTGGTTCGAGCGTACCGGCGGGCAGCTCGATCAGCGTCTTGCCGACAGCGATCCGCTCGTTCTTGATCAGGCAGACGCGTCCGTCGTCCAGCAGCGGCAGAATGGTCACCGCGCCCGGATGTACGACCACGTCCTTGATATGCGGTTCTCCGTCGCGACCCGCAGTCACGTGGCGCACGACGCGGAATTTGCGCGTTGCTAATAGCTCTTCAGGTTGGTGTGACATGGTGGTGCCGGTTCCTCGTTGCCTGAAGCAATGCCCGTTGTTAAGATAAACGGGGCGGGGTGATCCCCCAAGCCGCGTCGGGGCAAAGCGTCGTTTTTGCGTCGAATCCATGAACGATTCATCCGGCTGGAGTTTGTCGCTTGGCCGCTGGGGACGCGTGCAGTTTCGCCTGCACGCCCTGTTTCTCGTGGTCGCCGTGTTTGCCTTCGTGCTGGCGACCCATTCCGAACCGTCTGGTCCAGCAGCCAAGGCGGCCTTGGCGGTCGGCATCCTTTTTGTCAGCGTCGTGGCCCACGAATTAGGACATGCATTTGCGGTCACTCGAGTGGGCGGCAGCGTCGAGCGGATTGTCATCGGTCCCTTGGGGGGCCTCGGCGGTCATGAGTCGCCGCGCGAGCCGCATGCCGAACTGATTGCGATCCTGGCCGGTCCGCTCGTCAACCTGGGGCTGCTATTACTGACGCTGCCGCTCTTGCTGCTGGCCGGCGTGAGCGTGCCGATCTTGTTGGCGCCGCTGGAACCCGTGGGACTGACGGAAGGTCCGTGGTGGACGGTGGCGCTCAAGTTGGCGTTTTGGACGAATTGGTTGTTGTTGGTGGTGAATCTGCTGCCGGCATATCCGTTCGACGGAGCGCGGATTTTGCGAGCGCTGCTCTTGCCCGCCCTCGACGTTCGCGGCGCTTGCCTGGTGGCCGTGCGGATTTCGAAGTTGACGGCGCTTTTGCTGTGCGTTTGGGCCTGGTTCATCAGCGACGCGGCCACGGCCTGGGCATGGCCTGCCTGGTTGCCGCTGGTGATGCTGGCAATCCTCGTCTACTTCAGCGCCGCGCAGGAAGCCGTTAAGGGTGAGGAATCCGATTGGGACGAGGAGCTCTTCAGCTACGACTTCTCGCAAGGCTACACGAGTCTCGAACGCAGTTCGCAGCCACGCTCGCGGCCTCCCGGACCCGTGCTGCGCTGGCTTCACGCCCGCCGCGAGTTGCGAAAGCAACGCCGCGAATTGCAGGAGCGCGACGAGGAACGGCAAGTCGACGAAATCCTCTCCCGCTTGCACGCGTCGGGAATGGACGGGCTGGGCGCCAAAGAGCGGGCGTTGTTGCAGCGCGTCAGCGCCCGCTATCGCAATCGCCAGCAAAGTTAGCAGCCTGTTGAAGAATTCAACAGGCTGCGACATCGCATGGATGCGCTTGACAGAATGGCGACGCAAGTCGTTATTCTGCGAGCCGTGCGAAGCTTTGCTTCGCACTTGGCGA
>JBBDYK010000151.1:0-5928 GCA_040901665.1 Pirellulales bacterium | reverse complement strand
GCGGGGCCCGCGATGGTGGCGTCGCCGCGCGCAGTGGCCTTTGGTTTCGGCGCTTCGACCACGGCCGGTTCGGCCGGAGCGGCGGGCGCCGGCGGCGCAGGCGCCGAATCCATTTGCTCGGCAGCTTGCGGCGGAGCGGCCGCCTCGCAGCCGCAGTGTACCGCGACGATCGATCCTACGATCGCGATCGACAGATATCTCATGGCTCTCTCCTCGGTTCTCGATGTGCCCCGGCGACCTGCCCGGATCGCTCATTGCGGATGTGGAAACTCAAACGTCCACGGCTCCATTTCTGCCAACATTGAACGCTTGGTCAAGTCAAAATCGAGTGGCGTGACCGTGATTGCGCCCTGCGCCAGCGCCGAAACGTCCGTTTCGTGCCCCGCCGTCGCCGAAACCGGGCTGGAAAGCGCCCAAAAATAGCTCCGTCCGCGCGGATCGATCCGCTTCTCGTACTGCTCGCCGCTCCGTTCCAGTCCCATCGGCACGACGCGCACCCGCGTTTCGGCCGCTCGCAACGCGGCGGTCGGCAGATTCACATTATACAACTGCGGCGCAGGCCCCTTTTGCGCCAGGATCTGTTGAATCACTTGCCGTGCCACCACGGCCGCTCGATCGAACTCGGCGTGCTCGCTGAATTCCAACGACACGGCCACGCTGGTGATCCCGAAGAACGCGCCTTCGACCGCCGCCGCCACCGTGCCGGAATACAGCACGTTGATGCCCGCGTTCAGCCCCCCGTTGATGCCGCTGACGACCAGGTCGGGCAAGCGCGGGCAGAACTCGAAGATGCCAATCTTGACGCAATCGGCCGGACTCCCTTCCACGGCCCAGCCGCGCCGCTGCCGCCCCTCGAACAGCTCCTTGACCACCAGCGGATTCAAATAGGTGATGGCGTGTCCCACGCCGCTTTGCTCCGTCGCCGGCGACACGACGTACACGTCGCCCAACTGTTCCAACTCGCGCTCCATGGCCGCCAGTCCCGGAGCGTAAATCCCATCGTCGTTCGTCAGCAGAATCAGCATGTCCTGTACTATAGTGGCCGGCCAGATCGCCGACAATCGGCGCAGCTTCGCCCGTTGCTCCCGCACACGCAATTGCCCGCGTGCGTACGCCGCGAAGCGGCAGCGAGTCCTGCTACCTGGCACGGCGACGTGCGCCCGGCGAGCCGCTCTGATGGCTGTGCGGTTAGTGCAATTCGCGCGCCGGAAGCGATTGTCCCGATCGCGCGACTTTGAAATCTCGCCGAATATCTCCCGGACCCGGCCAGCCCGAACCATCCCATCCGGTGATCCGTACGGGTGGCTAGTGGACTGTCAATTGATTTGGGATGGTTGCCGCCCTCACGCTTTCGTGAGCATGCTCAGTGCACTGCTATCGCGGCGCGCGGGCATGGCGCCCTGCGATTCCGATGTGACAGTCCGCCAGGCGATGTCCCCCTCGTCCAATCGTTTCCGCGAACTCTCGCGGCTTTGCTACTGCAGTCATTGCTGGTGAACGACTTCGTCGACCGGCGATTGCTACTCCCACGGGATAACCAGGTCAGCGATTCACTCTGTTCCGCATAGGGGAGCGTGGATACACTCACGCCAACGATGAGCACGTCACGCAGCCTCCGCATTCTTGTGGCCGACGATCATCCAGGCACCGCCACCACGTTTGGCAAGGTGCTCGAGAAGCGCGGGCACACTGCCGAAATCGCGTACGACGGACTCTCCGCGCTCGACGCGGTGCTCCAGTTCCAACCCCACGTCGCGCTGCTCGACATCAACATGCCCGGCCTTGATGGGCACGAGTTGACGCGGCGCATCCGCGTCCAACCGGGCTGCGAATCGATCGTGGTGGTCATCGTCTCGGGCGACGGCCAGGCGGACACGGTCGACAAGTCGCTCGCTGCCGGCGCCGACCATCATCTGACCAAGCCCGTCGACTTCGATGCCTTGTGGCACATCCTCGACGATACGATCCGCTCGTTGTTTGGCCCCTAGTCGGGCTGGCCGGCACACCCTATAATCGTTCGCTTGACCGCCCGTCGCGCTGACGGGTCTTTTTATTGGATGGCAGTGCTTATTGGATGGCAGTGCCTATTGGATGGCAGTGCGTGGCTTATTGGACGGCAGTGCGTGCGGACGGGGCGGATCGTCGGGGACACCAAACGTGAAGAGCACAACGGCTGCAGCGAAGACCGAGCCCGCCGGCCTGGTCGCCGATGAACGGGTGTTGGTCCTGGACTTCGGCTCGCAGTACGCCCAATTGATCGCCCGCCGCGTCCGCGAGCAGCACACGTACTGCGAGATCGTGCGGCACGACATCTCGGCCGACCGCATCCGCGAGCTCAATCCGCGCGGGATCATCCTTTCCGGCGGACCTTCGAGCGTCTACGAAGCCGGCGCCCCCAAATGCGACCCAGCCCTCTTCCGCTTAGGCATTCCGGTGTTGGGCATCTGCTACGGACTGCACCTGGCCTGCGAGGCGCTGGGCGGGCGCGTCGATAGCGCTCCGGCCCGCGAGTTCGGACGCGCCGGCGTGCACATCACGTCGCACGTCGATTTGTTCGACGGACTGCCCGACGACATGGAAGTCTGGATGAGCCACGGCGATCAGGCCTCGGTCATCTCGGACGACTTCGAGCCGCTGGCCCAGACGCGCACCTGCCCCGTCGCGGCGATCAAGCACAAGCAACTGCCCGTCTACGCCCTGCAATTCCATCCCGAGGTAACGCATACGCCGCTTGGCGCGCGAGTGTTGGGCAACTTTCTCACCAAGATCTGCGGGTGCACCGGCGCCTGGCAACTGGGCGACTTCGCCGATCAGGCCGTCGAACAGATTCGCCAGCGGGTCGGCAGCGACCGCGTGATTTGCGGTCTCTCGGGCGGCGTCGATTCCGCCGTTACCGCCGCCTTGATCTATCGCGCCATCGGCTCGCAACTCTCCTGCATCCTGATCGACAACGGGTTGTTGCGCAAAGCGGAAGAGGCTTCGGTCATCGAAGAGTTCTCGAGCCACTTTCACACCGACCTGCACGTCGTCAAAGCGGAAGCCAGGTTCCTGGCGGCGCTGGCCGGCGTCACCGATCCGCAGGAGAAGCGCCGCCGCATCGGCCGCGCGTTCATCGAGTGCTTCACCGACGAGGCCGTCAAGATCCAAGGCGCCCGCTTTCTCGCCCAAGGCACGCTCTATCCCGACGTGATCGAAAGCGGCGCCGCGCTCGATGGCCCGGCCGCCACCATCAAGCTGCACCACAACGTGGGTGGACTGCCCGAAGACCTCAGCTTCGAGCTGATCGAGCCGTTGCGCGACTTGTTCAAGGACGAAGTGCGCCGGCTGGGTTTGCAACTCGGCTTGCCCGAGGACATCGTCTGGCGACACCCGTTTCCCGGTCCGGGCCTGGCGGTGCGCTGCCTGGGCGAAGTGACCAAGATCCGCCTCGACACGCTCCGCGAGGCTGACGCCATCGTGGTGCAAGAGATCAAGGACGCAGGGCTCTATCGGCAAACGTCGCAGGTGTTCGCCGTGCTGCTGCCCGTGCAAAGCGTGGGCGTGATGGGCGACGCCCGCACCTATCAGGACACGGTGTGCGTCCGCTGCGTCACCACCGAAGACTTCATGACGGCCGACTGGACGCACTTGCCCTACGACGTGTTGGCCCGCATGTCGACCCGCATCATCAACGAAGTGCCGGGCGTCAACCGCGTGGTCTACGACATCAGCAGCAAGCCGCCGGCCACCATCGAGTGGGAATGAGGCTGCTCGTTCCGCGATGGAAGCTAGAAAGTAGGCAGAAACGTTCCGTTGTTGGCAACCGGCAGTAAAGGCAGTCCTTGCCGACCTGAGACCGACGGTCGTACCGACTTCGCGCCGAAGTAGTAGGTGAGTCCGGCGCCGAATGCCCACAGTTCTTCGACAGAACCCCAAGGCGAGGCCGAAGCGCCAGGAATCGAGAACGTAAAGTTGCCATACAAGGCGAGCGCATTGCTCAACGGAGCCTCGCCAAAACTTCCCACCAGCCAACTGGCATCAGCAACGGTGTTGCCTCCAAACCACAACATCGTTTGGCCGCCAAAGTCGTAGTTGTGTCGCCAGAATAGGTTGGACTGATTCGCCGCTCGAAGATGAAACGAGGTTTCGAGCACGCCATAGGCTCCCCAGAATCCGATTTCGTCACGTGGGCCAACGGCCCATCCCACCAGACTACGCACTTGGCCGAGTGTTTCGTCGCGTGAGAGTGCACCCCAATTGAATGCGGCCAGTTGGTCCCAGACGATTCCCCACGACAGACGATCGTCGTGCAACACGTCGCTGCGTTTGGAGACGCCCAGCGTTACAAAGAGTTGTTGCTCGGGCTCATTTCTACTGACCGTTTCGCGGCCCTTGAAGTCGTAGATGCCATAGCTTGCGCCGATTTGACCGCGAACAGGCGATCCCTCCAACAACTGGAACGCGGAATTGACCGAGCCAACGACGCCCGAACTGTTCGTCGACGCGAAAGCAAACGGTCCACTAAAGTAAAAATCACCCAGTGATTTGAACGCTTCTCCGCCAAACGACACCAGCGTGTTGTCCCACCACGTTCCGAACTCGTCGAAGTCTTCACCTGATGCTTCGCTCCATCCACACGCCACCGCTTCCGGCGGCTGTGGCGGATCGGTGTACGCGCTAAAGAATTCGGTCTCGCCCGCGAGCGGCAACGAGTTCGGCGCGTAGCCCGCGTGCATCACCGCGCTCACCGGCGGCAGACGCTGCGCCTGCGCTACGCTAACGCAACAACACAAGACGACAAGAACCACCGCAGCGCGCACCGCAACGCAGCATGCTCGCATGATGAAAACCAATCGGCGGGAACTTGGAGGTGAATCGACGTAAAAGGGAGGCCGCCGATGGCCGGCGGCCCGATGGCGAAATGGCGACGCGGCGTCTGGGAAGCATTCGCGCGTCAGACTACAGGATCGAACGATCCCCTCGCCGTGGGCACCTTTTTTAGACCATGCCGCACAATCCAAAATCGCCGCAGACTTTGCCCGCCTGGCACTCCTTGCCGAGCCGTCACAGCTTCTCGTTTAAACGCCGTGAAACTCCCTTTAAACCTCGCCAAATTACCGGTCCTATCCGACCAGGGTACAGTTGATAGAATGTCTACACCGGCCGGCGGAAATCTCCGTATCCCGCCTGCATCCCGCCGCCTTTGCCCCTCATCCACCAACCAAGAAACCAGCGATCTACAAACCTCCCATGGGTAAGCAATACATCTACCAAATCTCCCGCCTGACCAAGAAACATGGCCAGCGCGAGATCCTCAAGGAAATCTGGCTGGCCTTCTATCCCGGCGCCAAGATCGGCGTGCTGGGAAAGAACGGCTCGGGCAAGAGCACGCTGCTGCGCATCATGGCCGGCATCGACCGCGAGTTCGAAGGCGAAGCGCAGCTCACCAATGGTTACACCGTGGGCTACCTCTCCCAGGAGCCGCAGCTCAATCCCGAGAAGGACGTGTGGGGCAACGTGGAGGAGGCCGTCGAGCCCACCCGTGCCATCCTCCGCCGCTTTGACGAGATCAACGCCCGGCTCGGCGAAGACATCTCGCCCGAGCAAATGGACAAGCTGCTGGCCGAGCAAGCCAAAGTGCAGGACCAGATCGAGGCGCTCAACGCCTGGGAGCTCGATCGGCAAGTCGAGATCGCCATGGACGCCATGAACCTGCCGCCCGGCGATGCCGACGTGACGACCCTCTCCGGCGGCGAACGGCGCCGCGTGGCGCTGTGCAAGATCCTGCTGGAGCACCCCGACCTGCTCCTCTTGGACGAGCCGACCAACCACTTGGACGCCGAGAGCGTTGCCTGGCTCGAGCGGCACCTGGCCGAATACACCGGCACGGTCGTTGCCGTCACCCACGATCGCTACTTCCTCGACAACGTCGCCGGCTGGATTCTCGAG
>JBBDYK010000150.1:0-5933 GCA_040901665.1 Pirellulales bacterium | reverse complement strand
CATGAAGCGCAGTTTGTCGTGGCACCGAGCGGCGTTGCTGGCCGGGCCGCTCTGCGCGCTCTGCCTGGGTTGCGGTACGACCAAGTGGTCGGACTCACCCCGCACCGCCACCGAGCAATTGCTCGTCTCCGACGCGGTCGATCGCGCCGTCAGCGAGCTCGACTTCGGACCCTTGGCCGGGCGCGACGTCTATCTCGACACACGCTACATCGTCACGGCTCTCGACCAGAACTACGTCGTCAGCACGCTGCGACAGCACATGCTGGCCTCGGGCTGCATCATTCACGACAAGGCGGAAGATGCCGACTACGTGGTTGAAGTGCGTTCCGGCGCCCTGGGCACCAACCGGCAAGACGTCCTTTTGGGCGTGCCGGCTACCAATTTGCCCACCGCGGGCATGCTGCCGATCGGCTCGGCCGCCATTCCGGAAATTGCGCTGATGAAACGCACCAATCAGCAAGCGGTCTGCAAGCTCGCTGTGTACGCGTACGATCGCATGAGCGGTCAACCGGTCTGGCAAAGCGGCAACCGCAAGATCGCCAGCCGGGCCAAGGACTCCTGGTTCCTTGGCGCCGGCCCGTTCCAGAAAGGCACGATCTACGACGGCACTGCCTTTGCCGGCGAGAAATTGAACAGTCCCTTCTCGCGCAAGAAAAATGCAACGGCGCCGCCGGCGTCCGTGGCCGTGGAACGCAGCTTCCCCGAAGCCGCGCCGCAATATGCAAGTCCCAGTCCGGCGCCCAACGGTCCGACGCCGGCTGGCACTGGCCGCATCGCATCGTTGCCACCAACCGGCACCGAGCGTCCGCCCGCACCGGCTCCGGCTCCAACCGCACCTGCGGCCGCCCCGCCGGCCGGCGGCAATCAGGCTCCGCCCGCTGACGGCGGAAAAGACGAACCGCGCAAAGCGGCCTATACGCCACCGCCGCCGGGCGCGCCGCCGCCGGCCCAGCCCGCGCCCGGTCTGCAAGGCCATCTCACGCCGCAGACCTTGCAAGCACAATCCAACCCCGCCGTCACCACCGCCGGCGCCATCCAAACCTACAACCTGGCCAAAGAGCTCCTGGCCGGGCAAGAGTAGGCGCGCACAATCACGACCATCTTCGCGGTCCGGGCAAAACTCTCATCGCACCGGGTCAAACGACAGCGGGTCGTCGGAGCGAGGATCCTGGATGCGGACGGCGAGCTTGCCGTCCAGCAGGTCGTCGATCACGCGGCCCACGACTTCGGCGCGCCAGCCGCGGTCCAATAGCGGCGGCTCGGGCACGACGTTGCCGTCGGCCAGCGCCAGCCGATAAGCCACCAGCTCGCGCACGTCGCTGGCCGTGCCCACCATGCTGGGCGCCACTTCGGCTGAACGGCAGATGCTGCCCAAGGCTGAGGTGAGAAACTGCCCCAGCACCGACGACTGCGGCTGAGTGTCGCGGGGCGGCGTGTCCGGACACTCTTCATCGGGCAATGCCATGGCCCGACCGACGGCCGCGGCCAGTTCGCCCAGGCAGCGCCGCAGATCGCCCCGCTCCATGCCGCGCAACGCGCGAATCTGCGCCGGATCCGAACTGCGACGCTTGGCCAACTCGACGATCAGATCGTCGCGCAAGACCCGACGCGTCGGGCAATCGCGGCGCTCCGCTTCCGCCTCGCGCCAACGCCAGATTTCGCGTACCACGGCCAGACTGCGCCGCGATAGGTTGGACGTACCAGAAACTTTCCACCAACGCTCGCCCGACCGCGTGGCGCGCACGTCGCTCATCCACGACGCCATTTCGGCCTCCATCCAGCCGGTGCGTCCCATTTCGGCCAGCCGCCGGCGCAGCTTGAACGCCATTTCGTCCAAATAGCGCACGTCGTCCAGCGCATAGTCGATCTGTCCGGCGGTCAGCGGCCGGCGGCGCCAGTCGGTGCGTGTCTCGCCCTTTTCCAGACGCTTACCCACCAGCTTGGCCAACAGCGAACCATAGCCGGCCGGATACTCGTAACCGACCAGGCCGGCGCAAATCTGCACGTCAAATAGCTCGTGCGGCGGCCGGCCGGCCGCGGCCAGGCAGAACAGCAATTCTTCGCGGCCGGCGTGTACAATCGTCTGGTGCCCCGGCGTGGCCAGCAACTCCCAAAACGGCTCGATGCTCTTGAGCGTTTGCGGATCGATCACCGCCAGCCGATCGCCGGCAGCCACTTGAATCAGACACAGCTCGGGGCGATAGGAATGCTCCGAAACGAACTCGGTGTCGAAGGCGATCGACTCCGCGCCGGCCAGATCCGCGCACAGCTTCGCCAGCGCTCGATCGGTGGTAACGTGCTCGTAGTCCACTCGTGCAACATCTCCCGGACGCGCCGGACAAGAAGCGGGCAATCCTCCGGCGCCGCGGACCGGATCGCGCCATTCTATGAGCCGCAGGCCGATTTCGCCACGCTAAAAAAACGCGCACGACTGAGCGGCCCCGATATACCCCGATCGCTACAAGAACAACCACACGTTGATTGCCAGGATCGGCAACAGAAACGCGCAGCTATAGACGACGTAGCCAAAGAAGCTGGGCATCTTCACCCCCGACTTCTCGGCGATCGTCTTGACCATGAAATTCGGGCCGTTGCCGATATAGGTCATCGCGCCCATCATCACCGAACCCAGGCTGATGGCGCGCAGCAACGGCTCGGATACGCCAGCCATCGTCGGCCCGTCGGCGGGCAGCGTTTGCGCCGTCTTGAAGAATACCAGGTACGTCGGCGCATTGTCCAACATCGACGACAGCCAGCCCGACGCCCAAAAAAACTTGTGCGGCGTATCGATTCCCAGATTCGATCCCTGCGCGTTGAGAATCTCCAGCGCCGGCTGCATCGCCACGAAGATGCCGATGAATAGCGCCGCGACTTCCACGATCGCCAGATAGTCGAACTGATTGGCGTCGCGCACGTCGCGAGGCCCCATTCCCAGCGAAATCGCCACCAGCCCTAGTTGCACCATCTCGCGCAAGTAAAGCCACGGATGCCAGTCCGTTCCCACCAGCGGCTTGCTCGGATCCAACAGTGCCACCGAAACGATCACCCCCAGCAACAGCAGCGCATTGGGCCACAAGCCCGAGAACTTGAGCGGTCGCACGCGAGTCTCATCGCGGACGATGTCGGATTTTGCTTCGCGCGGATAGTAGTAAAAGTGATCCAGCAGCAGATAGACCGCCAACAGCGAGCCGTTGACGAACAGCCAGCTCCGCCACAGGTTCATCGTCCAAAGAAACTCCACGCCATTCAAATAGCCCAAGAACAACGGCGGATCGCCGATGGGCAGCAGCAGCCCGCCGCAATTGCAAACCACGAAAATAAAGAACACGACCGTATGCGCCACGCGTTTGCGTTCGGCATTGGTCTCTAGTAGCGGGCGGATGAGCAGCATCGCCGCGCCGGTCGTGCCGATGAAGCTGGCCAACAAACCCCCGCCGGCAATGAACGTGGCATTGGTGATCGAATGGGCACGCAGGTCGCCTTCCAGGCGAATGCCGCCGCTGATCGTGTACAGGCTGAACAGCAGCGTAATAAAGGGAATGTAGTCCTTGATCACCGCGTGCTCGACCGTCTCCAGCGCCAACCCCAGGCTGCCGACCGGGTGCAACAGCGTCAGATACATCAGCGTGATCAGCGCCAGGTTTCCTGCGACGTAGAACTTGTGCAGGTTGTGTTCCCACCAATGCGCCGTCTGATCGAGCAGCGGAAGTACGGCAATCGCCCCGAGCAGCAACGTGAAGGGAATGACAGCCCAAAAGTGGGCGACTGCCGTCATCGCGCCATGTGCTTCATGGGCTGCCGCGGCGTCGGCGGGCGTCGTCCAGCCGCCGAGCGTTGCCACGACATAGCAGGCGAGAATGGCCAGGATCACCAGGATCACGGGCCGGTGAATGTTGGAGTTCCCCTTGGCGGCCTGTTGCATGCGAAGGATCGATTCCGCTGGGCTTCCGATAACTAGTTACAATCGGCATGCCGCTCGCCGCCAAGGGGCACGCCGCTCAATCCTACGAGCTTCAAAGAGAATCCATCGGCGCGAGAAAATCAAGGCCGCCCCCACCCAGTGACTAACCGTAGCGAGCAATGCCGCGGTCGCTGACCAAATCGCAGGTGTTTGCTACACTAAGCGGTATAGCTGGCGAGTTCTCCTGCAAGGAACGATCGGACCCTCGATGTCTCCCGAAATCTGGTTGCGGACCAACTCCCGCGCGCTGTGGTTCGGCATGGTGCCGCCGGCGATCGTCGCTGTCGCGGGCCTGTTGATGATGGTCGGTTTGCCCGACCGCGTGCCGGCGACTTGGATGCGCGCCATGGGGCTAGTCTTGCTGGCCGCCGGCGGGTGCCTGGTGGTGCTGCTGGCCGCACAATTGCGCCGCCCACGTTTGGCCTATTGCGATGGCGAATTGCTGGTCTGGCTGAACCCGGGTCCTCCGGTGCGCATGCCCATCGAGTCCGTCGAATGCTTCTGGCTCGGGCAAGCACCCAGCCTGCTGCCGGGCAAACAGAACCAGCAGACCGAAGCGGCGTCGCTGGTCATTCGCGTGGCCGAGGCCGCCAGCGATTGGCATCACAAGGAAGTAAAGCCGCGGCTCGGCGCCTGGTGTAGCGGATACATCACGATTCGCGGCACGTGGTGCGAGCCGCTGAACATTTCGCTGGTCAATCAACTCAACCAGCGACTGGCCGAGGCGACGCGCAGCACGGCGAGCAAACGGCCCGATTGAGCCTTGCAGTACCCACTATGACCCAACTTATCGTCAGTGTGCGCGACGTCGCCGAGGCCGCGGTCGCTCTAGAGTCCGGCGCGGACCTGATCGACGTCAAGGAACCGCTGCGCGGACCGTTGGGCGCGTCCGACGTCGAAACGATCGACGCCATTGCCACCCTGCTCGATGGCCGCTTGCCATTGAGCGCGGCACTGGGCGAACTGTCCGCCGCTGCCACCCTGCCGGCTGCCTTCGCGGGGCGCGTTCGTTATGCCAAGATTGGGCTTGCTGGGTGCGATTCGATGCCCGACTGGCGCCAACGTTGGCAAAGCGCGGTGATGGCGCTGCCATCCGGGGTTGCGGCCGTCGCGGTTGCCTATGCGGACTGGCAGTCCGCCGGTGCTCCGCCGCCGGACATCGTACTCGAGCACGGCATTGCTTTGGGCTGCCGCGCTGCGCTGCTCGACACGTTTGATAAATCGCGCGGCCCGTTGTTTTGCCATCTCTCGACGGACGCCGTCGCCCGCTTTGTCCGTACCGCCCGTCGGCAGCAGTTAGTGAGCGTTGTCGCCGGCAGCTTGGGGCTGGCCGAAATCGCACAGGCGCTGCAACTCGCGCCCGACTTCGTTGCCGTCCGCGGCGCCGTGTGCGACATCCGGCGCACCGGCTCGCTCGACGCGGCGCGCGTCGCTCATCTGGCGTCTTTGATTCACGCACCGACGGCTTCGTCACGACCGTTCGTGGCTTAGCTGCCGGTCCCTGGGGTGGTGACTGCTGGTCGGGCGCCGATGCATCATCGCGTTTGACGACAATTTGCTTGACAAAGCCGCGTTGCGCCTAATACTCAAGACTTGCCATGATTGTCGGCGCAGGGGAGTGTCCGCAGCAATGCGTACAATCAGCGCCGCAACGGCCGCCCAGGGGGCGATTCGTCGTCGAGGGCCGCCTCGCGGCGACGGCCTCGCCCAATGCAAGGAGCTGCACTGTGCCCAACACTGTCTTGGAAGCGATCAAGCTAGGACTTTGGGATTTCGAGCCCACGAATGTTGAATCCGAGGATTTCGCAGCCTGCGATGCCATGCCCGGCACGGCCGACAAGCTGACGGCGCTGGCCGAGCGTGTGCGACAGGGACTGCCGCTTTGGCATCCGGCCGATCGAGCGGATTGCGAAGGGTTAGCAGACTGTTGAAGATTGCAACAGCCTGCAACATCGCATGGTTGCGATGACAA
>JBBDYK010000149.1:0-5940 GCA_040901665.1 Pirellulales bacterium | reverse complement strand
GCCACCACGCCGGCGGCGCGCGTTAGCGACATCTTTCAGCCAGGCGTGCTGTACAAGACGATCATGGGCACCTGCCTTGCCGGCATGGCGCTGATTGGCACGTGGGGATCGATCCAATGGATTCAGCCCTGGGCCAACAAGATGGCCGCCGGCAGCGAAGCAGCCAACACGGCCGCGGCGTCCGCGCAAATCTGCGCCGGCATCGGCGCCATCATCGGCACGCTCAGCGCTGCATTGCTCGCCGAATGGTTCAGCCGGCGCTGGTGCTACTTCGCGCTCAGCCTGGCGTCGTTTGCCGTGTGCCAATTCCTGTTTCGCGCGCCGATGGAATACGGCGGCTGGTTCCTGCTCTGGGTTGGCCTCGCTGGCGGCGTGACGGCTAGTTTCTACGGCTGGCTGCCGCTCTACTTGCCCGAATTGTTTCCTACGCGCATCCGCGCAACGGCCCAGGGCTTTTCCTTCAATTTCGGCCGCGTGCTGGCAGCGGTCGGCGTCCTGCAAAGCGGGCAGTTGCTGAATTTCTTCCGCGAGGACTACGCCCAGATGTGCTCGATCATCAGTCTGGTGTATCTGGCCGGCATGGTGCTGATCTGGTTCTGTCCGGAGACCAAGGGGAAGCCACTACCCGACTAGTATCCACCTGGGCAGCCTCAAACCAGGCCATTGCGCGGCAGCGCAAAAGGTTGCGGGTTGGTCAGTTGCGCTGGATTTTTGGGGACTGGATTCGTCTTGCCGCGCGGCATCTCCCCCCGCTAGAATGCCGCCCCCTTGGATGCCTCACTCCGGCGTCCGCGAGTGTCAGCGCACGGACGCGACGACACGCACGATGGCACGAGGCAGTCCATGGATGGATCACCCCGGCGCGACGAGCCGTTTCTTGCGCGCCCCTTTGTACTCGGTACGCGGCTCATCCTGGCCTTTCCCGTGGCAACGCTGGCAATCGCGCTGTTGCTGGCTGGCATCTCGTGCTATCTCACGGCCACGCGGTTGGGATATCGCACCAGCCGCATGGATCTGCTCGATCCGAAGAGCAATTACAACCGGCTGTGGAATGAGTACATCGACGAGTTCGGCGACGCGGACGATGCGGTCGTCGTCGTCGAGGGGAACTCGCGCGAGCAGGTCGTGCCCGTGCTGGAAGAACTGTCCGACGCGCTGGCGCGCGACGCGAGCCTGTTCCACGCCGTGCTGCACGAGGTGGACCTGGGCAAGATCCGCTCGAAAGGGCTGCACTACCTGTCGGCCGAGGAACTGGTCGGCATCGAGCGATTTCTGGACGAGGTTGGCCCGATCCTGGCGGGGAACTGGTCGCCACTGAGCGTGGGAAGCATGGCGGGTGGGCTCACGGCGCAGTTGCAGGCGACCGCCGCGCAGCACGCCGCCACAATCCCGCGAGACAAGCTGGCTCGATTGGCCGGCAGCCTGCACGAATCTCTCGCCGAGCAAGGGCGCTATGTATCGCCCTGGCCGGAAATGCCGTCCACCTTTGCCACGCTGAGCGAGCTGAATTCCGACTACCTGCTGACGAAGCAGGGGCAACTGGGATTCGTGCTGTTGCGCCTGGCGCACGGGGACGACAGCTTCAACCGTTGCAGCGAGGCGACCGACGCCCTGCGCGAATTGATTGCCGAGGTTCAAATTCGGCACCCGCAGACCAAAATCGGTCTGACCGGGTTGCCGATCATGGAAAACGACGAGATGCGTTCGAGCCAGAGCTCGATGTTTTGGGCCAGCCTGGTGTCGATGGTCGGCGTGAGCCTGTTGTTCGTGGCCGGCTTCGGCGGCATACGCCACGCGCTGTTGGCCAACCTGATCCTGCTGGTTGGCATGGCCTGGGCATTCGGGTACGTGACCCTCACCGTCGGGCATTTGAACATCCTGAGCGTGTCGTTCACGGTCACGCTCATCGGCATCGGCATCGATTTTGGCGTGTACTACGTCGCCCGCTACCTGCAACTGCGCGGCGAGCAAAAGGAATGCCGTGAGGCGCTGCTGGAGACCGCCCGCGGCGCCGGACCGGCGATCACGGCCGGAGCGCTGACGACCTCGATCGCGTTTTTTGCCGCCGGGCTGACGAGCTTCAAGGGCGTCGCCGAACTGGGGTTGATCGCCGGCGGTGGCATTCTGTTGTGCGCCCTGGCGGAGTTGGCGCTGTTGCCGGCCGCAATCTTATTGATCGATCGCAGCGGCTGGGGCGTCAAAATGCCGCGGCCCTTGCCCGTGCATCGCTGCTTGACGCCGTTGTTCAAGGTGCCGCGGTTCACGCTGCTAGTTACCCTGGCATTCACGGCCGTGGCCTCCCTGGGCCTGGGTCGGCTGTGGTATGACAACAATTTGTTGAACATGCAGGCGGCCGGTCTGGAAAGCGTGCAGCTCGAGAAAAAGCTGTTGGCCGAGTGCAATCAGAGCGTGTGGTACGCGCTTTCCATCGCCGACAGCCGCGAGGAGCTGTTGGCGCGCAAGGCCAAGTTTCTCAAGCTGCCATCGGTGGAGCGTACCGAGGAAATCGTCTCGCTATTGCCGGTAGACCCCGAGTTGAAGCAGCCCATCATCGAGCGAATTCAACAGCGGCTGGTCAGCTTGCCGGAGAGACCGCCGCTGATCACCGTTGAAAGGCCCGAGAATCTGGGACAGGTATTAGGGCAGGTGCAGCAGGCGCTGGCCGGCGGTCGGACCGACGAAAAAAGCGTTCGCCAACTGGAATTGGTCCGCGATCACTTGCGCCGCATGCCATTGGCCGACTGCTATGCGCAGATTTCACGCTTTCAGCAGGAGATGGCCGGCGACTTGCTCAGCCGGCTACACATTCTCAAGGGCATCGCGAACCCCGAGCCACCGGCGCTCGCCGATCTGCCGAGCAGCCTGGTCGATCGTTTCGTGGGCCAGCATGGCAAGCACTTGCTCAAGATCTACGGCCGCGGCGATATTTGGGACTCCGCCGCGCTGGAGCACTTCGTCCACGACGTGCGAACGGTGGATCCCCACGTGACGGGCAATCCGCTGCAAGCGCACGAAGCGTCGTTGGAAATGAAGCGCAGTTTTCAGGAAGCCGCCGTCTATGCGCTATTGGCGATCCTCGGCGTGCTCGTGCTCGACTTCAAGAGCATGCGCTACGCTCTCTTGGCGATCTTGCCCTTGAGCGTGGGCCTGCTACAAACATTCGGGCTGCTCGGCCTGCTGAATATCCCACTCAATCCGGCCAACTTGATCGCGTTGCCCTTGATCATGGGCATCGGCGTGGACTATGGAGTGCACATCGTTCACGAATTTCGCGAGCGCTCCGGCCCGTACCGCATGTCGCCGGCCGCCGGTGTGGCCGTGCTCGTCGATGCGCTGACCACGCTGGTCGGTTTCGGTTCGCTGATGATCGCGACGCATCAAGGGCTGCAAAGCCTGGGCCGCGTCCTCACGCTGGGCGTGACATGTTGCATGTTCACGTCGATGGTGATGCTGCCGGCGCTGCTAACGTGGGTTACGCGTCATCGTCCTCGCACGGCGCCGCCGGCTCGCGTCGCGGACGCCGCGGCAACGCTCGAGCTGCCCGACCAGCCGGACAACGCGGAACGACCACTCCGGGCGGCCGCATAGCGTCGATCCGGTGCAATCTCATTGCTCCAGTTTTGCCTTCTCGTCGGCTTTGCGCTGGCGATAGTCGGCCAGCACGCCCGCCGGATCCTCATCGAACAAATCGCGGCAACCGGAGCAACAGACGAAGTACTTCTTGCCTTCGTACTCGACGGCGATCGTGCCGAGCCCGCCGGTTACCACGCACTCGGGTCCGCTGGCGGCTCGCTTGGCAAACGAACTACCTGCACGCGTGGCGCCCACCTCTCCCATGCCGACGTAGACATCATCCCCCAAACGCCTTTCGTAGAGCACGACCATCCGATCGCCGCCGGCCACCAGCCGAATCGAGATTCGGTTGGGCAACGCATCCTGAGCCGCGGCATCCACCAGCACGAGCGCGTCGTCCTTGCGCTGCCCCTCGTAGCGCAGCGTCCGATCCGACTGTGGTTGCGTTACGCTCTTGCCGGGCGTGGCGAGTAACACGAAATGGCCCGGCACATCGCCGGCCTGCAATCGGAGTTTGGCGAAGAACTTGCTATCGGCCAATGCCGCGACCAGCTCTGCGCGGCCCTGTTCGAAGTGCCACGACCAATCCGCGCGTTCCGTCCAGGCGCCGCGGCTCGAGCCGCGCCGCACCTGGCCCACGCCGCGCCACTGTCCGACATACGCCTGCAACGGCGCTAACTCCTGCTTGTCGGCGGCCACGCGACTTGCCGGCTCTTCGGCGCGGACCGCCATTCCCGACAACAAGCTTGCCGCCAATAGCGCTGCGGGCGTGGACCATCGAGTCATCGGTATCTCCGGGCGAGAAACGCATGCGGCTGCTCCATTGGACCATTTAACCCCGCTTGAGTGAAATCGTTGCGGCATGCGCTTGGGTGCGCGGGGACCTCAGGACGCGGCACCGATGCGACGCGTTCGCGCGTTGCCCTCGCGACACCAGACGTACTTCGTTGCAAAATGCTCCAACCCCTTTGCAACGACCTGCGCTTCCTGTTAACTTACCGAACGGACGGTAGGTTTCGTAGCGGCTTGGCGGGCAATCGAATTCCATTTTTTCGTGAGATTGCGCACTCGTGGACCGTAAATCGCTCGATGCGACGCTTGTGGAATTGCTGGCGCCGTTCCCCGTGATCGTCACGACGCTGGTCGCTTGGGGCGAGATGGACGCCAACCATCACGTCAACAACGTCGTGTATTTTCGCTACATGGAGCATGCCCGGCTGAAGTATTTCGGCGAGATGGGCTTCAGCAAGGAGCAACGCGCCTCAGGCATCGGGCCAATTCTGGCCTGGACCGACTGCCGCTTTCGCCGACCGCTGGAATACCCGGACACGGTGTCCATCGGCACGCGGATCAGCGAGTTGAAAGACGATCGGTTCATGATGGACACGGTGATCGTGAGTCACAAGCTGAAGGAGATCGCCGCGCACGGCCAGCAAAAACTCGTGATTTACGACTACCACAACAACGTCAAGGCCAGCCTGCCGCCGCACGTGCGGCAACGGATCGCCGAGATTGAAGCCACCGCCGGCCATCACGTTGGCTGACGCGGCGCCACCGTCGCAACCAATCATTCGTTAACCAACATCCAACGGAAATCAACCATGAGCGCATCGATCAATCTCAAAGGCAAAACGGCCCTGGTCACCGGTGGCGGACGTGGCATCGGCAAGTCGATCACCAGGCATCTGGCCGAGGCCGGCGCCATTGTGGTGATTGCCAGCCGCAAAATGGAAGTCCTCAAAGCCACGGCCGCCGAGTTTGCCGGCTTGCCCGGCAAGGTCGTGCCCATGGAATGCCACGTCGGCCGCGCCGACCAGTTGGAGCAACTCGTGGCCGCGATCGGCAAGGAAGTCGGCCCGATCGACATCCTGGTAAACAACAGCGCCACGAACATCGGCCAGGGCCCATCTCTGGAAGTGACCGACGAAATGCTGGGCAAGATGATCGAAGTGAACATCTTGGCCGCGTTGCGGCTGGTGCGCCTGACGGTGCCGGGCATGATGGAGCGGGGCGGCGGCTCTGTGATCAACATCGCCTCGATCGCCGGACTGCGGCCGCAGCCGGGCGGATTGCTCTATAGCTTTACCAAGGCGGGCTTGATCATGATGACCCGCACCTGGGCCGTCGAATTTGGTCCCAAGAACGTGCGAGTCAACGCGATCGCGCCGGGGCTGATCCAAACCGACTTCAGCGAGTTCTTTTGGAAAAACGAAACGCACATGGCGCGGCTAGAGGCCACGCAACCGCTCAAGCATCTGGGCCAGCCGGACGAAATCGGCTTTGCCGCCCTCTATCTGGCCTCGTCCGAAGCATCGTACGTCACCGGCCAGGTGATCGTGATCGACGGCGGCGCGACGACCGCGTGAC
>JBBDYK010000148.1:0-5985 GCA_040901665.1 Pirellulales bacterium | reverse complement strand
CATGGGGACATCTCTAATGGTGCCGATAGGGGTCATTTCTAATGGTGAATGACATCATCCACGTGCCGACGTGCGAGAATTCACGACAGCGTCCGAAATGAAATTCGTGCGCGTGTACGCGAAAAGGGAAAACCAAACAGGTTCATGGATGGTTCGAGAAGATGCGGTCGCTGGAATGTCGCCAATAGAAGTAAAGCAAGCTCTAGGATTGGAAACCGTACCGTTGTATATGACTGACGTACTTGTACCGAAGGACATACGGATGCGCGTAAGCCTCGTTGGCGCGCAACCGCAATGGGACGTTCCCAGTCGCGGCGTAGCGCAATACGAGGTCTTGGAGCCAATACCGGAGTCCGCGTTCAAAAACGAAAGGCCACTATGAAATCGATCAACAAGCATGAGGTCGAGCTAGACGACGAATCGGTCATCCGCGTGGTCGACATGCTCTCGGCACCCAAGTCGACGCCGGCACAAGAAGTGTCCTACAATGTCTTTCGATTTGATAACGACAATCGGATGGTTTGGAGGATCCAAGCCGATGTAGGAACGCAAGATCGCAATCCATTTGTTGGATTGACCATTCAAGAGGACGGACAGCTCGTCGCCTTTCGTTGGGACGGCGGCGCATATGCAATCGACGTCGACACGGGCAAGGCGACGTATTCGTATTTTGCCAAGTAGGCGGCCCGCTGGCGGCAAACGATGAAGGAAGACCTGGTCGGCCATCCGATGTATCGCTACGAACCGCTGGCGTCTGAGTAATTTCCGTAGTGGCCTGTGGTGGAAGCAGCCGGAGCCCAAGGCGCCGATTACGAGCATCGAGGAACGCAAGGGTCTGGGTGGCTGGTACGACGAGGCGGTGGCCACCGGGCAGCACCAGCCCGGATTCTTCGAGCGCACGGCGGTGTCGATCGTGCGCGCATTCTTTCCGGACAGCGCGCCGACGCGGGTTGTGCGGCGAGGCGGCACGCAGGTGGATATCACGATCAGCGCCCCTCCGACGTCCGGAGCGCTGGCGGGACAAGCGCTCGCGATCGCGGGGATGGGCGGCGCGGTCGCCACCGGCCGATCGACACAGTCAAGGCGACCTACCTTTACTTTGCCAAGTGGCGAGAGAACTTTCCGTGTCGAGCGTGCTCGGCCGCGCGAGCAGGGCTGAATTCCTGCGAATTCAACTACGTGCGAATCCAGCCACCTTTGCAGAAAGCCGCGAGCCGTTCACTCTTCCACGATCGTCAGATCGTCTTCGCTGCCGACTTGGGTGTCGCCGCCGAGGTCGTGGCTGGAGTCGGGCACGGCGATCGCTTGGATGATCTGCGAATCGCCCGCCGGCATTTGCTCTTCGCCGGGCTGCGCCGTGACGAAGTGCCGCCAGGCGTCGAGCTGCTGCTGCGACATCGTGTTGTCGCGAGTAATCTCGTGACGCAACTCGCGCTGCGTGCCCGACACGTTCACGTTCACCGTCAGCCGGCCGTTCTCCTGATAGGAAAACTTCACCTCGATGGGCGTTTGCGCCGGCAGATCCTCGGGCAGGCCGCGGGCCACGCAACGTCCGATCTGCGAGCAGTCGTCCGGCGAGGCGCTTTCGCCTTCGACGATTTGCACCAGGATGGATTTCTGGCCGGTCTTCTGCGTGCGAAACACGCGCTTGGCGGTGACCGGCAGCGGCGTGTTGCGGGGAATGAGAATGGCGTTGCGCTTGCGCTCGGTGCGAGCGTCGGTGGCCACGACGCCCAGGCTGTGCGAGTTGACGTTCTTGACGCTGAGCATGGGGCGCTGCCCGCGCCCTTCCGCCAGCAGGACGCCGGCATGCAGCGCCGCGCCGTGGGCCACGGCCTCGTCGACCGAAACCGACGCGTCCGGCTCCTTGCCGACTAGCCGCCGCAGCATCTCGGCCACCATGGGCATGCGGGTGGAGCCGCCCACCATCAGCACCTGGTCGATCTCTTTCCAGCTCAGGCCGGCTGCCTGCAAGGTTTGCTTGGTGGTGAATTCCGTGCGGCTGAGCAGATCGTGCGTCAGCTCCTCGAATTTCTCACGGGTCACTTCCACGCGCACGGCATGGCTGCGATAGTCGCAACTGATCGAAGCCTTGGTGCGGGCTGAGAGCGTGCGCTTGGCGTCCTCGCACTCGCGCCACAGTCGACCGGCCGCGTTCGGGTCGTCGCGCGGATCGAGCTCGCAGGTTTTCTTGAATTCTTCGGCCACGTGGTTGACCAGCCGGGCGTCCCAATCCTGGCCGCCCAGTTGCACGTCGCCATCAGTGGCCAGGGCCACGAAGTCGCTGCCGGTGATCTCCATCACGGTGACGTCGAAGGTGCCGCCGCCCAGGTCGTAGACCAGTAGCTTGCGAGGCGCATTGGCCTCGCCCTTCTTGTTCAAGAAGCCCTTGAGAAAGCCGTGGGCAATGGCCGCGGCGGTGGGCTCGTTGATGATGTCGAGCACTTCGAAGCCGGCGATGTAACCGGCATCTTGCGTGGCCTTGCGGCGGACTTCGTCGAAGTACGCCGGCACGGTGATGACCACCTTGTTGAAGTCGCCGATCTGCCGCGCCGCGTCGCGGCGCAGCTTGTTGAGCACCAGGGCTTGCAGCGCCTCGGGCGGATAGAGCGCGCCTTGCAGCGGCTTGTGAAACGTGCGATCGCCCAGCTCGCGCTTGGCGCATTGGGCAACGTGCTCGGCCTCGGTCGAAAGCGCCTTGACCGCCTCCTTGCCGACGACCGGCGTGTTGCCCTCGAACAACACGACGCTGGGCGTGACCAGGTCGCCCTCGGCGTTGACCAGCGTCACCGGCCGGCCCGTATCGTCGAGATACGCCACGGCCGAGTAGGTCGTGCCCAGGTCGATTCCGACGGCCGGTGTGTTGTCGCCAGTCATAAGCATCAACAAGCGGGAGCTCAACGGACAGGAGGGATCCGAATCGCGCGGCACGTGGCGATCTAACGCGGGTTGAGCGGCCACACTGCGTTCTGGGGGCTGTCGACGCGCAGGCCGGGCAACCGCAAGTGCAGCACGTTCCATTCGGGTCGGAGCCACATCAATATATAGTACCCGATGGCCAGCCCCAGCGCCGCAAACACCACGTGGCCGGCTAGCATTATCAGGATTTTCCGCGAGGCGGAGCCATTTTTCCGCAGGCGGGTTGCGGCGCCGTCGCCCACGTCCAACTCGAAGTCGAGCGGCGCGGACGCCACGGCCGCCCCTGCCCGGGGAAGCGGCGGAAGCGGGGCGGCGGGCAGCGGCGGGGGAGCATCGGGCGGACGCCGCGCCGCATGGTGGGACAATTGCCGGTGAATCGCCTTCAGGCCGGGATTGGTGTCCAGCAGCTTTTTCCACGCGCCGACTTCGGCCTCGGTCATGCCGCTGGCACGCTCCACTTCGATCGCCAGCGGAAGCCCACCCTTTTGCAACTGAGCCTTCACCTGCAAGCGTCCCTCGGCCGTGATCTGATAGAGCACGTCGATCACCGATTTGCGGGGTAGCTCGCTGGGCAGTCCGCTGATCTTGACGCGCGCAATCCTGCGACACGCATCGGCGTCGCGGCTGTTGCCTTCCAGCAGTTGCACTTCGGCCGAGGTTTGATCGTCGACGTCGGTGAGCAAGTTGGAGGTCGTGCCGCGCGGCAACTCGGCGCCGCGCGGAATGAGCACCACGTTCTCGGCATGATCGGCGCCGTGTTCGCGCCACTCCATGCCCACGTTGTACGCGGTCATATCGGTGATGTTCATGGTGGCGGCGAGCGCGCGGCCTTCGCGCGCGGCGAGCAACTGCTCGGCGTAAAGCACGGCGCCGCGGGCCACGGCCTCGTCGGCGTGCATGGTGGTGGCGGCCTTGAGCCCCGTGACCGATTCGATCATGCCCGCGATCATGGGCATGCGAGTGGCGCCCCCCACCAGCAGCAAATGCGACAGATCGCGCCAGGCCATGCCGGCTTGCGCCACGACCGATTCCGCGATGGTGCGCGCACGCTCGACCAGCTCGCCGGCGGCTTCCTCGAACGCGTGGCGCTGCACGACGACGTCGGTCTCGGCCCCGTGGCGCTCGATGTGCACGCGGGCTTGCAGCCGCGCGGTGAGCGTGTGCTTGGCTTCCTCGGCGCTGGTGATCAGGCGGCGCACGCTGGCCATGTCGTAGCGCGGATCGTCGCCGAATTGCTTTTCGAACTTGGCGGCCAGGTATTCGGCCAACTGGTCGTCCCAATCGCGGCCGCCGAGTCGCGCGTCGCCGGCAACGGCCAGCGTGCGCAGTTGGCCGGGTTTGATCTCGACGATGGCCGCGTCGAGCTTGCCGCCCCCCAGGTCGAACACCAGCACGCGGCAGGTCGGTTTTTTCGCGCCGTCGGCCGACAGGTAGCCTTGCACTTCGGCGAACGAGAGCGCGGTTGCCAGCGGATCGTTGATCGTGCCCAGCACGTCCAGCCCGGCGATGCGCGCGGCGTCGATCATGCCGCGCCGCTGAGCCTGGTCGAACGACGAGGGGACGCTGAGCGCGACGGCCGGCGCCGCGCCCAACAACACCGGCAAGTCGAGGCACAGAAACTTGAGCAGGCAGGCCTCGATCAACTCGGGCGGCAGCAGCTCGCCACCGATGGCACGCGAGTAGGCCGCCTGGCCAAAGTCGCGTTTGGCGCACTCGGCGGCACGCTGGGGATTGGTGGCCGCGGCCTGGTTTGCCGCGCGGCCGAACAGCAGCTCCTCGTCTTCGAAGTAAACGACGCTCTTAATCAACAAGTCGCCCTGCGGACTGCGGATCATGGCGCTGCGCCCGGTGGCATCGAGCTGCGCCATGGCGCAGTGGGTGGTGCCCAGGTCGATTCCAACAGCGCGGCTTGCGGACATGCCCTGACTGCGTGGTTACGGCGCAGTTTCAAAAAGTGCAAGTTCGAGCGATCGCCCGGCGTGCAGGATCAATCGCCCATCGTGGAATCCTTGACTGTACCCCGCTAGCAACGGCCGGGCAACCAAGCGGCAGCATCGAGGCCGCCAGGATTTATTGTCGAACCTCGCCATTGTTTCGCTGGCGAGCGTTCTCGCAAGAGAAGCCGGGCCTGGGCTTATAGACAGTCTAGCTCATGGCAGTTCTGCTCGAACTAACCCGCCCCTTCCGCGACCAGAATCTCGCCGCGGCCGACGGTGACCAGGTCGCCGTGGTACGTGCGATAGTCGCTGGTGGATAGTCGCTCGTGCACGGGATAGCCGAGAGCGCGCAATTCGCGGAACAAGAGCTCGAGCACCAGCGGCTTCGCGCGGCTGCCGGCGCGGAAGGTGGGCAACAGCGTGGGCGGATTGCTGCCGAACAACCCCAGCGTGCCGCGGCGCATGCCGGCTGCCGGACGAATGCCCGCGGGGCCGAACACCAGGATGGTGCCCGCGATCATGTTGATGCCCGCAAAGTCGCCGCAGCCGCCGACGGCCAGCAGTCCGCGGCGCATGGTGTGTCCGATTTCGTGGCCGGCGGCGCCTTCAACGAGAATCGTTCCGCCGGTCATGCCGCGCTTGCTGCCGCGATAGGCCGCGCCGAGGTGGTCGCCGGCGCGTCCGCGAATGTGGATGAGTCCGCCGTGCATTTCGCCGCCCGCCCAATCGCCGGCGTCGCCGTCGATGTGAATCTGGCCGCCGGACATTTCGCTGCCGGCGTGTCGGCCGACGTCGCCCGCGACGTGGATAGCGCCATCGCTCAGTTTGGCGCCAATCCAGTGCACGCCGGCCAGCTTGCCCTCGAGCTCGATGCGATTGTCGCCCGGATTTCCGGCGACGGCAAAGAAATCGGCCAGCGGTCGCTTTTCATTGCCGTGCACGAACTCGAGCCGTTCGATTTCCGGCAGCGACATCGCCCGCACCGCGTGCGGCAACAGTCCCTCGACCTCGACCGGCACGCTGGTATCGGCACGATAAGTAAGGCGCAGGGGCATGGGCGCTGTGGTGGAGAGTCGAAGGCGGACAGTGGTCGTTGATCGAGTATAATCGGGCGCCGGAATGGATGATA
>JBBDYK010000147.1:0-6023 GCA_040901665.1 Pirellulales bacterium | reverse complement strand
GGCCCCGCGGGGGTCGTAGGTGACGATCGTGCGGTCCGGGAAGTGGCTCGCTGATGATGGGTTTCGCAGTGCCGCCCGGCCCGATGCAATGCTTTCAAGCTCTGGCCCCGTTTGCTGTCTGGTTTATCTACTCGGCGCGCACACTGTGCGAAGGAACAGCGATCGATACAGACTAAGAACCGCAAACACTGACCCGATGCGCCAGTTTAAAAGTTGCGCGTCGGGTTACTGTGTCGTTGTTAGGAGTTCTAAGAATCGGCGCGACGACCAAGGCTTCGCCGCGCTGCCTTGCATGATTCTTGGATTTATGTGCCTACTTCTGAGGCAACCGGCATACGAGGCCGTGGCTCCGTATATCTCGATTGTTTCGTTGAATCCTATATGTGATTGGGATTTACAGCGACCCGCGGCAGAACACGACCATGTCGGCATGGTGTTTGCCATTGTTCAAACTTAGTGCTCTGGCGAGGAAGGCGGCCCGACGGTGCACAGGCGACCGCGCACGATGCGGCGGTTTGATTTTCAACCTGGCACGACTGACCGCCCCACATGTCTTTTGCACTTCCTCTTTTCGAGACCGCTGGCGTTGCGCGCCTACCTGCTGCCGCTTCGCCGAGCTTACTCGATCTGCTGTTGATTGAGCAGCAGTCGGTCGCGGTCGATACGTTCGCGCGATGGCACGACACAGAAGCGCCCCCAGCGCATGCCAAGTACTACCGCGATTTGATACCGGCGTCGGCGCCCGGCAAAGGCGAGCAATACGCGTTTGAAGTCGATCTCGACGCCTGCTCGGGCTGCAAGTCGTGCGTGGCGGCGTGTCACAGCCTCAATGGATTGGAAGAGAATGAGCAATGGCGATCGGTGGGGCAGTTGCAGGGTGGGAGCCACCAATCTCCGGTTATCCAGCATGTGACGACAGCCTGTCACCATTGCGTGGAGCCGGCCTGTCTCGATGGATGTCCCGTGGCGGCCTACGAAAAAGACCCCGTTACGGGGATCGTCCGTCATCTCGACGATCAGTGCATCGGCTGCCAGTACTGCATCCTCAAGTGTCCGTACGACGTTCCAAAATACAGCCGGGCCAAGGGCATCGTGCGCAAGTGCGACATGTGTCGCCAGCGGCTCGACGTCGGCGAGGCCCCCGCGTGCGTCCAGGCTTGCCCGAACGGAGCCATTCGCATCACCGTGGTCGGGCACGACGAGGTCGCCGAAAACGCCGAAGCAAACCAGTTCTTGCCTGGCGCGCCTGCACCGGGTTACACCCTCCCGACCACGATTTACAAAACCGCGAAGCCGCTTCCTGCCAACCTGCTGCCCGCCGATTATTTTTCGGCGACGCCGCAGCATGCCCATTGGCCGCTGGTGCTAATGCTGGTGCTGACCCAGATGTCGGTGGGCGCATTTGTGGTCGATCAATGCATCGCAATCTGGCTGGCACGTCCAGGCGAAGAGTTCGGCGTTGGTTCGCGGACCGTTCACCTGGCAGCCGCTTTTACGCTGGGGGCCATCGGACTGTGTGCCTCGGTGTTTCACCTGGGGCGGCCCCGGCTGGCATATCGGGCGGTGATGGGGTGGCGAACTTCGTGGTTGAGTCGCGAAGTAATCGCGTTTGGGTTGTTTGCGGCCTTGGCCTCGCTGTACGCCGCGGCGCCGTGGCTGGACCTTTTCGGGTTGCCGATGTCCGACCGTTGGCAGCGCGTGCTCGGCGGCATGGTGACCGTGAGCGGATTGGCCGGCGTCGCGTGCTCCACGATGATTTACGCCTCAACGCGGCGGCCGTTTTGGAACGCTGGATACACCGCGGTCAAGTTCTTTCTGACGTGCGCGGTGCTGGGGATTCCGGTGGCGTTGCTGATGCGGTTGAGTGTCGCCGCGCTCTTGAGCGATCCGGCTCCCAGCGCCGTGTTGGAAGAAACGGCTGGCACCCTGTGCGCGTGGCTGCTGGTCGCGAGCTCTCTGAAACTGCTGGCGGAAGCGGCGATCTTCTGCTGGTTGGGTGCAAAGACGTTTACGCCCTTACGTCGAACCGCACTCCTGATGAGCGGCGAGCTGGCGGGTGTCACGTCGCGGCGGTTCCTCTTGGGCATTCTAGGCGGCGTGGCGCTCCCCGCGTTTCTGCTCTTGGGCAACGTGCCCGCCACGCTGTCTCCACACCTCGCGATCGTGCTCGCTGTGTTGATGGTGGCTCTCTGTTCGGCGGGCGAGTTGTGCGAGCGATTCCTGTTTTTTGCCGCAGTGGTGGCCCCCAGGATGCCAGGATGCTCGGCCACATGAACACCAAGCGCGCGATACCAAAGCAATCTATCCGCGAAGGACAGCGGCGACGCGAATCGGGACCACTGACGACGGACCTGGTGCTCAATCCCGGCGGATTCGGGCTGGGACTGGTCCCTGCGCGGCATGTGCCAGACGCAACGACGGCATTGACCTGCGGGTTCTGCTCGACCGGGTGTTCGTTGACGGTCCATCTCAAAGGGGGCGAAGCGGTCAATCTGACGCCCACCGTGGATTATCCGGTCAATTCGGGTATGGCGTGTCCGAAAGGTTGGGAAGCGTTAACGGTCTTGAAGGCCGATGACCGCGCGACAGCTCCGCTATTGCGTGATTCAGGTCAACGATTCCGTGCCGTCGATTGGCCCACCGCTCTGTCGGTCTTTTGTCAGCGCATGAAGGACATTCAGCAACGTCACGGTCGTGAAGCGGTTGCCTTTTTGAGCACGGGACAAATCGCCACCGAAGAGATGGCGCTGTTGGGAAGCCTGGCCAAGTTTGGGATGGGAATGCTGCATGGCGACGGCAACACGCGGCAATGTATGGCGACTGCGGTCGTGGCGTACAAGCAGTCGTTCGGCTTCGATGCGCCCCCGTACACGTACGACGATTTCGAGCAATCCGACGTGATCGTGCTCGTCGGCTCGAACCTGTGCATCGCTCATCCCATTCTTTGGCAACGGATCTGCCGCAATCCGCATCAGCCGCAAATCATCGTCGTCGATCCCCGCCGCACGGAGACGGCGATGGCCGCCACAATCCACTTGTCTTTACGACCCAAGGCAGACCTGACCCTGTTCTACGCGCTGGCCCATTTGCTGATTCGCGAAGGCTGGATCGACGCCGATTTCATTGCCAAGCATACGACTGGTTTCGAGAACTTTCGCCAGCACGTGACGGACTATACGCCCGAGCGGACAGAGACCGTTACCGGCATCGACGCGGTCACGCTACAGCATGTGGCAAAGATAATTCGTGCGGGAAAGCGCGTCTCGTTTTGGTGGACGATGGGAGTCAACCAAAGCTACGAGGGAGTCCGCACCGCACAAAGTCTGATCAACCTCGCCCTGATGACAGGCAACATCGGTCGGCCGGGGACCGGCGCCAACTCGATCACCGGTCAGTGCAACGCGATGGGCTCGCGCCTGTTCAGCAATACGACGAACCTGCTGGGGGGGCGCGATTTCCAGAATGCGGAGCACCGGCAGCAAGTCGCCTCGATCCTGGAAATCGACTCGGCGCAAATCCCGCAACAGCCCAGTTGGGCTTACGACCAGATCGTCGAAGGGATTCTGTCCGGGAAGATTCGCGGGCTGTGGGTGATCGCCACGAACCCATCGCACTCGTGGATTAACCAGAACATGCTGCGCGACGTGTTCTCTCGGCTGGAGTTCCTCGTCGTGCAGGACATGTACTCGACAACCGAAACGGCGCAACAGGCCCACCTGGTCTTGCCGGCGGCGGCATGGGGCGAGAAGGAAGGAACGTTCATCAACTCAGAGCGGCGCATCGGCACGATCAAGAAGGTGGCCCGCGCGCCGGGCGACGCCCTCGCCGACTTCGCGATCTTTCGACTGATCGCCGAGGCCTGGGGTTGCGGCGAGATGTTTCGACGCTGGACCAGTCCTGAGGCGGTCTTCCAAATCCTCAAGGAGCTCTCCCGCGGACAGCCGTGCGACATCACCGGAATCGACGACTATCGCGCGCTCGACGAGCGCGGTGGCATTCAGTGGCCGTACCCGGATCGTGCGGCCGATCTCGCGCCGCAGCGCCGGCTGTTCTCCGACGGGCGGTTCTACCACGCCGATGGGAAGGCGCGATTCCTGTTCGATGCGCCCGCGCCGCTTCCCGAGCCGCCGAGTGATCGTTATCCGCTGATGTTGCTGACGGGACGGGGAACCGCCGCGCAGTGGCACACGCAAACTCGGACGGCAAAGTCGCCCGTGCTGCGCCAGCTCTCGCCACGCGAGTTGTATGTGGACATCAACCCCGTCGACGCCAGGCAGTGTTCCATCAGGCCGAACCAACTCGTCGTTGTTGAATCGCAGCGCGGGGCCCTGGTGGCGCGGGCGTTCGTGACTCGCGCGGCGCCGCCGGGCAGTGTGTTTCTGCCGATGCACGCCGAAGCGACCAACCGCCTGACCTTGGCGCACTTCGACCCGCATTCGCGACAACCGTCCTACAAGAACTGCGCGGTGTGCGTCCGCCCGCTGGAGACTTCCGATCGTGGTCACTGATCTTTCTCAGAACCGCTAACAAAAGGGGACTGGCTCCGAGCACAGAAGCCGACTTCCTACAGTTGTGAAGGTTGCCGCGAGGTGCCTGTCCCCTTTTGTTAGAACCGCTCCTCCTCCTCGTTCGAAAGCTAGTCAATGACGATACACGCGAAATCAGCCAAGCCGTCGACGGTCGCCGTGATTGGCAACGGCATGGTGGGCCACCGGTTTTGCGAGAAGTTGGTGGAGTTCGATGCGCGACGGCGCTACCGCATCGTCACGTTCTGTGAAGAGCCTCGGGCTGCATATGATCGCGTGGGGCTGACGTCGTTCTTCGCACATCGAGACGCCGAAAGGCTGATGCTCGCCAGACTCGACTGGTATCGCGAGCAGGAGATCGAGCTGTTCATTGGCGATCGGGCGACGAAGATCGATCGCCGAGCCAGGTTCGTGCAATCCGAGCGAGGAGCAAAGATCGGCTACGACATAGTCGTGTTGGCCACGGGGTCGTATCCCTTTGTCCCGCCCGTTCCGGGGATCAACAATCTGGGCGTGTTCGTCTATCGCACGATCGAGGACTTGGAGCGGATTTGCGCCTATGCCCAGCGCGTCAAACGGTGCGCCGTCATCGGGGGGGGCCTGCTAGGATTGGAGGCGGCCAAGGCGGCCTTTGACCTGGGATTGGAAACGCACGTCATCGAGTGTGCCACGCGCCTGATGCCGCGGCAAGTGGACGACGCGGGATCGAAGATCCTGGTAGCCAAGATCGAGTCTTTGGGAGTTCGCGTACACCTCAACAAAGGCATCAAGCAGGTGCTCGGCGAAGGTCACGTGGAAGGACTGGCTTTTGCCGACGGCGAAACGCTGCCGGTCGAGATGATCATCGTCTCGGCCGGCATCCGACCACGCGACGATTTGGCGCGCGAGTGTGGACTGGCAACTGGAGAACGCGGCGGCGTGGTCGTTGACGACAAACTGCAAACGTCGGACGCGGCGGTTTTTGCCATCGGCGAAGTCGCGTTGCATGGCGGAATGATTTACGGCCTAGTCGCGCCCGGCTACGAAATGGCGGAAGTCGTGGCTGCCAATCTGGTCGGCGAAAACCGCCGGTTCTGCGGGGCCGATCTATCGACCAAGCTCAAGTTGATGGGCGTCGACGTGGCCAGCTTTGGCGATTACGAGGCCAAGGCGGGACCGGCCGTGCCACTGGTTTCGGAAGATCCATTTCGGGGTTTGTACAAGAAACTGCTCTTCAATCCGGACGGAACGCGACTACTCGGCGGGATCATGGTGGGCAATGCGTCGGACTACGGCACGCTGTTGGCGCAGTGCCGCAGCAGCGAACCCCTGCCGTGTCCAGCCGGTGAGCTGATGATGCTCACCGGTCAGACCGCGTCCGCCGGGGCCGGTGTCGCCGGCTTGCCCGACAGCGCGCAGGTCTGTTCGTGCAACAACGTCTGCAAGTCGCAGATTCGCCAGGCGATCTCTGAACGCGGGCTCACGACGCTGGCCGAAGTGAAGGCCGCTACGAAGGCG
>JBBDYK010000146.1:0-6032 GCA_040901665.1 Pirellulales bacterium | reverse complement strand
AAGTGTTTCGCCTGATCGAGCGCGCCGGACCGACCGACAAGTCGATCTTGATCCAAGGCGAGAGCGGCACCGGCAAGGAGCTGGTGGCCAAGGCATTGCAGCGGGCCAGCAGCCGCGCCGGCAAGCCGATGGTCACCATCAACTGCGCGGCCTTGCCCGAGGCGCTGCTGGAAAGCGAATTGTTCGGGCACGAGAAGGGTTCGTTCACTGGCGCCGTGGCAACCAAGCAGGGTCTGTTCGAAGTGGCCGATGGCGGCACGCTGTTCATCGACGAGATTGGCGAGCTGGCCGGTTCGCTGCAAGCGAAGTTGCTGCGCGTGTTGGAAGACGGTTCGCTGCGCCGGGTCGGATCGCTCAAGGAGCGCCGCGTCGACGTGCGGCTGTTGGCGGCCAGCAACCGCGACATGGCCAAGGAAGTGGCCGAGGGCCGCTTTCGAGAAGACCTTTACTATCGAATCAACGTGATGTCGCTGCAGTTACCCCCGTTGCGCGAGCGACACGGAGATATCCCGCTGCTGGTTCGGCACAAGTTGGGCGACGAGTGGACGATCGACGCCGACGCGCTGGCGGCCATCGAGGCCTATCGTTGGCCCGGCAACGTGCGGCAACTGATCAATGCGTTGGAACGCGCACAGATCATGGCCGACGGCAATCGCATTCGCCTGCAAGATCTGCCGCGCGACATCTTGACCACTGCCGACGTTCGCGCCAGGCCCGCCGTTGCGATGGTGGATGGCGACCAATTGGCCGACGTGCAACGGGCGCACATCGTCGAAATGCTTCGCCGCGAGCGCGGCAACAAGGCCCGCACCGCCCGCGCCCTGGGCGTCAATCGCCGCAGCTTGTATCGGCTGATGGAGAAATATCACATCCAGTTGCCGGACGACGAGGCCGCCGCGGCGCATACGGCCGGCGTTCCCACGGGCCATTGAGAGCCGTTCGGCGACGGCATCGATCGGCGGCGCTTCTGCGATGTGTCATTGCGCGGCGCGCACGCCACGCACAGCAGCGCGCCGGCGTGTCTCATTGCACACGCGCGTCGGATGCCGCTGGACGATTCGGCGAATCGCATTGTGATGCTCTAACGCAATGTGGCCGTGTCACTTGAGCGCAGCGGACCCGTTGCTTGGGCCGGCGATTCCAGTCCATGGCACGCGGGATGCATCCTCTGGATGTTTGGAACCGCCGCGCGGCGGCCGAACAGTGGACAGCCTCATTTGGGAGATCACGTCGTCATGGCAACCGTGCACCAGCCCGCAACCGACTATGCGTCCAAGCTCACTTGGTACCTGGATCACGCGCAGCACAACGTCTGGGACCGCTTTAGCGCCAGCGAGCAGCAGCAGATGGTCGAGGAGGATTTGTTCGCCGGCAAGAGCGTGTCGCTGCTGTTGGCGTCGGTGATCACGGTCGGATTGGTGATGGCCGCCGTATCGCTGCTGATCGTGCTGCTGGCCTCTTAGAACAACGAGGGCTGAAAAGGTGTCAGGAACCTTTTTCGCGCCGGCGGCGTCTATGGGGTTAAAAGGTTCCTGACACCTTTTTTCTCAGGCGTTGGGCTTGGCTAGCTTTAGCAGGATGAAGAACGAGCTGCCGGCGCCGGGCTCTGACTCGACCCAGACGCGGCCGTTCTGTTGCTCGATCATGGCCTTGGTGAAGTACAAGCCCAGGCCGGATCCGGGGATGTCGCGGTGGCTGGGCAGGCGGCGGAACGGCACGAACACCCGATCCAACTCTTCGGCCGGGATGCCCGGGCCGTTGTCGCGGACCTCGAAAATGCACTCGTCGTCGCGCGTGGCGAAGTCGATGGCAATGCGGCCCTTCCGCTTGTCGATGAACTTCACGGCGTTGGTCAGCAGGTTGAAGAACACTTCGCCGAGCCGCGCGGGATCGCCCAGCACCGGGGGCATGCCCTGGGCGATCGTCAGTTCGATGTTCTTCTGATCCAGTAGCGCTCCTAGTCGCTCGACCGCTTTGGCGACGACCTGTTCGCTGGAAATCGCCGTCCAGGCCTGCTCGGTGTGCAGCGACATGGTGGAGCTCAACAGCTCGTCGATCGTCTGGCTCATGCTGAACGAGCGATTGCGGGCCGCTTCGATCAGCCGGGCCGCTTCGGCGGGCATCTGGTCGCGAAATTCGTCCAAGGCCTCATCGCACAAGTTCGCCATCGTGGCCAACGGCGTTTTCAGGTCGTGCGACGTCAGGTGCGCGAATTGACGCAGATCGCTGTTGGCGCGGTAGAGCAAATCCAGCGCTTGCCGTAGACTTTGGGTGCTCTGTGCAAAGTAAGCCTCGAGCGTCAGGCCGATATCCAAGAACACTGCCTTTTGCAGCGACAGCACTTGCTCGGCGCACTCGCGCGCGGATTCGTCAAAACTGGTTGCCAAATGACGCACGGAAAACTGCAAGTACTGATTGTAGGCTCCCAGGAAGATCTCGGGGTTGATGCCCACCTGGGCGTGCACGTCGCCGACGCGAAAGCGTCGCTCGGCGTACGCCTCGTCCCAGTTGGCGGCCAGCATCGATTCGAGATGCGCCTGCTGCGACTGTTTGAGCCGCGCGACCAGCGCCGGGTCTTGCAGAAAGCGGGCGGTCTCCTCGAAGGCAAACAAATGCTGATAAAACGTCTCGACGAACTGGGTGGCCTGCTCCTTCAGTTGCGGGGCCAACTCGCGCAGCCGCTGGCGATCGGCCTCGTCGATCGCCAGAAATGCCAACCGCTGGGATACGGCCCGCGATGGGATCTCCGGCAAGTTTGCGTTGGACGGGTGCGGCGGTTGCCGCGCATCTGGTTTCATCGTTCTCTCGCGCAGGGTTCGTGGACCGTTGGCCGGCGAGCTGGTAATTCTAACGCAAGGCAATCGAATAAGCGTGCCCCCACGCGCGGCATTTGCCGCGGGCGACGCAACTCGGCGCTCTCTAACCTTGGCCCTGCGAGCGACGCATGACGACCTGGCACACGCTGGACCTGCAGGATGTCGAGCGACAACTGCAGTCGGATTTCGAACGGGGCTTGTCCGCCGCCGAAGCGGTGCAGCGGCAGCAACAGCACGGCCCCAACGAGTTGGTCGATCTAGGCGGGCGCGGGCCGCTTCACATCCTGTGGGAGCAACTCAGCTCGGCGATGGTGTTGCTGTTGGCCACGGCCGCCGCGGTTTCGCTGTGGTTGGGTGAGCACGTCGATGCCGGCGCCATCTTCGCGATCATTCTGCTCAATGCCGCGCTGGGATTCTATCAGGACTTTCGGGCCGAAAAGGCGCTGGCCGCCTTGCGGCGAATGTCGATTCCCACCGTCAAGCTGCGGCGCGACGGCAAGCTCGGCGAAGTCTCGGCGAAGGAACTCGTTCCCGGCGACGTCATCGTGCTCGAAAGCGGCAACCTGGTGCCGGCCGACTGCCGCACGATCGAGAGCGTGAACTTGCGCATCGACGAGGCATCGCTCACCGGCGAGTCGGAGCCGGTGGAGAAGACCGCGGCGGCGATTGCTGCGGACGATCTGCCGCTGGGCGATCGCTCCAACATGGTCTATCGCGGCACGCTGGTCACCTATGGCCATGGAATGGCTGTCGTGGCGCAGATTGGCATGGGCACCGAGCTGGGAAAAATCGCCCACTCGTTGCAAACGGTCAAGCAGGAGCCGACGCCGCTGCAACGACGACTCGCCCAACTGGGCCGCACGCTGGCCGTGGTTTCGTTGGCCATCGTGGCGCTGGTGTTCTTGCTGGGAGTCGTGGTCGGTGAAAGCCCGCGGTTGATGCTGATGACGTCGCTGAGCCTGGCCGTGGCGATCGTTCCCGAGGGCTTGCCGGCGGTGGCGACCGTGGCATTGGCGCTGGGCGCCCGCCGCATGTTCAAGCGGCACGCGCTGATCCGCAAGCTGCCGGCAGTCGAAACGCTGGGGTCGGTCACCGTGATCTGCTCGGACAAGACCGGCACGCTCACCGAGAACCGGATGGCGGTCACCGTGCTCGAAGTTTCGGGACGGCGCGTCGAGTTGAATGAAGACGGCCAGCCCGAGTCGGACGTCGGCGATCTCGGCCCGCTGTTGTTGCTGTTGGCCGGCGCGGGCCTGTGCAACGACGCGGAGTTGGTTGCCGAGCCGGGCCAGCCGCTGCACGCCTTGGGAGAGCCGACCGAGGCGGCGCTGGTGGTGGCCGCGGCCCGCATGGGGCTTGCCAAGCCGGAGCTGACGCAGCGATTTCCGCGGATCGGCGAGGTGCCGTTCGATTCCGAGCGCAAGAAGATGACCACGCTGCATCGCGTGCAGATGGAAGAGAGCGGCGATCGAGATCGCGCGCCGCTGACCGTCGTGTCGGGGCGGCTTGCCGGCGCAGAGCAAGTGGCATTCATGAAGGGCGCCGTCGATGCCGTGCTGGTCAGTTGCCTGGCCGTTCTGCGCGACGGCGAGCGCGAGCCGCTCGACGACCCGAGGCGCAAACGCGTCCTGGCGGCCAACGATCAGCTCGCCGCCTCGGGCATGCGCGTCCTGGGCGTGGCGTACCGTCCGATGAACGCGCCGACCGAAGAACTGTCCAACGAGCAAATCGAGCAGGAGCTGATCCTGCTGGGGCTTATCGCCATGATCGACCCGCCGCGCCACGAGGTTCGCGACGCCGTTGCGCGCTGCCGCGCGGCCGGCGTGCGTCCGTTGATGATTACCGGCGATCATCCGCTGACGGCGCTTCACATTGCCCGCCAACTGGGCATCACCGACGGCGATCGCGTGCTGGTCGGTCACGAGCTGGCGCGGATGACGCCCGAAGATTTGGAGCCGCTGACCGACGAAGTGTCGGTGTACGCCCGCGTCGCACCGAGCGACAAGCTGCACATCGTGCAAGCCTTGCAGAACAAGGGGCAAATCGTGGCCATGACCGGCGACGGCGTGAACGACGCGCCGGCGCTCAAGCAGGCGCACATCGGCGTGGCGATGGGGCAAATCGGCACCGACGTCTCGAAGGAAGCCGCGGACATGGTGCTGCTCGACGACAACTTTGCCACGATCGTCAACGCGGTCGAAGAGGGGCGCATCGTTTACGACAACATTCGCAAGTTCGTCAAGTACACGATGACCAGCAACGCCGGCGAAGTGTGGGTGATGGTGCTGGGACCGCTGGTAGGGATGCCGCTCCCCTTGCTGCCGCTGCAAATCCTGTGGATCAACCTGGTCACCGATGGGTTGCCCGGCTTGGCGCTGGCGGTCGAGCCGGCCGAACGCAACACCATGCGCCGGCCCCCGTATCCGCCGGGCGAGCACATCATGGGGCGCGGCATGTGGCGCGACATCGCCTGGATCGGACTGTTGATGGGCACGGTTTCGCTGGCAATGGGCTACTTCGAATGGGCCGACGGTGTCGCAACCGAAGACCATTGGCGCACGCTGGTGTTCACCGTGCTCACGCTGTCGCAAATGGGAAACGCGATGGCGATTCGCTCCGAGCGCGATTCACTGTTTCGCATCGGCGTGTTCTCGAACCGCGCCATGATCGGATCGGTAGCGCTGACGTTCGCTTTGCAAATGGCGGTCATCTACGCCCCGCCGTTGCAACGCGTCTTTCGGACCACGTCGCTGACCCTGGGAGAACTGGCGGCGTGCATCGCGCTCAGTTCGGTCGTGTTCTGGGTCATCGAAGCCAGCAAGCTCGCCGCGCGAGCCTGGCGCTCTCGGAGGAGCGATGAGAGGAGCGATACATTGGCAGGGGGCTGAATTCTTGCGAATCCAGCTACGATCAAAAACCGGCGTTGGGCCCAGCGGCCACTATTGGCTTTCTCAGGTCCGCGGGGTTACAATGGGGCCACACCCGCCGCGGATCACTCCCACCCACCCACGATCCCGCCACACCCGCCACGCACACCATGCGCCACGCGATTCTTTGTGCCATCGTAGCTGTTGCGGCCCCCCAAGCCTGGGCCGGCGACGCATTGACGTTCGAACGCGACGTGCGCCCGATTCTCAAGGCGCATTGCTTCCACTGCCATGGTGGCGAGGAGAAGGCCGAGGGCAATCTCGACCTGCGGTTGCGCCGCTTCATGGC
>JBBDYK010000145.1:0-37808 GCA_040901665.1 Pirellulales bacterium | reverse complement strand
GCCCCCACCATGGTTCCAAAGCTAGTGGCCCAGCGGACGAAAAGCGCCATGAAGAACAGTCCGAACAGGGGCGCCACCAGCAGGTTGGTCACTTTGTAAGCGATCTCCAGCAGGTTGCCTGTCACCGCGCCCACTGCCGTGCTCAGCAAGACGACGACGACGCCGACGCACCAGGCAACGTAGCGCGTGCGCCGAACACTGTCGCTGTTGGCGACGTCGCGGCGCCCAAAGCGCTCGAGAAAATCGACGCTGATCACGGCGCACGAGGAGTTCAATCCGGACGACAGGCTCGACATGGCGGCGGCCAGCAGTCCGGCCACGATCAGGCCGCTGACGCCCGCCGGCAATCCCACGGCGATGAAACGTGGAAACAGTTGATCCGCGTTGCCCTCGATGGACTGTCCCGCGGCCAGCATCTCGGGAAATGACCGAAACCAGGCGAGCAATGCCATTCCCAATGTCGCCAGCAGCAGTGAAATGACCACGTTGGCGGAGAGCGAGATATTGAACATGCGGCGTGCCGCGTGAACGTCGCGGGTCGAGAGATAGCGTTGGATGGCCATCTGGTCCGAGCCGGCGGTGCAGACGTGCCAAAAAAAGGTGGAGGTAATGGCGCCGATGAGCGACATGCGCGCCGTGGGATCGTAGCCCAGCGTGGGCGGATCCCAATTCTCGGCCCAGGTGCGCGGCCACCAGGCGCCGACGCCGCCCAGTTGCCAACTGATCAGCACCAGCGCGGCGATGGCGCCGGCCAGCAGGATAAATGTCTGTGCAACGTCGGTCGCCACGACGGCGCGAATGCCGCCCATCGAGGTGTAGGCCACAGTGATCAGTCCCAGCACCGCGCACAGATAGGGCACGGCCGCGGCATCGAGCCCCAACAGGGGCACCAGCACGATCGTGGTGGTGGCGTAAAGGATCACCGCCATCCACAGCAGCCGCAACGTCAGAAAGAAGACGGCGCCCAGCATTCGCACCGACAATCCCAGCCGCGTCTCCAGGATTTCGTACGCGCTGGTCAGCGGCAGCTTCATGAACAGCGGAATCAAAAACCAGCCGACGACGAGCGCGATCACCGGGTACGCCAGAATGTTCGTAAAGTACAACGGACCATGCCGAATCATCTCGCCCGGCATGGCCAGATACGAAATCGTGCTGATCATGGTGGCGAACAACGACAGGCCGACCGTCCAGGGGCTCATGTGCCGGCCGCCCAACAAGTAATCCTCCTCGGTCTTGTTGCGGGCCATGTAGTACCCGCCGACGCCGAGCATGCCGAGGAAGTAGAGCACGATCACCAGGCCGTCGAGCCAGGTGAGCACGGCGGGATTGGCCGTGACGGCCTCTTCGGCGGCCATCAGCCGCGTCGGCACGGCCACGAAGACGGCCGCAAGCGCGAATTTGACTGGAATTGAGCGAGGCATGCGTACCAAGGTGCTGGAAGATTGGCGACCGGCTTGGCTCGCGAGCGTGGGCGGGCAAACGCTGCCGCTGCCGCTTCGACCGAACGACACAGTTTACGGCCCGAATTGCTCGCTCGGCAAGTTGCTCGCTCATGCGACGAACATTAAACTCCCGTGTGCCGACGCTCCGACAACGAAATGCCGTCGAGAAATGCCGCGACACGCGTCATGGCGGCACTGGCCCTAGCGCTGCGGAGGCATCGGTCGGGAAGCCATCTGAAATGCCAATCGAATCGTCGGCGCTGTTCGACAAGCATTTGCGCTCGTTCGTGCCGCCCGGGGGCTTCGACGCGCACTTGCACCTCTATCGTGGCGAAGACGCCACGGCCGCGTTGCCGCCGGGCGCGCTGGACGCCGCGGGCAACGCGAGCTGGCAGGCCTATTGTCGCGGCGTCGAGCAGTGGATGGGAGATCGGCGTCCGACGGGTGGGCTGGCCTTCACCATTCCCAAAGTCGGGCTCGAATTGGCCAGTGCCAATCGTTTCGTGGCCGATCAGATCGCGCCGCTGGCGGGCTCGCGCGCCTTGCTCTTGATCGCGCCCTGCGACGATCCGGCGCGCGTGGTAGCAAACCTGGACGCCGACCGCTTCGCGGGATTCAAGGTGTATCACGTGTTCGCGGATCAGCCGAATACGTTCGAGGCGCCGACAGAGAGTTTTCTGCCCGACTGGGCCTGGGAGCTGGCGGACCGGCGCGGCCTGGTCATCATGCTACACATCGTGCGCGCCCGAGCTTTGGCCGATCCGGTCAACCAGGAATACCTGCGCGAGCGCTGTTTGCGCTATCCGGGCGCGAAGCTGATCTTGGCGCATGCCGCGCGAGGCTTCTGCGCGCGGCACACGGTCGAGGGCATCGGCAGCTTGCGTGGGCTCGACAATGTGTACTTCGACACTTCAGCCGTTTGTGAAGCCGCGTCATTGGAAGCGATCTTGCGCGAATTCGGTCCGCGGAGATTGCTCTTCGGCACGGATTTTCCCGTGAGCGAAATGCCGGGACGCTGCGTCAGCATCGGAGATGGCTTTGCCTGGCTGCTCGAGGACAACGTGGCGTGGGACAAGTCGGCTTTTGCCAGGCCGGTGCTGGTGGGCATCGAGTCGCTATTGGCACTGAAGCAGGCGTGCGGCACGCTGCGGCTTGGCGACGCGGACGTCGAACACATCTTCGGCAGCAACGCGCGGCAACTATTGGGCTTAACTCCCTCGCCGGACGGAACGCGGTCGCATGCCGCTTACCAGCGCGCGAAAGCGGTCATTCCCGGCGGGACACAACTGCTGAGCAAGCGGCCTGAGATGGTTGCACCCGGCGTCTGGCCCGCTTACTACGCCGAGGCGCGCGGTTGCGAAGTGGTCGATCTCGACGGCCGGCGATTCATCGACATGACGACCTCGGGCATTGGTTCCTGTCTATTGGGTTACGCCGATCCGGACGTCACCGACGCCGTGGTGCGGCGCGTGCAACTGGGATCGATGTGTACGCTGAACTCGCCCGAGGAGTTGGAGCTGGCCGAGTTGTTACTGGAGCTGCACCCCTGGGCCGAGCAAGCGCGGTTCACGCGCACCGGCGGCGAGTCGATGGCGGTTGCCGTGCGTTTGGCGCGCGCGGCGACCGGCCGCCAGCGCGTGGCCTTTTGTGGATATCACGGCTGGTCGGATTGGTATCTGGCCGCGAATCTGCCGGCGGATGCGGCGGCCGACGATGGCGATCGACTGGCCGGACACTTGCTAACGGGGCTATCGCCGCGCGGCGTGCCCGCTGGTCTGGCCGGCACGGCGCTGCCATTTGGCTACAACAAGCTCGATGAGTTGCAGCGCCACGTGCGCGAGCACGGTCGCGAGCTGGCGGCCATCGTGATGGAACCGACGCGCAATCGGCAGCCGGAGCCAGGCTTTCTGGAGGGTGTGCGGGGGCTGGCCGACGAGTGCGGAGCGGCGCTGGTGTTCGACGAGATCTCGGCCGGCTGGCGTTTCGCGCTCGGCGGCGCGCACTTGCGCTATGGCGTGGCGCCCGATGTGGCCGTGTTCGCCAAGGCGCTGGGCAACGGACATCCGATCGGGGCCGTGATCGGTCGCGCCAGTGTGATGCAGGCGGCGCAGGAGTCGTTCGTGTCCAGTACCTATTGGACCGAAGGGGTTGGCCCCACGGCGGCGCTGGCCACGATTCGCAAGTTGCAAACCGCGGACGCTCCGGCCCACGCCCAGCGGATCGGCGGCCTGATACGTGCAGGATGGCTGGCGCTGGGACACGAACATGGCGTGCCGGCGCTGGCCAGCGGACATGCGGCGCTGCTCTCGCTGTCGTTCGATCATCCGCAAGCGGCCGCGCTGAGCACGTTGGTAAGCGTGCGAATGCTGGCGCGCGGCTATTTATTCGGCGGCGGGTTTTACCCGAGCCTGGCGCACCAGCCGCGTCACGTGGATGCCTGTCTGGCTGCGCTGGATGAAGTTTTTGGCGAATTGGCCGCTGCGATTCGCCGCAATGACGTAGAATCGCGGCTGCCGGGCGGCGTGCGCCACACGGGTTTTGCGCGACTCACCTAGTTCAACGACCAACGACGTTTTCCCTCTCCGATATTCCAAGGAACCAACGATTCATGCGATTCAGCCGCGTCAAAGCCAAGCTGCGCCGGGGCGAGCCGGCGCTGATCGTGACCTGCCACTTCACTGACCCCAGCGTCTATGAGCTCACCAGCCTGATGGGCTTCGACGGCATCTGGATGGACCTGGAGCATCACTCGACCAGCACGGAAACGGCCAATCAATTGATGCGCGCGGCGCGGGTGGGCAGCTCCGACGTGATCGTGCGGCCGGCCAAGGGAGAGTTCATGCGGATGGGACGGCTGCTGGAAGCCGGCGCGCAAGGCATCATGTACCCGCGCTGCGAGTCGGCCGACGAGGCCGCCGAAGTGGTGCGCTGGGCCAAGTTCGGGCCGCTGGGCGAGCGCGGAATCGATGGCGCAAATCCGGACGCGCCCTATTGCGCTGTGCCGATGGCCGAATACATCAAGCTGGCCAACGAACATACCTTGCTGATCGTGCAAATCGAGTCGCCCAAAGCGCTGGAGAGCGTCGAGGCGATCGCCCAGGTGCCGGGCGTCGACGTGCTGATGATCGGGCCGGCCGATTTGAGCATCTTGTCCGGCATTCCGTTTCAGTTCAATCACCAGATCATTCAAGACGCGTATCGACGCGTGGCGGACGTGGCCAAGCGGGTGGGCAAAGCCTGGGGCACCACCAGCGGCTCGCCCGAGCACTCGCAGATGCTGTTGGATCTGGGCGCGACGTTCGTTTGCCACAACGCCGACATCTTGCTGGTGAAGCAAGGCTTCACGGACGTCCAAGCGCGCTATGCTCAACTTGGCTTCCAGTTCGAGAATCGGCTGGCGGCCGAGGCCGCGGCGATGGAGAAGAAATCATGACGGCGGCGCACCGCGTGCTCGTCGTCGGCGCCGGTTCGATCGGCGAGCGACACGTGCGCTGCTTTGGCGCGACGGGTCGAGCACGACTGAGCGTGTGCGAAACCAACGCGGCGGTGCGTATCAGCGTGGCCAAGCAGTATGCAGTCGACGACGCATTCGAGCGGTTCGAAGACGCGCTGGCGGCGGAGCCAGAAGTGGTGGTGATTGCGACGCCGGCGCACTTGCACGTGTCGCTGGCGCTGGCGGCCGTGCGAGCGGGCGCGCATTTGCTCATCGAAAAGCCCTTGAGCACTTCGCTCGACGGCGTAGATGAGTTGTTGCAAGCCGTCGACCGGGCTGGCGTGACGGCGTCGGTGGCCTACGTGTATCGCGCGCATCCGGCGCTGGCGGCCATGCGCGCGGCGGTCCAGCAGGGACACTTTGGCACGCCCGTCGAGATCGTGGCCACCAGCGGTCAGCACTTTCCGCTCTATCGGCCCGCGTATCGGGAGATCTATTACAAGGATCGCGCCAGCGGCGGCGGCGCGGTGCAGGATTCGCTGACGCACGTGATCAACGCCGGTCAGTGGCTCGTCGGGCCGATCGATCGGCTGGTGGCCGACGTAAACCACCAGGCGCTCGAAGGCGTCTTGGTGGAAGACACCGCGCACGTCATTGCCCGGCATGGCGCGGTGATGGGCTCCTACAGTTTGAACCAGCACCAGGCGCCCAACGAATCGACGATCACGGTGATCGGCACGCGCGGAACGGCGCGATTCGAGTATCATGAGAGCCGCTGGCGATGGATGGTCGAGCCGGGCGGCGCGTGGACCAACGAGCCGGTGGGACCGCTGGAGCGCGACACCCTGTTCGTGCGGCAAGCAGACGCGCTGCTGGACGCGGTGGAAGGCAAGTCGCCGCCGGCATGTACGCTGGACGAAGCGCGACAAACGCTGACGGCGAACCTGGCAATTCTGCGCAGCGCCGAACGGCGCGCTTGGGAAATCTTGGAGTGCGACGAGCCCAACCGATGACAAACACTTCGACCAGCGTGCAGCAGCTTTTCGATCTGGGCGGTCGCGTGGCACTGGTCACCGGCGCCAGCGGGCATCTGGGGCGCGCGCTGGCCGAGGCCTTGGCCGAAGTCGGCGGCCGCGTCGTGGTTGGCAGTCGCGATGCGTCGAAGGCGCGGGCCGCCGCCGCCACGCTCGGCGGACGTGAAGCGGGTCGGCACGTGGGCGTGGCAATCGATCAGATGGACGAGGCGTCGATCGAGCGCGGGTTCGCTGCGGCCGTCGCCGCGGCCGGGCACCTCGACATCCTGGTCAACAACGGACACGAGCCCCTGGCGGACGATTGGCGCAATGTCTCGGGCGAGCAGTTCACGCGCCAGTTGGCCAACGCCACGGGCTATTTTTTGTTGGCCCGGCTGCTGCGCGATCACGCGGTCGAACGAGGATCGCCGGCCAGCGTGATCATGCTCGGTTCGATGTACGGGCTGGTCGGCTCTTATCCGGAAGCGTATGAAGGCATCGGCGCGGCGAGTCCGGCCGCGTATCACGCGCTCAAGGGCGGGATCATCCATCTCACGCGGCATTTGGCCGTGTACTGGGCGAAGGACGGCGTGCGCGTGAACTGCCTGAGCCCCGGCCCGTTCCCCTCGCCGCAAGCGCCGCGCGAGCTGGTGACACGGCTCGAACAGCGCACTCCGCTAGGCCGCATGGGTCAACCGCACGAGCTGAAAGGCGCCGTCGTGTACCTGGCCTCCGACGCCAGCAGTTACGTGACGGGCCACAACCTGGTGGTGGATGGCGGTTGGACGGCGTGGTGAGGGGACGAGTGCCCTGACAACCTCCTGCAAGCATGGTCCGCTACTCGCTTCGTTCGCGCAGCAAGCCGAAAAACTCCTCGATGCCGTCCGCGAGGTAGTAGATACCGCCGTAGGCCCGCTTGAGGAGTATCCATCCGCGCTCTTCGCCCGTGACAAACGTAACGATCAGCCAAGCGGATTGTTGCTTTCTGTATCCACTGTCGCGTCCGCGTTGATTGATCGCACTGCCGCTTCCCAACCGTCGTACTCCCCTCCGAATTTTGTGGCACACTTTTCAAGCGCGGCTCTGGCGGCGGTTAACGCCTCTAGTGTCGGAACAATTCGATGCTCGGCGAGCACGAGCCAATTCTTGAGATCGGCGCCGAGTCGCTCTGTCACGACATATTTCTGCTTAACAATATCGGACGCAGCTCGCCTGGCAGCGATCTTCGAGGGGAAGTACAGGTAGTGTTGCACCGCGTGCACCTTGCTGATATCCGAGACCTCTGCGAGTTGGTCCAGTGCGTCAGAGTCACTTGCCATTGCCTACCCCTCCGATTCCGGAAACCATTGATCGTCAATTCTGTCGCACAGCATTTGGTGGTTCCAAATTGCGGCGATCGGCAACTTTCTCTCCGATTCGTTCAGCGTGTGCCGCAACGTTTCCCGACCGTCATCGACGATAATCCAAGTCAACACCTTGCCATCGCGGCTGCGAGCGCCAACACGGCGATAGCGATGAGGAATGCTAATCGAATGCGGCAACTGTGACGATGCAACCACTTGGGTTAGGCCCTGCGATACAGCGGCGCGGGCCGGATAAAACGTCAGATATCCCGCCTTGTCGATCAATTTCCCGAAGTCCGCGGGACGAATTCGATACACGGTTGGACGGACCCAGATTGCGTCGCCGTACTCGGCGTGCCGTCCCACGTATTGAACATATGCCAGACCGCGTGGCAATTTGATTTCAAGCAGGTCGCCGATCTTTGGTCGTTGCTTTCGAATTGTCATAACAGCTAGCGATAACCGATGGATTGCAGTAGCTCAAAACCACGTTTGAGCTGATGGGCATATTTAGGGTTCGACTTTGCAATACTGTTGATTCTGTTTTCGAGGGTGCCTCCGCTCCTTTGTAGTCCGTGGATCTTGATCAGTGCCTGTTCGACGGCGCGTGCGTCACTCCGAGACAGCTTATCGAGGATCTTTTCAATGATGATTCCCCGACTTCGCAGCTGCTCAATAGCTCTGCGAGCGATGTTGTTCGTGATCCCAACGTAGTTGACCTTGTTTGACTCGACCGAGCGATAGGCAGAATTGACCTTATCATCAGCCGCGATCCCCGCTTTCAAGCCTTGCTCGATTATATCGAGCGCTTCGTCGTCCGTCTTGGCGGCAATGGCCTTTGACATGAGAGCCTTGCGCTTGCTGGGAGCCAGGCTGTCGAGTCGCTCGGCGACTGTCTTCGGAAGCTTGGCCTTAAGCTCTGCTATCCGCGCTGCAATACTGAGTGCTTCGCTAGCCGTCACGCTCGACTGCGGCGGCGTGCGCGAAGTCGAGGTCTCGGCGGGCCTCGTCGTGCTTGGTTGGGTTGCTGAAGGCGGACTTGAGCCGGCTCGGTCATTTGGTCTGTGCTGACTATCGGATGGCGATCTGCCGGGCTTGCGCGCCGGACGGCGACCGCGTCTTGGGGGAGATGCCAGTGGTTGCTTGCCGGCTGAATTTGACAGCCCTGGCGCGCCACCGCTGAACCCTCCAAGCCCGATCGCAATGTCGTTGAGCGTGCCCGTGCCGTCCCAGGCGGGATTGAGCAGCCGGTCCATGGTCCGCGTGACGAAGTTCCAATCACCGGTTTGGTAGTACAGCTCCCGTTGCTTCAAGCGCAGCTTCGCAACGAGCGATTGATATTCGGCGTCGGAGAGCAGGGCGCGATGGCTCAACTTCGCGACGATCGTCTGAATCTCCCACTCCAGGTCCGACAATCTCGATGCCCTGATCGTCGGCGTGTTGCGGTCGGCCTCGGCCTGTTGCTCGTCATATCGCGCTTTCTTTTCCAAATAGAAGTCAGGAGCGGGAACGGCCGGCTCGCCGCGCGCCAGGCTTCGCTGAGCCTCGATCAGATACCGTTCATATTCGGCTCGCTCACCGTCGCTAAGACCAAGCCGCTTCCGTTCGAGCGCGGACGCCTCACGGGCAAACCAACGGAATTCACGCTCCTGCTGTTGCTCTGCTTTGTCGCGCGCAGCGTCTTCCTGAGCCATCTGCACTGCCGGGGAGGACGGTCCTGTTTCTTTCGACGTCTTCCCCGCCGCCCACACCCGTTGCGCGGCGCTGTCAAGGATCTCTGCTTCCAGCACCCAGCGATTCTCGGGCTCGATGCGGTAGCCTTTGGGCTCCTGCTCGGCGAGGTAGTCGTTGAGCTGGTCGCGCCAGTCGGGCGCCAACGGCTCTTCCAACAGGCGGTCCATCCAGGCTTCCAGCGGCGTGACGAACTGCTGCAAGTCGGCGGCGCAACGACGGCAGCCGTCTTCGTAGGCCTCCTGCAAAAGCTGGCGCGAATACGCGTCGTCCGTCATGTCGTGCCTCTAGGTGCGCGCATTGCCGTCTGAATCGAGGGAGAAAGCGTCGAATGGCCCGCGATCAATGCGGGCCAAAAATCGCACGCTCCTGGCAGTACTGCACCCAGCGTTCGTGCTCGATCTCTTGCTTGGCGATCTCCCGTGCGCGGGCGTCGAACAGCGGCCTGCGCTCGTCGAGCGCGTCGCCAAAATGCTTGTAGGCGCGAGCGATCGTCACGAGCAGCGGCGTGGTAGAATGGATGCGGTCGGATTTGCTCGGTTCCCATGCCCCCTGCCCTGCCATCGCTGGCGGATTCCAGCCATGCCAAATTCTCGTCGCGCGTTTTTGCAGTCGTCGCTTGTGGCTGGGGTGTCATTGCTGGCGGTGCCGATGGGAGTGCGGCGCGGGCGGGCCGTGGCAGACGAAGACAATGCGCTGGCCTATCGGCTCTCGCGCGACGTGCCGACGAAGTTCTTTGACGGCAAGCGCTGCTGGTGCCATCCGCGGGCGGGGATCGTGGCGGGGGCCGGACGCGACGGTCGGCCGCGCGTGGTGATGACCATGAACTCGCTGGACCTGGCCGGCAGCGACGTGTTTCGCGGCGTGTTCGGACTCATGACAGACGACATGGGCCAGACGTGGAGCGACGTCAATGAGCTCAAGCCGATGGCGCCGCGCGAGGAGACGATCGACGGCGTGCGCCGGCCGGTAGCGGCCAGCGATCTGACGCCCGGCTGGCACGCGGCCAGCAAGTCGCTGCTGGCGACGGGCCACTCAGTCGTCTATACGCCCGAGTGGAGAGTCGTGCCGCAGCGGCCGCGGCAGTCGGTGTTTGCCAGCTACGATCCGGCGGCCGACGATTGGTCGGCATGGCAGAAGCTGCCGATGCCCGACGCGACCAAGTTCTACAACTCGGGCGCGGGCTGCACACAGCGTTACGACGAGGCGGACGGGACGATTCTGCTGCCGTTCTATTTTCGCCCGCCGGAAAGCAACTCGCGGGTGGCGGTCATGCGGTGCGGCTTCGACGGGCACGAATTGAAGTACCTGGAGCACGGCAGCGAATTGGGCATCGACGACGAAACGCGGGGCGTGGGCGAGCCGTCGCTGACGCGGTTCGGCGACGATTATCTGCTGACCGTTCGGCACGATCGCCGGGCGTATGTGGCCCGCGGCCGCGACGGGCTGCACTTCGGGCCGCTACGGGCGTGGACGTTTGACGACGGCAGCGAATTGGGCAGCTACAATACGCAGGCCCATTGGGTGACGCACAGCGACGGCGTGTTTTTGGTTTACACACGGCGAGGCCTGAACAACGACCACGTGTTTCGCCATCGGGCGCCACTGGTGATGGCGCAAGTCGATCCTGAAGAGCTGTGCGTGATCCGCGCGACCGAGCAAGTGCTGGTGCCCGAGCGCGGGGCCCGATTGGGGAACTTTGGCGTGACGGACGTCACGCGCGATGAGACCTGGGTGACGGTGGCCGAGTGGATGCAGCCGGTCGGCTGCGAGAAGTATGGAAGCGACGGCAGCGTGTACGTTGCGCGCCTGCACTGGAAACAACCCAACACGCTCGTGGGCTGAACGGCTGACACTGGAAACCGTGAGACGATTGATGTTGCACTCCAACAAGTTTCGAACGCTGGCGGCCGCGGCCGTTCTCCTCTTGCCTGGCGTCGCGCCGGCCTGGGCCGATGACTCGCCGAGCGAGCAACTGGCCAAGCTGCTGGCCGAAAGCTGGGAGTTCGCGCTGGCCGAGGACCCGCTGTTCGCCACGCACGCGGGGGACGCGCGCTATAACGACCGGCTGCCGCGCGAGACCCTGGCCGATCAGGCGCGCCGCAACGACGTGGAGCGCGGGATTCTCAAGCGGTTGGACGCCATCGAGCGCGACAAACTGTCGCGGGCCGAGCAAGTGAACTACGACATCTTTCGCCGGCAACGACGTGACGGCGCCAGCGAGTTCGAGTTCCAATCGTACTTGATGCCGATCACCAATCGCTCGGGCTTTCACGTTTCGTTTCCAGAGTTGCCCAAGCACACGCCGCTTAAGACGCTCAAGGATTACGAGAACTACGTGGCGCGGCTGCGCGCTTTTGCACAGTACACCGACGATCACATCGAGCTGATGCGCGAGGGGATCAAACAGGGCTTCACCACGCCAGCAGTCGTGCTGACCGATATCGACGAGGCGATTGCGCCGCACGATGTCGACGATCCGACGCGAAGCTTATTGTTTGCTCCTTTCGTGGATTGGCCCGACTCCATCGGTCCGGAAGACCGCGCGCGCTTGACGGCCGAGGGCAAGGCGGCGATTGCCGAGAGCGTGGCGCCCGCTTATCGCAAGCTGCTGGCGTTCATGACGGACGAGTACGTGCCGGCCTGCCGGCAACAGATCGGCGCCAGTGCCCTGCCGCAGGGACGCGCGTTTTATCGCTATCGCGTGAAGCACTTCACCACCTTGGACATCGATCCCGAGCAAGTCCACGAGACGGGGCTGGCCGAGGTGAAGCGGATCAAGGCCGAAATGCAGGACGTGATCGAGCGGGTGGGCTTCGACGGCGACTTCGCGGCGTTTGTCGAGTACTTGCGCACCGATCCCAAGTTTTATGTCGACACGCCCGAGCAGTTGATGAAGGAAACGGGTCTGGTGCTGAAGCAGATCGACGGCGAGCTGCCGAAGCTGTTCAAGACGCTGCCGCGCACGCCCTATGGCGTTCGCGAGATTCCGGCGTTCATCGCGCCGCGCACGACGACGGCCTACTATCAGCCGCCGGCCGGCGACGGTACGCGGGCCGGGTTCTATTACGTGAACACCTACAATCTGAAGAGCCGGCCGCTGTTCGAGATCGAAGCGCTGTCGCTGCACGAAGCCGTGCCGGGACATCACTTGCAGATCGCGCTGCAACAGGAGCTGACCGGGCTGCCGGAGTTCCGGCGGTTTGCGCATCCCACGGCGTTCGTCGAAGGCTGGGGACTGTATGCCGAGCGGCTGGGTTTGGAAATCGGCTTTTACAAAGATCCTTATCGCGACTTCGGGCGGCTGAGCTACGAGATGTGGCGGGCCTGCCGGCTGGTGGTCGACACGGGCATGCACTACCTGGGTTGGACGCGCGAACGGGCGATCCAGTTCATGGCCGACAACACGGCGCTCACGTTGCACAACATTGCGGCCGAGGTGGATCGCTATATCTCGTGGCCCGGCCAGGCGACGGCCTATAAGATGGGCGAGCTGAAGATTCGCGCGCTGCGCAAGCAAGCCGAGGAGCAACTGGGCGAGAAGTTCGACGTGCGCCAGTTTCACGACGTCGTGCTGGGCAGCGGCGCCGTGCCGCTGGACGTGCTGGAAGAAAATGTGAAGGCGTATATCGAGGCGACGCGGGCGTCGGATTGAGAGACCCACCGCGATGGGTGCCATGTTCACACGCCGCGAAAGCGGTGGGTGAGCATGCTCACACCGGTGTGAGCCAGTTTGAAATCGAGTCGCGACAGTATCACGCCTCGCTCGAGTTCTTTCCTACCACAGCCAGTTCACCACCGCCAACTGCAATAAATTGTCGCGACCGATCATTCATGCTCCACGCCTCGTACCCCGACGAGACCGCGATAAACTGAAGAGCGTGACCGGTGTCGAATCGAATCTCCAAATCTAGCGATCCTTCGCTCAAAGCAACGGAGTCAACCATCGCGCCAGTAAGCCTTTGGTTTACTTCAAGAACACCATCGATGGCCGCCGGCAGGCCAAATTGATGGCCGTCATCCTGACTGGTGACGCGAATTCGGCCGTTTTCAACAAGCCGCCAGAGGCATTCCACGGTCGCGCTGGCACCCTCGTCGAACACGAATGCCCAACTAAACTCATACCTTAGCGCCTCTTGGAAGCGATGGTTGACAAGCCAATTAAGTTGATCCATGTGCATGCGGTTGCAATGGGGAGATGTAATACTGATCGCGCAGAGTACCTCTTGACCGAGCCCAAGCGCTCACACAAGCTATATCAGAAGCCACTATCCCGGCCAGTCAATTCCCAGCACTTTCACCAGAAAGGCCCAGCGGTCGGCGGCCTCTTCGATGCGCTTGCTGGTGGGCTTGCCGGCGCCGTGGCCGGCGCGGGTTTCGATGCGGATCAGGATCGGCTTGTCGCAGCCTTGCGCGGCTTGCAGCGCGGCGGCGAACTTGAAGCTGTGCGCCGGCACCACGCGGTCGTCGTGATCGGCCGTGGTGATCATGGTGGGCGGATAACACGTGCCGCTCTTGATGGCGTGCAGGGGCGAGTACTTATAGAGCGCCGCAAACTCGTCGGCGTTGTCGCTCGAGCCGTAGTCGTCGACCCAGGCGTGGCCGATGGTGAACTTGTGGAAGCGCAGCATGTCGAGCACGCCCACGGCCGGCAGCGTGCCGCCGAAAAGATCGGGACGCTGCGTCAGGCAAGCGCCCACCAGCAATCCGCCGTTGGATCCGCCGCCGATGGCCAGCTTGGGCGTGGAAGTGTACTTGTGGGCGATGAGCCACTCGGCCGCGGCGATGAAGTCATCGAACACGTTTTGCTTTTGCAGCTTGGTGCCGGCCTTGTGCCACTCCTCGCCGTACTCGCCGCCCCCGCGCAGGTTCGGCACGGCAAACACGCCCCCCATTTCCATCCATACCAGGTTGGCCACGCTGAAGGCCGGCGTAATCGGAATATTGAAGCCGCCGTAGCCGTACAGGAACGTGGCAGTCTGTCCGTTCTTCGCCAGGCCCTTCTTATAGCTGATGAACATCGGCACCTTGGTGCCGTCTTTGCTGGCGTAGAAAACCTGTTGGGTAGTGTAGTCCTCGGGCTTGAAATCCACCTGCGGCGCGCGAAAGACGCTGCTTTTGCCACTGGCCACGTCGTAGCGATAGATCGTGTCGGGCACGGTGAACGAAGTGAAGCTGTAGAACGTTTCCTTGTCGGAACGCTTGCCATCGAAACCGCTGACGGTGCCTAGCCCTGGGAATTTCACCTCGCGCTCGAACTTGCCGGCCGGATCGAACACCTTGACTTGCGAGTGGGCGTCTTTCAAGTAGGTGGCAAACAGGCGACCGCCGACCAGGCTGGCGGCGGTGAGCGGCTCGTCGGCTTGCGGAATCAACTCTTGCCAGTGCTCTTCGGCCGGCTTGCGCGTGTCGATGGCGATGACGCGGCTGCGCGGAGCGTTGCGATTGGTCTTGAGGTAGAACACGGGGCCGTCGTTGTCGATGAACTCGTAGCCGGCGTCGAAGTTGTCGATGAGCGGGACCAGCGGCGCATCGGCCTCGGCCAGCCGCTTGTAGAGCAGCATGTTGACGTCTTCGGTGCTGCGAGCCACGCCGATGATCAGGTATTTGCCGTCGTCGCTGACCTGGTTCGAGTAGTGCCACTCCTTGTGGTCGGGCGTTTCATAGATCAGCGCGTCGTCGGCTTGCGGCGTGCCCAGCTTGTGGTAGTAGAGCTTTTGAAAATAGTTCGAGGCCAGCAAGTCTTCGCCTTCCTTGGGCTCGGGATAGCGTCCATAGAAGAAGCCCGCGCCGTCCTTGGTCCAACTGGCGCCGGAGAACTTGCTCCAGCGCACGATGTCGTCGGTGTCCAGGCCGCTGGCCACGTTGCGGACGTGCCAGGTGATCCAATCGCTGCCGGCATCGGCCAACGCATAGGCCATCTTGCTGCCGTCTTCGCTGATCGCCAATCCGGACAATGCCACGGTGCCATCCTTCGATAGCGTGTTGGGGTCGAGCAGCACTTTCGGCTCGGCATCCAACGACGAGAGCGTGTAGAGCACGCTTTGGTTCTGCAGTCCGCTATTGCGGGTGAGGAAGTAGCGCCTGCCCTCGCGCGACGGCACGCCGAACTTTTCGTAGTCCCACAGCCTGGTCAGGCGCTCTTTGAGCGGCTCGCGGGCGGGAATGCCTTCGAGGAAGGCGAACGTGATCTTGTTCTCGGCGTCGATCCAGGCGCGCGATTGGGGCGCATCGGGATCTTCCAGCGGGCGATACAAATCGGGCACGCGCGTGCCGTGGTAATCGTCGACCACGTCGGCCGTGGGAGCATCGGGATATGCCGAGCTAGCGGCGCGCTCGGCGGCCGTTGCGTTGATCGTCATCAGCAAGAGCGCGGCGGGAAGTGCCAAGAATCGGGTGCGCTGGCGCATCGTAGCTGTCCTTGGTGGAGGGTTGGCATTCGGCAGGGATCAAGCGGGTAAAGCCACGCCGATCCGCGGCGCGCAGCACCAGGTGTGGCCGTGCGCCGCGAATCGGAAGTTCGCGGTCGTCGTGGAGTCGATAAAGCGTCGCATCAATCTCCGCCGCCTGCTGCCGGCACTCCGCCCCAGCCGGGCAGCTTCTCGGGGAACGTTTTGTCGGTGGCCTCGTTCCAGCCGTTGCCGGCGCCTTTGCCGCTCCAGAACAGATCGCCGCCGGTGGCGCCCAGCGAGCCCAAGCGCTTCGAAACGTTGCCGCCGTTGTCCGAGAGCTTGTTGTCGTGGATGAAATTGCGGTCGGGATTGGGCTCGACGTTCAGCTTGCGGTCGGGTGGAAACACGTCGGTCAACGCATACATGGCGATGCCATAGGAGCCGTTGCCGCGCACTTCGTTCTTGGTCACTTCCGTGTTGTCGGCCGCGTTGATGACGATGCCGTTACCGGGCTCGACCATGCTGACCATGTTGCCCTGCGGCGCCAGGTTGGGGTAGTTGTTGTTGGTGACGCGGTTGTTGATCACGCGCGCGTTGGTGGCGATGGTGGTGGGCAAATCGGGCAGCAGCACGACCAGCAGGCCCAGCGAATTGTCGTGGGCCGAGTTGTTTGCCATCACCACGTTGACGCAGTTCTCGGTTTCGATGCCGATGGTATTGCGATAGCCCTCACAATTCTGGATCACGACGTCCTGGCACTGTCCGGCATAGACGCCGGCGTCCCACACGTCGGACACGACGCAGTTTTCGACCAGCACGCCCTGGCAGAGCACGGGATAGACGCCGTACTTGCCCGTGTTGTGACAGACCAGATTCTTGAAGGTGGCGTTCTTGGCCTGGCTGACGACGACGCCGTTGCCCTTGTAGTCGCGAATTTCAAAGCCGGAGATGACGAAGTTATTTCCCGAGGTGATCACGGCGTCATTCATGGTGGTCTTGCCATCGAGAACGGGCCGCTCGCCGTTTTGCACGACGCCGACCAGCTCGATGTCGTCGAAATCGATGGTGACACTCTCGCTATACGTGCCGGGCAGCACTTCGATGCGGTCGCCGGGGCGAGCCCGATCGACGGCCGCTTGGATCGATTGTCCCGGCGCCACGGTGAATGTGCCGCGCACGGTCTGCGGACCGACGGCCGGCGCCTGCGCGTTGCGCGCGGGATACTTTTCCTCTTCAGCCCGGGCGGAGATGGTCACTAGCGAGAGTACCACGAGAGCGGCCGGCGCGATACATTTCAACGAGCGTTTCATTTGGAACCTCCTGCCGATGAATTGGTTTGCACGGGAGTAGTTTGCGCACTGGACGGACCGGCGGGTCCGAGTAGATCTTGGGGAAACGTCGCTAGATTGCGACTCTCGCGCCAATCGTTGCCGGCGCCGCTGCCATCCCAGAATAGATCGCCGCCGGGCGCCTTGAGCACTTGGGCGAACAACTGGTGCGCGTGACGGCCGTTGTTCTCGTACTGGTTGGCCACGATCAGCGTCTGGTCCGAGTTGGGCTCGACGTCAACCGTGCGCCGGGCCGGCAGCCGCGCGGCGGCGAGCGAGACCACCACGATGCCGTACGAGTCGTTCTCGCTGATGCGGTTCTGGGTCACTTCGGTGCGGTCGGCGGCCATCACCACGATACCCACGCCCGGCGCCAGATTGGCCACGGTGGTGCCGGGCTTGGCAAAGTTCTCGTGGTTATTGGCCCACACGCGGTTGTTGATCACGCGCGTATCGCGGCACTCCTTCACGGGATTGTTCGGCAGCGCGAACACCAGGATGCCGGTAGTATTGTGGTGGGCACTGTTGTTCTCCACCAGCGAGCCGACGGAGTTTTCGATCTCGATGCCGGCCACGTTGTTGTAGACCTCGTTATTGCGAACGACGACGTCGCGGCTGCTGCCGACATAGATGCCCGCGTCGCGAATGCCGCTGACCGTGCAGCCTTCGACCAGCACGCCGGTACACTCGACGGGGTAGACGCCGTACAAGCCGGAGTTTTCGATGACCAGGTTGCGGAAGGCGACGTTCTTGGCCTTGCTGACCATGATGCCGTTGCCGACATAATTGCGAATGGTGAGCCCTGCGATGAGCAGGTTGCCGCCGGAGCCTTGCACGGCGTCGGCCAGCGTGCCGCCGCCGTCGAGCACGGGGCGCTCGCCCTGGCGATTGACGCCAGAGAGCGTGATGCCGTCGGTGTCGATGACGACCGTTTGTTGATAGACGCCCGGTTCGAGCAGCACGCGATCACCGGCACGGCAGCGATCGACGGCGGCTTGAATCGATTGACCGGGGCGCACGGTGAACGTGGCGGCGACGCTCGCGGCGCCGACCCAGGGGCCGGCCGCAGCCGAAGCGCTGCGCGCCGAGGCGATGCTCAGCACGGCGCGCTCGGCCGTGCGGTTGAGATTGCCGTCGGAGAAGCCGGTGAGCGGCTGCGCGGGCCGCGCGGCGGCGGCGGGTGGGGAGGATGTCGCCGGACGCGAAGCGGGCGCGCCGGCCACGGCGACCGCCGCGGGAGTCGACGCTGGGGTCGCCGGCATCGGCCTGGTTTTCACTGCGACGATCGGCAAGCCGCTGGGCACTTGCTCCGGCGGAACCGGTTGCAGCGAGGTATCGGTGAGGGCTTTCAAGAAGGCCACCAGGTCGGCCACTTCGGCGTCGGTGATGTCGAACTTGCCGATTTTGTCGTCGATGCCGTCGACGGGATTCGGTTCGCCGCGGCCGCCTCCCTTGGCATAGAACTTGATGACTTCCTCAAGCCTGTTGAACGCGCCGTTGTGCATGTACGGAGCGGTGAGCTCGATGTTGCGCAGGCTGGTGGTCTTGAACGCGCCGTCGGGGCCTTCGTTCGGCACGCCGGCGCGGCCCGGGTCGTGGGGCCCGTTGTCCGGCACGCCGATCACGCGGAAGCTATCGTCGGCGAAGGTGGGAAAGTTGTGGCATTCGAAGCAGCGCGTCTTGAGCGACCGAAACAGCCGCATGCCGCTACGTTCCTGCTCGTTGAGCGCCGTGGTGTCGCCGGCCGTATAGCGATCGAACTTGGAGTTGAACGACAGCAGGGTGCGCTCGAAGGCGGCGATCGCGCGACAGGTGTTTTCGAACGTCACTGCTTCGTCCGTGCTGCCGCCGTACACCTTTTGAAACAGCGCGACGTACTCGGGGTTGTCGCGCAGCTCCTTGACCAGCGTCTCGGGCTTCTCGCCCATCTCGTGCTCGTTGGTGATGGGTCCGGCAGCCTGCGCTTCGAGATCGTCGGCGCGGCCGTCCCAGAACTGCCATTTGTAGTAGGCGGCGTTCCAGAGACTGGGCGCACTGCGGCCCAGCACGTCGCCGCCGGTGCGCTCGGGCCCGACACCCGTGCCGCCGAAGCCCATGCTCAGCTTGCGGCCGTCGGCCATGCCATGGTCGGGATGGTGGCAGTGGGCACAAGAGATCGTGTTCTGGCCGCTGAGCAGCGGATCGAAGAACAGCAGCTTGCCCAGCGCCACCTTCTCGGGCGACATGGAATTACTTTCCAACGAGCGCATCTTGGGAAAGGGCAACTGCAGGCTGGTGGCGCGCGGTTGACCTTCGGCATAGGGCTCGGCCGGATGCCAGGCGCTGCCGCGCGCGACCCAACCCGGAATCTGGGGCGCGGGAGCGGACTCTTCGGCCGAAGCCAGCGAAACGAACGCGGAGACGATCACCAACAGTGCGACAAGACGACGCATGATCGAGAGTCACTCCATCTGCGAAACCCAGAGTCGGGCACACTGACCGCTCGCATGCAGTGCAATCTCGACGGGGGAAGATGGGTTCGGCCGCTGCGTGCGGACAAATCCCATCCTGCGAGCACGTCAAATCTAAACCAGCCGCTGCCCGGAAACAAGCGCCCGACGGCCGGGACGCTGGCCGCTGGATGTTTGCCCCCGAGCGCCTGCGGGTTGGTTGTGCTGGCAGATAGCCGCCGGTACGCTGCTATGCCAGTAGTCCAAATCATCAGTCGCTGATGGATCGCCGAATGGAAGTCCTCAATGCCGGCTACGGTCTGGCGGTGCTCGTGGGCGGGCTGCTGCTGTTGACCGTGCTGGTCTATCGCGGCCAGAGCATCTTCGTGGTGGCGCCGTTTTGCGCCTTGATGGTGCTGGTGTTCAGCGGTGCCGATCCGGTGGAAGGCATGACCGGGCGGTACATGGTGGGCTTCGCCGACTATCTGCGGCGGTTCTATTTGATCTTTGCGCTGGGCGCGAGTTTCGGCAAGCTGATGGAACACTCGGGCGCCGCGGCACGCATTGCGCAGGCCGTGGTGCGCGTGCTAGGGCCGCAGCGAGCGTGCCTGGCCGTGGTGCTGGCCTGCGCGGTGCTGACCTATGGCGGCGTGTCGCTATTCGTGGTGGGATTCTCGGTGTACCCGCTGGCCGCACGGTTGTTTCGCGAGGCGAAGCTGCCGCATCGCTTCATTCCTGCGGCGATCGCTTTCGGCAGCGTGACGTTTACGATGACCTCGGCCGGATCGCCGGAGATCCAGAACCTGATTCCAATTCAGTACCTGATCGACGCTTCGACCGGGGAGCCGCTGACCGACGCATTGGCAGGCTGGCCCGTGAGCCTGATCGTGGCGGGGCTGATGTTCGCAGCCGGGCAATGGTATCTCGATTGGGCCATTGCCCGCGACCTTCGCAGCGGTGCTGCGACCGGCGCTGCGGGCGACGTGCCCGAGGGTGAGATGTCAAGCACGGAACGCGCGACTGATATCGAGCGGTTGCCGCGATTGGGCGCAGCGCTGGCGCCGTTGATCGTGACGCTCTTGGCGCTCAACGTGGCGCCGCGATTGTGGGCGGCGTTTCCCGCCGATCCGACCGTGGCGATCTTTGCCGGCGTGCTGACGGCGCTCATTTGCCTGTGGCCGTTCGTCTCGGCGGGTCGATCGCTGGCCGAGGGCTTTGGCAACGGGCTGATTGCCATCGGCGCCACCTGCTCGGTCGTCGGCTTTGGTTCGGCGATGCAGGGCTTGCCGGCCTTCGAGCGGATGGTGGACTGGGTGACCAACGTCCCGGGCGATCCGTTGATCGGCGCGGCGCTGGCCGTCGCCGTGATCGCCGGCATGGCGGGCAGCGCTTCCGGCGGACAAGGCTTGGCGCTGCCGATCATCAAGCCGATCTTCGTCGATCAATTGGGGGTGGCGCCGCGAGCGTTGCACCGCGTGGTGGCGATCGCGTCTGGCTCGCTCGATTCGCTGCCCGCCAACGGTTATATCGTGATGCTGATCCGCAACGTCTGCGGCGAAACGCATGCCCGCGCGTATGGCCCGGTGTTCGTCACGACCTTGCTCATTCCCCTGGCTGGCACGGCGTTGGCGATTGCGCTGTTTCGACTGGTGCCGGCCTGGGGATTGATGTAGCGGGGGATGGATTTCAACGGGTAGCTGAATTCGCAAGAATTCAGTAGCGTCCAGGCTGAATTCTTGCGAATTCAGCTACACTCTAAACCCACTGCTGTAAACGGGCCGCTTCGTCGCGGAGCTGATCGGGGCCGCCGAGCAACTGGCGATTGGCGCCGATGCGCTTGAACCACAAGTGCAGGCCTAGCTCGTCGGTGAAGCCGATGCCGCCGTGGACTTCGGTGGAGGTGCGGGCGACGCGCGTGCCCACTTCCGAAAGATGGGCCTTGGCGTGACAGGCATTGAGGCGGGTCTCGTCGGGCATCGCGTCGAAGGCGTGGGCTGCATACCACATCATGGCGCGGCACGGCTCGAGCTCGGCCGCCATCTCGGCGCACAGGTGCTTGACCGCCTGGAACGAGCCGATCGGCCGGCCGAACTGCACACGCTCCTTCGAGTACGCCACGGCCCGGCTGAGCATCGTGCTCGCCGCGCCCAACGTGTCGGCCGCCAGCACGATGCGACCGGCGTCGATCACACGGGCGCAAACATCCGGATCGTTGCTGCCCGGCAAGAGCTCCGCGGCGGCATCTTCGAACACCAGCTCACCCACGATGCGGGTGCGGTCGATGGTGGCGAGCGATTCGCGGTGAACTCCCGAGTCGTTAGCGTCGACGAGGTAGAGCCGTTGCTGGCTGTCGGCGACGAGATAGGCGTCGGCCTCGAAATCGAGCACGAACAGCGCCCGGCCGCGTAGCTTGGCGCCATCAGCTTGCACCGGATCGGTGAGGCGATTGCTGGCGGCTGTGGAAAGCGCCGCGCCGACGACGACTTTGCCTTCGGCCAGCGCCGGCAGCCACTTTGCTTGTTGGGCAGGCGAACCGGCCGTGGCGATGGCCAAGGGCGCCATGACGGCCGTGGCGACAAACGGCACCGGCGCGACGCGGGAGCCGAGCGTCTCGGCCACCAGCGCCGCATCGAGCAGCGAGCAGCCGATGCCGCCGTGCTCTTCGGCGACGAAGAGGCCGGGAATGCCCAGATCGCACAGGCCGGACCAGACGTCCTGGGCGCGTTGTTCCCGCTGTTCGCAGAAGCGGCGCACGCGCTCCAAGGGGCTGGTACGATCGAGAAACTTCGCGACGCTGTCTTGCAGCATCGTTTGTTCGGCGGAGAGTCCAAATTCCATGGCGAACCCTGCTGGCTGAAAAACGGAACGGGCGGCGAAGCGCTCCCAGGCCGTCCCGTTTCTTTGTTAGGCTTTTACTTTTGGCTCGCGCGGCATGCCGAGTCCGCGCTCGCTGATGATGTTCTTTTGAATTTGCGACGTGCCACCGCCGATGATCAGACCGAGGTAGAACATGTACATGGTCTGCCACGATCCGCCGTCGCGCAGGTGGCGGCCCTCTTGGTACAGAATGCCCAGCTCGCCGAGCGCGTCGACGGCCAGCCCTTCGAGCTCGTGGCGCAGCTCGGTGCCTTGCAACTTGACGATCATGGCCGCTAGCGAGGCGTCCTTATTGTTGAGCTTGGCGCTTAGCAACCGCAGGTGGTTGTAGCGCAGCGCCATCACACGGCCCTGCAGGCGGAGCAGGCGGTCGCGGTAAGCGGCGTTATCCATGATGCGCCCACCGGCGGCCGTTTCTTTCTTCATCAAGTCCACCAGCGCATTGAGTCTCTGCAGCGTGGCGTCGGGATCGCCCAGATCGTCGCGCTCGTGCAGCAGGACGTTGTTGGCCACCAGCCAACCTTGCCCGCGCTCGCCAACGATCTGGACCTGGGGCACGCGCACGTCGGTGAAGAACACTTCGTTGAAGTGGGCGTCGCCGGTCATCGTTTTCAGCGGGCGGACGCGAATGCCGGGCGTGCGCATCGAGAACAGCAGAAAGCTCAGGCCCTGGTGCTTGGGCGCGTCGGGCTCGGTGCGCACCAGGCAGAACATCCAGTCGGCGCTCTCGGCCGTGCTGGTCCAGATCTTCTGGCCGTTGACGACCCAGTGGTCGCCTTCCAGCCGGGCGCTGGTGCTGAGGCTGGCCAGGTCGCTGCCGGCGTTGGGCTCGGAATAGCCCTCGCACCAGATGATCTCGGTGGTGAGCGTGGGGGGGACAAAGCGCTTCTTTTGTTCCTCGGTGGCCAGTTCCAACAGTGCGGGCACGAGATAGGCGATGCCCTGGCCGCCGAAGCCGGGCGCGATTTGAGCGCGGGCGAACTCATCGGCGATCAGATGCGCCTCGAGCGGATCGAGCGGCGCGCCGTAGCCGCCGTACTGCTTCGGCACGGCGCGGGCCACGTACCCGTGTTGGATCAACAGTTCCTGCCAGGCGCGGGTTTTGGCGCGATCGATCTCCAGCAGGTTCTTGGGCGCAAGATGCCCATGGTCGGCGATGAATTGCCGGACCTCTCGTCGCAGGGTTTCGTACTGGGTTCCGTAAGCGAGGTCCATCGTGGTGGCTCCCGGATTCGCAATTGCCTCCTCAGGCGGTTGTGATTGTAGACGACAGCGGCCCGGCGGCCTCGCGGGGTGAACACATTTTTTTCATTTTTTTGCGCGGCGTGGACCAAAGCGATTCGCTATCCTGATTCCTGGCGGACGTGTTTTCTGTCCGCTGTAATCAAGCAGGCCGCGTGCATCTTTCGAGCAATGCGCGCGCTCATGGCACACTCTCGCAGGGAGCGAACCAGGTATGGCGGTTACCAATCTCGCGCAACTGGCGGAAGACTCGGCCGAGCGGCTGGGCGAACATGCAAACTACGAGATCGACGGCCAGCGGTTCACCAATTGGCAACTGCTGGAAGATGGCCGGCGGCTGCAAGGCGGCCTGTCGGAATTGGGCCTGACACCAGGCGGTCGCGCCGTGGTGATGATGATGAACCATCCGCTCTTGTTTCCTGTGATGCAGGGCGTTTTTCGCGCTGGCGGCGCGGCCGTGCCCGTGATGCCGCAACTGGCAGCGCCCGAGCTGCGCTATGTGCTGGCCGACACCGAGGCACAGTTGATCGTGGCCGACGCCGAACTATTGCCGGTGGGGCGCGAAGCCGCGGCCGGGCTGCCCCACCTGCGCCACATCGTGGTGGTGGGCGGCGACGACAATCCGCAAGCCACGCCGCCGGAGGCACGGCTCGAGTCGCTGTTGCAATTCGACCCGCAATCGTCGCTGGCGAACATCGATCCGGACAGCACGGCCGTGATGCTGTATTCATCGGGCACGACGGGACGACCCAAAGGCGTGCTCTTGTCGCACACGAATCTGCTGGCCAGTTCCGACGCGGTGAGTGAAGGGGCAGAGCTGCATCTGTGGGAAGGCCCTCGCGTCTCGCTCAGCGGCATGCCGATCGCCCACATCTTCGGCGTGGCCATCATGAACGACTTGTTGCGCACGCCCAAGCATCTGGCCGAGGCGACGCGGCTGGTGCAGATGCGCTGGTTCGAGCCGGAGTCGTTCATGGCGTTGATCGCGAAGCACCGGGTCAACACGACCGCCGCGGTGCCCACCGTGTTGGCGCTGCTGTTGCATCATCCCAGCGCGAAGCAGTATGACCTGTCGTCGCTGGTAGAAATCATTTGCGGTGGAGCGCCGCTGCCGGTCGAGCTGGCGCAGGCCTTCATGCAGCGCTATCCGTGCCGCATTCGCGAGGTGTACGGCTTGACCGAGGCGTCTGGCATGGGCACGGTGAACCGGCGCAGCGAGCCCTATCGACCCGGCAGTGCGGGGCGGGCGTACATCAACATGGAAATGCAGATCGTCGACGATGCCGATCGGCCGTTGCCCACCGGCGAGCGCGGCGAGATCTGCATTCGCGGGCCGGTGGTCATGCGCGGCTATCACAACAAGCCGGAGGCCACCGCCGAAACGGTGCGCAACGGCTGGCTGCACACCGGCGACATCGGCTATCTGGACGAGGACGGATACCTGTTCGTGGTCGATCGCAAGAAGGACATGATCATCCGCGGCGGCGAGAACATTTATCCGGCCGAGTTGGAGGCCGTGCTGCACGAGCATCCGGCCGTCGCCGAAGCCGCCGTGGTGGGCGTGCCCGACGAGATTTACGGCGAGAACGTGGTGGCGTTCGTGGTGGTGGCGCCCGGCCAGACGCTCACCGAGCGGGAGGTGATCGAGCACGCGTGCAAGCAGGTGGCAAAGTTCAAAGCGCCCACGCGCGTGCACTTCGAGACGATGCTCCCCAAGAGCAACATCGGTAAGATCCTGCGCCGCGTGCTGCGCGAAAAGGCGTGCGAGTGCCCGTGACGCCGTTGGTCATCGCACTTGAATTAGGATTGGCCACCGAGTACACCGAGGACACCGAGAACGGGAAGGAACGTCAACCAGGTCGACGTGGTCAGCGAGGTTCCTCATTCCTCTGAGCCCTCCGTGTTCTCGGTGGCTAACTTGTCTTCAGTCCGCATAGGGAGCGAACTACCCGTGGATCCGATAAAAGTCGCGCACGAACGGATGAAGGACTTGCTGCCGGCAACGCTGGGCATTGAGTTTTTGGAGATCACGCCGCAGCGGGTGCGGGCAAAGCTGACCGTGCGTCGCGACCTGTGTACTGTGGGCGACATCCTGCACGGCGGCTCGATCATGGCCTTCGCCGATACGCTGGGGGCGACCGGCACCGTGGCGAATCTTCCGGCCGGCGCGGGCACCACGACGATCGAATCGAAGACGAACTTCATGCGCGCCGCGCCCTTGGGCGCCAGCGTGCTCGGCGAGTCCACGCCGTTGCACCTGGGGCGGACCACCATGGTCTGGCAGACGCGCGTCACCAGCGACGACGGCAAGCTCATTGCCCTGGTCACTCAGACTCAAATGGTGCTGCCGCCGCGCGAAGAACGAACTTAGCCGCCGCCAGTGCGGGCAATGAATATCTCGGCGGCCGGAATCGTCGGACTCGGATCGCTGGCACGTCGCTCAAGCTCAGCCAGCATGACTGCGTCATCTTCGAGAAACTGAAACTCGTCGGGCAAGGTATCCAAAAGGCGAGTTGCGATCAGCAGCCGATCCGAGTCTGAAAGTTTTAGAGCAGCGTTGATAATCTCGTTCGGTCCTGTTGCCATCGAGAGGTTCCCAGTCGCAATCGTAAAGATACGCAACGAACACGGCCTATTATATCGCGGCGCCAGCCAAACCGCCAACAGTGCCTCGGGTAAGCAATGCTTCGGGCATCTCCACCACGCGCGAGCGGAGATACTCGCCGAGACTCTTGGCTTGGGGATCGAAGCGGGTGGAGGAGGCGACACCTTCGCCCAGCAGGCCGACGACGACGAAGTTGAGCGACAGCATGTTCGGCAACTCGTAGCGGCGGACTTCCAACTTCGATGCTTCAGGGATGAGCGTCTTGAACTGCTCGACGGTGAGGAACGACGCCAGCCAGGCGTAGGCCGCAGCGTCGCGAGCCCAGACGCCGACGTTGGCATTGCCCCCCTTGTCGCCGGAACGCGCGCCGAACAGCGTGCCCAGCGGGACGGCACGCGTTGGGCCGGCCGGTGCATCGGGCAATTCCGGCGACACGGTTTCAACACGCACGTCGCCTGCCGCCGAACCATCGGTGGCTGGAATCGGAATTCGCGTGTCGTCTTCGAGCACGACCACGTGCCGCGGCACGTCGGCCGGCACGAGCATGGGCCAGTAGACACCGAAGGGACTGGCCTCGCCGGGCGGCGTGGTGGCGAACAGGCCGGGATAGCTGGCCAAGGCCATCTCGGTGATCGCGCTCGAAACGGCGCGGCCGGCGCGCTTGGGATCCTGGCTTTTGACCGTAATCCTCAAGCGAGCCGCGGCTTCCTCATTCGTGGCGGCGTTGGGCTTGTCGGTGCGGGACAAGTGGATCTCGAACGCGTCGAACTGCTTCGCGTCAAGCAGGCGGTGCAGCGTGCGGCGCACGAGATCGGCCTTGGCCTGGATGTCGAGCCCGGTGAGGACGAACGTCATTTGATTGCGAAACCCGCCCAGATAGTTCAGGCAAACTTTGGTCGTGGATGGGGCCGGTTCGCCGCGGACGCCCGAGATGCGCACGCGGTCAGTTGCCTCCTGGGTTAGCTGAATGGTGTCGAAACGAGCGACCGCGTCGGGGTTGATATACGCGGGCCGGTCGATCTCGTAGAGCAATTGCGCCGTGACGGTGCCGACGGAAACCAGCCCGCCCGTACCTTCGTGCTTGGTGATGACGCTCGAGCCATCCTCATACATTTCTGCGATCGGGAAGCCAGGATATTCAAGCCCGGGCACTTCCTGAAAGAAGGCGTAGTTGCCGCCGGTACACTGTGCGCCGCACTCGACGACGTGACCGGCCACGACCGCGCCGGCCAGTCGGTCCCAATCGTTTCGCTGCCAGCGGAAGTGCCAGGCAGCGGGGCCGACGACGACGGACGCATCGGTCACACGCGGGCAGACGACGATATCGGCGCCCTGGTTCAAAGCTTCGACGATGCCCCAGGCGCCGAGATAGGCGTTGGCCGAGAGCGGCTTGGCCTTGAGCTGAGCCAGCGGCCGGCCAGTGTCGAGGTGCGCAAGCTCGTGACCGGCTTGCATGAGGGCGGGCAACTGCGGCAAGAGATCGTCCCCTTCGATGTGCAGCACCTTGGCCTTGAGGCCGAGACGATCGAGCAGCGCGCGCAGCTCACCGGTGAGTCCGGCCGGATTGAGCCCGCCGGCGTTGGTGACGATTTTGACGCCGCGGCCGAGGGCTTCGCCGACGACATCTTCCATTTGCTTGAGAAACGTCGTGGCGTAGCCCCAGGAGGCGTTCTTCTGCTGAGCCTTCCAGAGGATGAGCATCGTCAGCTCGGCCAGGTAGTCACCGGTGAGGAAGTCGATCGGCCCGCCGGTCACCATTTCGCGCGCGGCGGCCAGCCGATCGCCATAAAAACCGGAGCAGTTGGCGATTCGCAAGGGCGTGGACATCTTTCGAGCTCCTGCCGATTTCACACTCACTCGTCAGAATGGCACCGGCATTTTGCCAGTGTTCGCACTGCACTGGCGACACGCCAGTGCCACCCAACTGCTACTCGACCTCGTCAATTACCACCAGCACGGCGCCGGCGGTGACGTGTTGGCCTTGTTCGACACGGACCTCGGCCACGCAACCGGACCGCGGCGCGGCGATCCAATGGTGAACCTTCATGGAATCGATCACGAGCAACGGGTCGCCGGCCGCGACCACGTCGCCGCACTTGACCTTCACCTCGATCACGACGCCCGGCAACGGCGCTGCGAGCGAGCCGGCTGCAATGGCTTCCTCTGGCAGCGGAAAGCGTGGGATCTCGATCAGCGTCGAGCAGCCCAAGCTGCTGTCGACGTAACAAGTGCCGCCATGGCGGTGTACATCGTAACGGTGCTCGACGCCGCCGACTTGCAGGCGCACCTGTTCCGGTGTCGCGCTGGCCAGGCGCACGTCGGGCAGTGCCTCGCCGTTGATACTCATGAGCAAGCCGGCGCGCTGGAACTGGTAATCGACGATCAATTCGCCATGATAGCCACGAAAACGCGTCTGTTGCGGCTGTGAAGTATTGTTGCGCCAGCCCGAGGGCGCGCGAGACAGCACGAGGGCGTCGCGGCGGCGCTCGGCCTGTGCGGCAATCGCGGCGGCGGCGGCGTGCAAGCGCACCGCCTGGTCGTCGCCCAGCGGTTCCGAGAGGGCGAAGACCTCGTGGTGCTCAAGAAAATGCGTGTCGGTGTGGCCGGCGAGAAAGTCGGGATGCTCGAGGATGCGCACCAGCAGCTCGCGATTGGTGCGCAGGCCGTGAATCTGCGTGCGGGCGAGCGCGCGGCTCAAGCGGCGGGCGGCTTCGGCCCGCGTGGGCGCATGCACGATCACCTTGGCCAACAGCGGGTCGTAATAGGGCGAGACCTCGGCCCTGTCGCCGAGCGCCGATTCGACGCGGATGCCGGCATCGTGCGGAAAGCGCAAGCGGTGCAGCATGCCTGCCTGCGGGAGATAGCCTTGCTGCGGATCTTCGGCGTAGAGCCGGGCCTCGATGGCGTGGCCGCTGAGCTTCGCGCTGTGCACTTCGTCGGGCAGCGGCTCGCCGGCAGCCACCAGGATCTGCAGCCGCACCAGATCGAGGCCGGTGACGTACTCAGTCACGGGATGTTCGACCTGCAAGCGCGTGTTGACTTCCAGGAAGTAAAACTTTCCGTTCGGCGTCAACAGGAACTCGACCGTGCCGGCGTTGACATAGCCGATCTGCGCGGCGGCGCGGACGGCGGCGTCGGCCATCGCGCAGCGCAAGTCGTCGTCGAGCGCCACCGAAGGGGACTCTTCAATGATCTTCTGATGACGGCGTTGGATGGAGCATTCGCGCTCGAACAGGTGGACGACGTTGCCGTGTGTGTCGCCGAAAATTTGGATCTCGACGTGGCGGCCCGATTCGATGTAGGGCTCGATATACAGCGTGCCATCGCCAAAGGCGGCCAGCGCCTCGCGGCGTGCCGTTTCCAGCAGCGCGGCGAATTCGTCGGGCGAGCGCACGATGCGCATGCCCCGGCCGCCGCCGCCGGCCGAGGCCTTGATCACCAGTGGCCAGTCGAGCGATTTCGCTTGCTTGAGCACGGCCTCGGCCGACTGCTGGCCGACTTCGAGCGTGGGCAAGAGCGGCACATCGGCCGCTTGCATGCGGCGCTTGGCTTCGATCTTCGAGCCCATGGCCGCGATCACCTCGGGCGGCGGGCCGATGAAGGTGATGCCGGCGTCGACGCAGGCCTGAGCGAAGGCCTCGTTTTCGGAGAGGAAGCCATAGCCGGGATGGATGGCGTCGCTGTTGGTTTTGCGCGCCGCGTCGATGATGGCGTCGATGCGCAGGTATGACTCGGCCGCTTGCAGACCGCCCAGCGGGACGACTTCGTCGGCCTCGCGCGTGAACGGCGCGGCGCGATCCGCGTCGGAACAGACGGCCACGCTGCTGATGCCCATGGCGCGGCACGTGCGCAGGATTCGGCGGGCGATCTCACCGCGGTTGGCAATCAGGATTTTTTGGATGGGGCGGGTTGGCATGGTTGAGTCTGTTGTCGACCTAGGACGACGTCCCCCGTTGGGGCGCAGCGTTTGGCATGGCCAATGATTGTTGCTTCCTTTTGACGACGCCAACCAGGGCGATGGAGAGCGCAAAGCAAACGGCGACGACCATCATCACGTAGAGCAGGTCAACTAGAGCAAATTGATACTGCTTCGGGCCGACACCGTCGGTATCGGCGTCACCCTTAATCCACTTGCGCATCACGGGCGAAAGGAGCAGCAGCAGCCACGCCAGTGGCGCGACGACGGTAAAAATCGGGCGCTGAGCCGCATATACCAGATAGGGATTGGTTTGGCTGGCTTGCAGCATTGAGGGATTCTTCCAAGCCAAAGCCATATCGAAAAGGCCGATGCCGATACCTAATCCCAAGAGCAACACAATGCCGTATATGACCCTTCGCTGACCTCGCTGACCGCCAATTGCCGCAGTCACGCTAAAGAAAATGGTAAACATATAAATCATTCCTGGGTTCCACCCAGTGTAGGGCACTATCGCGCGATTTAGCGGCGGCGCGAAGAACACGGTCATGCTCAGGATACTGACCACGATCACGAACACCGTGTAAGCTTGCAGGAAAACCGGGGCGACGCGAAATCGCGCGAACTTGCCGGGCGCAGCGTCGGTGTTCATGCGATGCTCCGCGTTGGTCACGTCTTTCGCTGGTATCGCCTGATTCACGTCGCGATCCTGTTACATCCGAAACACGCCGTAACTCTCCGCGCCCTTCACTTCCGCAGATAGCGCCGCGGAAATGGCCATGCCCAGCACCGTGCGGGTGTCGCGGGGGTCGATGATGCCGTCGTCGTACACCTGGCCGCTGGTGAACGGGGCGAGCGATTCTTTTTCGATCTGCTCTTCCACGGCCTGGCGGAGCATCGCGTCTTGCTTTTCGTCGAACGGCTTGCCGGCGGCGGCGGCCGCGGCGCGGCGGACGATGGACAGCACGCCGGCCAATTGCTGGGGGCCCATCACGGCCGTCTTGCTGTTGGGCCAGAGGAACACGAATCGCGGCTCGTAGGCATAGCCGCACATGCCATAGTTGCCCGCTCCATAGGAGCCGCCGATCTGCAGGCTGATGTGCGGCACGGTGCTGTTAGAGACCGCGTTGATCATCATCGCCCCGTGCTTGATGATGCCGGCCTGCTCGTACTCCTTGCCGACCATGTAGCCGGTGACGTTGTGGATGAAGATCAGCGGCACGCCGTTCTTGTTGGCCAATTGAATGAACTGCGACGCCTTCTGAGCTTCCGCCGAGAAGAGCACGCCCTGCTGGTTGGCGAGGATGCCGATCTCGTGGCCGTGCAGCGAGGCCCAACCGGTGATCAGGTTCGCGCCGTAGGCCGGCTTGAACTCGTGAAACTGCGAGCCGTCGACCACGCGGGCAATGATCTCGCGCATGTCGACGGGCATCTTCAGATCGGCCGGCGCCAGGCCGAGCAGGTCGTCGGCGTCGTACAGCGGCTCGGCGAAATCAGCGGATGGTGGCGGACCAAGCTTCCGCCAGTTGAGATTCGCCACGATCTGGCGGCCGATGCGGATGGCGTCCAGCTCGTCGCTGGCCAGATAGTCGGACAGGCCGGAGACCCTGGAGTGCATTTCGGCGCCGCCCAGCTCTTCGTCGGTCGACTCCTCGCCGGTGGCCATCTTCACCAACGGCGGCCCGCCGAGGAATACCTTGGCGCGATCCTTGACGAATACCGAGTAGTCACACATGGCGGGCGTGTACGCGCCGCCGGCGGTCGAGTTGCCGAAGACGAGCGAGATGGTGGGAATGCCCAGCTTGGAAAGCTGCGTCAGGTTGCGGAACGAGGCGCCGCCTGGCAGGAAGATTTCGGACTGCCGCGGCAAATCGGCGCCGCCGCTTTCGGTGAGCATGATGTGCGGCAAACGATTCTGGCGGCAGATCTCGAAGCCGCGCATCGATTTCTTGAGCGTGAGCGGATTGACGGCGCCGCCGCGGATGGTGGGATCGTTGCCGCTGATGTAGCACTCCACGCCTGAGACGACGCCAATGCCGCACACGACCGCCGCGCCGACTTCGTAATCCGTGCCGGCGGCGGCAAACGGCGAAAGCTCGAGAAACGGCGAGTCCTGATCCACCAGCAACTCGATCCGCTCGCGCACCAACAGCTTGCCGCGCTGATGGTGGCGCGCGACGGATTTCTCGCCGCCCCCGGCCCGGGCTTGCGCGAGCAGCGCGTCGAGCGCCGTCAATTGTTCGAGCACGGCCTCGCGATTGGCGCGAAACTGGGCACTCTGTCGATCGAGCCGCGAAGGAATGGTTTGCCGCCGCACCGCTGGTGAGCTCCTGGTTCGCCCGGGCACGTTACGATGAAGCGTTGGATTCTAGCCGACGGCGCGGCGGATCGCCAATTGGGGCCGCGCTGGGAGAGTTGCACGTGAGCGGAATCGTTCTCGGTGGGCCAACGGCCCAACCTAAGTGAGCCGCGGGCAACGCCCGCGGTCACGGCGCGTTTGAGACGTCGTGAGCCCCACGGGGGCGACCGATCGCGCGGCGAATGATGCGGTAGGTGCAGAAAAACAACACCGTCAAGGCAGCCGAGCAGATGGAAAGTACGAGAAACGAGATTTCGACGGCCCAGTCCGAACGGTCGCTGAAGTCAGACTGGAGCATGCGGAAGCGAGCCCCGGGAAGGTTAAATCCACGATCCACGACGATCCCGGGATTGAGCTGCGGAAAATTTGCAAGCTCGTCGAGCCTGGCGAGGTCCAGGTCTAAGTCGGACCGGACTTCCAGAAAGCCATCTGTCGCAACGATGGTACCGAGACGCCGCCCAAGCCCAAGCTGCGGCGGATCGGCCCGCGACGTATTGATCGACACGATCCAATAGATCAGGCACGCCACCGACAGCGTTGCCAAGGCCATCGTGCCCCATTCGCAGAACGACCGAGCGAGACGCGATGCAAGTCGAGGCCGGGCGACGGGATTGCTCATGCGGGCAAGTATAGCCGATGGCCGATGCTTGGAATCTCGGGAATGTCGTGCGCAACAAAGAATCCCTCGGCAAAGCCGGAGGTTGAACCGGCGTGCCGGGGCAAACTCTTTTCAACTGCCGCGTGGTGCTTTAGGATTCGGCGGTGTTGAACGTCCTTGGCGCCGCCGCACTTCCGGAGTACTTGTCGTGAGCAACTTTGAGATGATCGACGTCGCAGTCGACTCGCGGGGCGTGGCGCGGCTGACGTTGAATCGGCCGGACGCCAAAAACGCGATGTCGCAGGGACTGATGCGCGAACTGAGCGCGGCAGCCAAGGATCTTGTTGCCAACCCGGCCGTGCGGGTGATCGTGCTCACCGGAGCGGGCGAAATCTTTAGCGCCGGCGGCGATTTGAAGGGCATGCACCAGCAGGCCGCCAATACCCGTGCGGGGCGCATGAGCGACGCGGTCGAGTTCGCCACCATCCTGGGCGAGTTGGACCGGCTGCCCAAGCCGCTCATCGGGCGGATCAACGGCTCGGCCTTCGGTGGCGGGCTAGGTTTGATTTCGATTTGCGACATGGCAATCGGCCTGGCCGGCGCGACGTTTCGCTTGACCGAAGTGACGCTGGGGCTGATTCCGGCCACGATCTCGCCGTTCGTGATCGGCAAGATCGGGGTGCCCAACTCCCGTAGGGTGATGCTCAATGCCTACAAGATGGACGGCCACGCGGCGGCGCGTCTGCGACTATTGGACGAAGTGGTGTCGAGCATCGACGAGCTCGATCAGGCCGTGGAGCGCGAAGCGGCGGCCCTACTAACATGCGCGCCCGGCGCGGTGGCCAACTGCAAGGAACTGATCCGCTACGTCGGCGCGCACGAAGGCGCGGACAACCTGCACTACACGGCCACGGCCCTGGCCGACGCTTGGGAAAGCGCCGAGCTGCGCGAAGGCATCGACGCCTTCATGCAAAAGCGCAAGCCGAACTGGCAGGGGTGAAGGCTCACTTACCAGTGGATGAATGCAGTGAGGACCGAGTCACTCTTCGCGCTTCGATTCGAGGTGGAATCGATGCAGCACGAAATGGATGACGGGGGCGAGGATCAGGCCGGTGGCCAGGATCACGGCCAGACCGCTATAGAGCGCATAGCAGCCGGCGAACAGCTTGCCCATCTCCGTGTGCAACTCGGTCACGGGCCCCATGCCGGAGAGGATCATCGAGGCGTTGACGAAGGCGTCCATCCAGCTCATGCCTTCGAGAAAGTGATAGCCGGCCACGCCCGCGGCCAGTGAAACCGCGACCAGCCCGCCGGCCAGGCCGATGCAGAGCAGCAATCGCCGCACGAAGACCCGCCGAGCGGCCTGGTAGCTGACGGGACGCGGTTGCGAGTCGCTCACGGTAGTGGACCGGCTTGGCCAGCGGAAGCAATTGTCGGCAAGTCTCGACGACGTTGCGGAATCATGAGTGGATCGCGCGAATCCGTCAAGTGCCCAGCGTCGGCAACGTCATGCCCCGAAAACACTTCCAAAAACGACAGCGCGAGCGCGCAGTTTGCCACAGCGCGCAGCGTCGCTGTTGGTTCGTGCAGCGGTGACTACAACACGCGTGGACTTCGCCACCCGTGGAGCTATCAGGATTAGCATGGCAGTGCCCTAGTGCGCCACCGCGCCGCAACCGGGTTCGGGATTGAGCGAGACACCGGGCGGATAATCTCTGGCGGAGGTGAATTCCTTCAGGGCCTGGCAGTTGATGAGCGTCGAGACGCGATCCTTGTCGGCCGACTGGTAGCTGCGCTTGAGCGCCTCTTGCAGTTCCTCGGGCGTGCGGACGTATTCGCCGCGGGCACCGACGCCTTCGGCCATTTTGTCGTAGCGCAGGTTCTGCTGGAAAATGTACATGTGCATCGAGCGGGCCGAGGTGACGGCGCTGGGCCACATGCCCCAGGAGTCGTTGTTATAGACCACGGCGATGACGGGAATCTGGTATTTGGCCGCCGTCTCCAGATCGAACAGGCTGTAGGCGATGCCCGCGTCGCTGGTGACGCACAACGTGGGAGCGCCCTTGTAGGGAGCTTGCGGACCGACGCCTTGCTGCACGGCGGCGCTCGCGCCGATCATCATCGCCAGGTCCGGACCAATGGCGCCGTATTGATACGGGCAGACGATTTCTTGCGCGGGGCGATAGGCCCGCAGCCAGCGGCCGATGTACGTGCCGATCGTCCAACCGCCCCAGCCGGTGACGGTCTGCTTCGGGTCGAGATCGCCTTTGTAAAGGAAGTCGTGAACTTCCTTGCCGATCACGGCGGGGTGCAAATGCTCGGTCTTGCGGCTGTACTTCAGGCCTTGCTCGTACTGGTCGTGAATGAACTTGTCGTACTTGTCGCGGGCCGCCGACAGCTCGCTGACCCAGGCATCGCGCTTGCGGCTGGGCAATGCGTCGGCCAGCGCTTCCAGGAACGAGCGCTCGCCGCTGACAACGCCCAACTCGAGCGGCCAGTTGCGGCCCAAGTCTTCGGGCACCGGATGAACGCGAATCGCCTTGACGTCGGGATTGAAGCGGAACTCGCCCGGGCTGGGCATGCAATACTGTCCGACGAAGACCACCAGGTCGGCGCTCATCAAGGCGTCGGGCGCCACGTTGACGCTCAGGCGATGATCGTCCGGAAAGTGGCCGCGGATGGGGCCGGAGGTGACAACGGCCAGTTCGTTTTTCTCGGCGGCCTTCAGCAGTGCGTCCCAGCCCTTGTTCTGAAAGACTCCCTGCCCGGCGACGACCAGCGGGCGCTCGGCGCGGTTGATCAACTCGACGGCTTTCTTGACGTCGGCCGGGTCGGGGTGCATTTGCGACTCGGTGCGGTACTTGTCCTTGGTGTAGTAGTCCTTGAGCTTGGTGGGATCGGTGAAGCGGGCGCGGGCCACTTCGCCCGGAAAGTCCAGGTGCACCGGGCCGGGCACGCCCGACTTGAGATTGCGGAACGCATAGCCGCCGTATTCCCAGACGCGATCGGGGGCGATCAAGCGCTTGCCATATTTCTTCATGCCGGTGGTGATCGGCTGCTGATAGCCGGTTTGGATGAAGGCTTCGCGATCGTCGCCGGCGATCTGCATGTTGCTGGCCAGCACCAACAACGGCGTGCGGGCGGCGGCCGCGGCGGCAATGTTCATGATCATGTGCGTCAGGCCGGGGCCCTCGGTGCCCGAGCAGGCGGTGACTTCGCCGGTGGCGCGCGAGAAGCCGTCGGCAGCGGCGCACATGGCGCCCTCGGTGCGTCCACCAAAGGCAGGCACGCCGGCCGCGGCGATGGCGTTGATGACGGTGTAGTTGCCGGGGCAACAGAACAGCGCGGCCAGCTCTTCCTGCTTGCACAGTTGCGCGAACACTTCGGCGCCGGTCATCCCCTGCCCTTCGAACGAGCCGGGCTTGGGCGCCTCGTTGACCGAGTCGGGGATTTCCTTGGGGATGGTGATCGAGGGGATGCTGGTGGCATCGGCTTGTGCCCGGGCGGTTTCGACAACCCCGGCGACAACGGCGCCGGCTCCTGCGGCGGAAGAGAGTAAGAACGAGCGGCGCGTGGGGTCGGGCTGCTTGGCGGCTTGAGGTTGGGCGTTCGTCTTCATCGGGCAACTCCTGGATTGGCTGGTTCGGGCGTGCGATCAGTTGGCGGCGGCTTCTGCAAGCTTGGGCCGAGCTTCCTCGGGCCAAAGACTTATGACGTAATTGACGACGTGCCAGAGGTCCTCATCTTTCTCGATCTTGTCGCTAAACGGCGGCATCGAGTCGCCAGCGCCGTCGCGGATGCTGCGGAAGACCTCGCCCTGGCTGATGCCGCTCTTCCAATACTTGGGCTCGGTCAGGTCGGTTGCGTTGGCGATCACGTCGACTTGCGACTTGCCGTCGGCGCCGTGGCACTCGACGCAGTCGCGCCGGTAGAGAATCAGGCCCTTGGCGATCGAGGCCTTGCTGAACGGAACGGGATTCTTGAGCTGCTTGACCTGCTCTTCGGTCAAGCGGCCGTGGTCGTCTTGGGTGGCGGCATCGGCAGCCAAAGCGCCGCGCCGTAATGATGCTGCGGGGGCAGCGAGCAGCAGGCCAACGAAAACCAGGACAAGAACTCGTAGCGGCATGAGATTCCTCGGACGTCGGTGGTCGTGCGGCAATCAACTTCAAGCGGTGAACGTCACATGCGATCGGGATCGAGATCGAACGTTTCGACCATATATTCGAGACAGCTTCCTTCGGTCAGGAAAGTGAGAAAGATCTCGTGTACCAGGTGGATCAACTTTCGCGCGCCGTACTGGCAATCGCCGTCTTTCATGGTGAGCACGAGCGAAACGCTTCCCTGGCGATTGTACGGTCGAACGTGCGCCTTGCTCGTGTCGATTCGCCGATGCTCCGGCAAATCGTCGGCGTGGCGTGCTTTGACGAACGCTTTCAACTCTCGATACATGGCCGCGTCGGCCGGAACATTGGGCAACAGGTTTGGGAAGCGCAGCGTGCCCGCCTCCAGATCGACGAGCAGATCGAAGGCCCGATTGCGATGCCAGATCATTCTAAACACGGCTTTGCGGCCCTGCACCGGGCCCGCGCTGAATCCGCGGAAGACACCCCGCTCGGCATAGCCCTCCAGCACGTCTCGCACCAGGTCGAGCTGCGAGCGCGCCTCGATCAAACGATTCACTTTTGGCATTACTCCCGGCCCGTCGGTTTGGAAAGGTGCTATCTCGCGACTCTAGCAGAAGCGCAGGTGGTTTTCACACGCTGGGATGGCGAATCGCGTGGCGGCTGCGTTGGGCGTGAGATCCGCAGTACCCCTCTTGCTGTTCCCGCCGACCGTGGGAACGACCGGCGACACGTGGCGCTGAGCTGTGCCAGGGCGCACCGCGCGCGGCGCGCAGTGTGCCGGCGGATGCGCCGCATTGGCGCAGCCGCGCGCTGGATCACGGTCGGCGACTTCGAACGATGTTTTGTAACTATTTTCACAGTAATGACTTAAAACTCAATCCGGCGAATCAGAACGGGTATTCTGTTTGTGGCATGCAAAGTGCGGACCAGTTGCCGCAAGTCGCGCGTGCGCGTGCGACGCGTTGTCGTGCCG